>JAAEZL010000134.1 GCA_018222875.1 Algicola sp.
TAATCTATAAGCAGCTTTTGAATATGACTTCCTAATTTTCAAAAGCCCGAACATAAAAACACGTTTCAATTTGTTCAGCTAAAATGCACCGCAAATGTAATTTATTTTTTAATACTCAATACATTTTTATGTTTTTTTTGAAAAAAAGTTAAAAATCTGTATTTAAAGCAATTTCAATGTATCTTAGACTCATTGAAACGTAAGTTTCACTCAGTGAAACACTGACATAACTAAAAGTTCATTGATATCAAATTATACATTATTTAGATTTGATAGAAACAAAATCATAAAAATCATGAAAACACAAGTAACACTTGCACAAAACAACGCAGATTTAACAACCTACAGAATACTACAACATTTATTGATAGGACTCTTTTTGATTGCCACTGCGACATTTAATTCGGTGTATGCACAAACAACAACCAATACTGAAATTAATGTAAAGGGTATGGTTAGTGACGATATTGGACCATTAACTGGTGTAAATATTGCTCTTGAAGGAAGCAATGTAGGAGCTATTACAGATACTGTTGGTACATTTATTTTTCCAAAAGCATTACAACCTGGAGATGTTTTAGTGTTTAGCTATTTAGGTTATGAAACACGAAGAATCAAAATTAAGGAAGACACTAATTTTTTAAATTTAAAAATGGTATCAGAAGCTATAGATATTGTTGGTGCTCCTGCAGTGGATAAACCTTATAAGTCTAAACGTTCATTTTAACTTTTAAAAGTCTGTTTCCATGAAAACATTCGGACTTTTATTAGGTGTTTTAATGACCATTCAGGTTCAAGCACAACGGTCGGATTTTGATGCTATCGATTTCAAAAAAGCTGACAGTATTGCATTAACTCATAAAAATGCAGGACTCAAAAACCTGCCTGAATTAGCACATCATTTAACATCAGATTTAGATACTGAAGTAGAAAAATTCAGAGCCATTTATATGTGGGTTTGTACCAATGTCGCTAATGATTACAGACTGTATTTAAAGAATAAGAAAAAAAGAGAAAAGTTTGAAAATGACAGTTTGAAACTAGACGAATGGAATGAGAGTTTTAAAAAAAAGTTATTCAGCAAACTAAGAAAACGTAAAAAAACTATTTGTTCTGGCTACTCTTATATTGTTAGTGAATTATCAAAATTAGCAGGAATCAATTGCGTGATGGTAAATGGTTTTGGACGTACGAGTACGACTACTATCGATAATTATAATGCTGCCAATCATTCGTGGAATGCTGTAAAACTCCATGACAAATGGTATTTATGCGATGCCACTTGGGCAAGTGGTATTGTGCATCCTTTTAACTACGGATTCAAGTTTAATTACAACAACGGACTCTTTCTTACAAATCCGGATTTTTTTGCAATGACGCATTATCCTATTGAATCTGAATGGATGCTTCTGAAAGGAGAGGTTCCTTCGTTTCAATCGTTTTTAGAGAACCCAATCCTATACGGAAAAGCCTATAAACATTTGACTGCACATCATACGCCTACGGCCTTAAATAATACAATTAAGAAGAATGAAACGTTAATTTTTAAATATGAATTAGTAGAGCCAATTGATAAAAACGACATATCATTTATTATCGACAATGGTTTTGATACTATAACTGTCAAACCTACATCTGTTGTAATGGAAGGTCTGTCTCTAACCTTAGAATATGTATTCAATAAAACAGGTTATTTTGATACACACTTTATAATTGGAGACGATTTGATTGTAAGTTATACGTTTAAGGTGGAGTACTAAAAAGTTACAACATCTTTAACGTATTAAGTTCCTGTTCTGTAAGGTGTTTCCAGTGACCACGAGGTAAATCTTTTTTGGTAAGATGCGCAATCGCCACGCAGTCAACACGAACAATATCATATTTTAAATGATCAAAAATAGTATGCAAAATGGTATTCCCTGTGTTTTTAATTTTGAGTCCGATCTTCGATTTAGGAGCATCTTGAATGTAACTGATCTCTTCAACAGCAACCAGTTTTCCTTCAACTTTTATACCTTCCTCAATTTTCTTTAAATCTTCAAACTTTAAATTCTTATCCAGTTCAATTTCGAATAATCGCTCAACTCCATTTTTAGAATTTGTAAACTTTTTCACAATCGTATCATCATTAGTAAACAATAACAATCCTGTAGAATTTCGACCTAAACGACCTATGGGTTTTATTCGAGCAGACGTAGCATTTGCTACTAAATCCATCACAGTTTTACCTTTACTTTCACTTGTAGTCGTTGCAAAACCCTTCGGCTTGTTTAATAAGACATAAGTTTTCTTTTCCGGATTGATACGAGCGCCATCAAATCTCACTTCGTCATCTAACTTCACTTTGTAGCCCATTTCGGTAACAACTTTTCCATTAACGGTCACACTTCCCACTGAAATATGCATATCTGCATCACGTCTGGAACAGATTCCAGAGTTTGAAATGTATTTATTTAAACGCATCTCATCTGGATTTGATGGCTTAGATGGCTTAGATGGCGTTTGCTTTTTCTTGACAGGTGCGTTGCCTCTGGCGAAACTTTTGCTTTTTGCATTATCGCGTCCTCTACCTGATTTTTTGTTGGTAGGTTTGCTTGGTCCTCTTCCTGAAGGTTTCCCTTTTCCGCTTGCGCCTTGATGTCTGCTCATGATGACTAATTTTTCGCAAAGGTAGTACATTAGTCTTTACGAATCGAAATATTATGCAGTAGATTAATTTCTATTATTTGGTATTAAATTCGATTTAAAACCACATTCACATTGATAAGCACAATGGAAAACACGCCTGCTAAAATGATGAATTTCAGAATATTATGTAATATCAAATAATGGGTTTTTGTATTTGATTTCCAGAGTAATAACAGAAAAATGAGCAGTAAAACCATTGAAAGGTAAAAGAAGACGTACATATGTCCGACATCATATTGATTTAAAAGGAGATATACAGGAATGCTTGTAAGTACAATCAAAACCGTTAGCATTAATTTTGAAGCTTTTTCACCATAAGCCACAGGAATTGTATTATAACCCAGCAAAAGATCACCTTTCATATTCTCTAAATCTTTAGTCAGTTCTCGCATAGAAATCATTAAAAACAAGAATATAGCATGGACAAAAATGACAGATTCAAAGTTTTTGTAATACAGAAAAATAGCAAAAAACGGTGTGATGGTTAATATGGCTGACGTGAGATTTCCAATAAATGGAAGTTTCTTCAGCTTATGTGAGTAAAACCATATACCAAAAATATACACCGAGAAAAAAATAACAGCATTAAACGAGACATAACTTGCCATGATGACTGCTGAAAAATTGAGAACAAAATAGAATGAGAGTTTTGTGTTCTGACTCACTAAACGGTCTAATTTGGATTTATTAGGACGATTAATTAAATCTTTTTCTGAATCGTAGAAATTATTAATAATATAACCTCCTGCAATAGTAGCAGCCGAAGCTAACACCAACATGAGTAAATTTAAATCCAGTAAAACCGTTTTTAACGGCTTGTCGTGAGCAAGAATATAAATTGAAGCTAAATATTGTGCAATAACAATAATGAGAATGTTATAACCTCGTACAACAGAAAACATACTGAAAAACTTGAGCAATATATGTTTTTGTTTTCTTGAAAGCATACTGAGAGTTAAAGACCACTCGACTGCGCTCGAGGTGACAAGTATATGGATACTAGAAATTATAGACCACTTCTAATTTGTAGTCTTTAAGTGATTGCTTAGCAGCATTGATATCTTCAGTAAATCCTAAAATGTAGCCTCCACCTCCTGAACCGCATAACTTTAAGTAATATTCATTAGTTTCAATTCCTTTTTTCCAAAGTTCGTGAAACTGTTGTGGAATCATAGGTTTAAAATGATTCAATACCACTTTAGATAACTGTTTAGTATTTTTGAAAAGTGATTTTACGTCACCTTTTAAGAAATCATCAACGCAGGCATCTGTATGTTTGATAAACTGATCTTTAAGCATGCTTCTGAACCCTTCTTGTTTCATATTCTCCATGAAAATACGAACCATAGGAGCCGTTTCACCAATAATTCCTGAATCTAATAAAAACACAGCGCCTTTTCCTTCGGTTTGTTGAGCCGGAATTCCTGTGGCTTCAATATTATCTTTTGAATTAATTAAAATTGGAATACTTAAATAACTATTTAATGGATCTAATCCAGAAGACTTACCATGGAAAAATGATTCCATTTCAGAAAAAATAGTTTTTAGTTTTAATAACTTTTCTCTCGTTAAGTTTTCTAAGACTGTGATTTTATCATTGGCATATTTATCATATATAGCAGCTACTAAAGCACCACTACTTCCTACACCATAACCTTGAGGAATTGACGAATCAAAATACATTCCTGCTTCAACATCTTTCGATAAAGTTTCAATATCGAACGTTACCAAATCAGCATCAATAGTTTTTAGATAAGCTACAAATCGCTTTAAACTTTCATTAGATTTAATAGCCTCTGAAGTTGGATTTTCTTCCGTCTTTAGCGCACCATTATAAAAGTTATAAGGAATTGATAAACCTTTTGAATCTTTGATGATTCCATACTCACCAAAGAGTAAGATTTTCGAATAAAAAAGTGGTCCTTTCATAAAATAGTAATCAGTCCTAAGTGTTTAGTAAACAGCAACTGTTATACAAATATACGCAATAAATTCATAATTGGATTGCACCAAAACCGATTTGGTCGCAAATATAATGACCGTTTTGACAATGGGTAGCTAATTTAGTTTTGATAAATTCGACTACAGCCTCTTTTTCATGTTCTGGATATAATACATGAACATTGGCTCCTGCGTCTAAAGTAAAACACACTTTTGAATGGGTCTTTTTTCGAAATTCCCAGATATTATTGATGATTTCCAGGGTGTTTGGTTTCATTAAAATGAAATATGGCATACTGGTCATCATCATTGCATGAAGCGTTAAGGCTTCGCTTTCAACAATTTTTATGAATGCATCCACATCACCATTTTTGAACACACCGATAAGCTTCGACATGTTTTCATGTGCTTGTTTAAAGCGACGTTCTGCAAAAGGATGATCGTGCATTAAATTATGTCCGATTGTACTACTCACTTGTTTTTCGCCTTTATCGACTAATAAAATGGTGTCTTGATAATTTTTAAAATTCTGATGCACTTCATAAGGATACTTTACGCCAAATACGTCTGAACTTCCTTCAATATCATTATGCGTTCCCCAAACAATCAAATCGCCTTCAACACTTCTGCAAGCACTTCCTGAACCCAGTCGTGCTAAAAATGAGGCTTTTTTGTTATAATAAGACCTTTCGACTGCGCTCAAGGTGACATTTCTTAATTCGATTTCGATACTAACTAAACACAATGCTAAAGCACTCATTCCTGAAGCTGAAGACGCAATTCCTGAGCTATGAGGAAACGTATTAGAGGTTTCTATTTTGAAATGATAGTCTTTCAGAAATGGAACATAGGTTTCAATGCGCTTAAAAAAGGTTTCAATCTTAGGTTTAAAATCTTCTTTTTTTTCGCCATCTAAAAACACATCAAAAGAGAATGAATTAGAACCCTCCTTTTTTGAATAATTAACTGTGGTTATTGTTTTACAATGATCCAGGGTAAAACTGATAGATGGATTTTCAGGAATTTGATGTTCCTTTTTTCCCCAATATTTAACCAATGCAATGTTACTTGGTGATGACCAGGTCACACTTCCTTTTTCTAAAATTTTTGAGTACGGTTTTGGAATAAAATCGTTTTCTGTCATAGCAATTTAATCAGACGATAAAGACTGTTTAAAACAGACTTTTTATAATTATTAATTTATGCTTTACAAAAATAAGCAATATCTAATGGTCTTTTTCTTTTTTCGAAGACATAGCAATTAACTTTACCATAGTTTTATAATTTCTGGCTGTGGCTTTGACGTCTAGCTTTTTCTCAAAGGAATTCATATTAAATTTAGATTTACCATAACCAGCTGAAGAATAAAAATAAAGGCAGTCTTTAATGATGACAAACTCCTCATTTTTGAAAGTGATATCAGAAACTTCATTCAATACATCACTTTTGGGACTATCGCTCAACATAATGAAATAGCTGTTTTCTTTTTTTTCATCTGAAAACGGACAAGTATCAAATATAAATTTTAGTTCTTTTCTTGTTTTAGCGATTACCGGAACTTCAAATCCGAAATGAGTATTAATCGCTTTTTGTATTTTACTCTCAATTGCTATTTTATCAGAAAGTGAAGATTGTAAAATAATATTTCCACTTTGAATATATGTCCGAACATTTTCAAATCCAGACTTTGTAAGTAATTCTCGCAATTCAGCCATTGGTACTTTTTTGTGACCACCAACGTTTATTCCTCTTAAAAGTGCGATGTAAGTATTCATGATTAAACTTCCCTCCTAACAAGGAGGGGTTGAGGGAGGTGTTAAATTATTTTCTTCAAATTTAAAAATATAATCTTCAATTGCTCTAAATACATTATCAATATCATTCATAATTTGATGATCTGAAAACCTTAAAACATGAACTCCTAACTCATTTAATCGTTTTGTTTTCTTTACATCTTTTTCATAAACTTCTAATATTTCATGTGAATAACCGTCACATTCAATCGCAAGTTTTAATGCGTTACAAAAGAAATCCACAATATATTCATCTATTGGTTTTTGCCTGTGGAAGTCGTAATCATACATTTGATTTCGTCTTAAATACGTCCATAATTTAATTTCAGATTTAGTAGAATTATTACGAAGCTGTCTTGCTAATTCCTTTAATTTCGGGTTATAATATATTTTCATTGATAACTACTTATAGATTTAAAATAACACACCCCTTAATCCCCTCTTATTAGAGGGGAAACTCTCACGACATAGCTTTAGCAGCAATATAAGCTCCAGACCAGGCATTCTGAAAATTAAATCCACCTGTAATGGCATCAATATTTAAAATTTCTCCTGCAAAATATAAGTTGTTGTAAAGCTTGCTCTCGAAGGTTTTAAAATTCACTTCTTTAAGTTCAATGCCTCCAGCTGTTACAAATTCGTCTTTAAACGTACTTTTTCCAGTGACCTTAAACACAGCTTTTGTGAGTTGTGCTGCTAATTGTTCTAATTGTGATTTATTCAAATCTGCCCATCGTGTTTCGTTTGTCATTTCAGAAGCTAAAACTAACTTTTGCCACAAACGTTTAGGCAAATCAAATTGAGCGGACTTAAACACTGATTTTTTTG
>JAAEZL010000135.1:0-5803 GCA_018222875.1 Algicola sp.
GTTTTTTTCCAATCAAATTTTAAACGTTGTTTTAAGTTTTTACGCTTTTTGGGTAACCAAATAATAAAACCTGAGATGATGATTACAATAAAAATTAAAATGGAAACACCAACAACCTGTTCTCCAATTGTTTTGGGTAACCAAAGGCGCATATGGCCTTTTAGAATAAAAGCAAAAAATCCTGACAAGTGATTATCTACCTGAATCACTTCACCTGAATAGGGATTTAAGAAAACACTCTGATAAAACTCTGGTTCAGCATCGTAGAAAATCACTTCAATAGCATCGTCTTCTTTTTTAAATAGTGTTCCGTGAACGGTGTTGTTAGGAAAGACTTCTTTAGCTAATTCCTTTGCTTTTGTTGGTGTTAAAATAGATTGGTCTTGTGGTGTAACTTTTTTATAGTCATCATACAGGCTTTCAATCTCGTCTCTAAATGCCCAACAACAACCGGTTATAGACACTATAAAGACAACTAAACCTGTTGTTAAACCTAAGTATTTGTGTAATTGAAATATGAATCTTTTAAAGCTCATCTCTAAGAATTTAATAAGAGCAAGTCCTATTTATGAACTCGCTCTTTCTTACTTCACTAATTAAAATTGATATGAAATATTTGCTAATAATGCTCTTGGCGTTTGCGGATTTATAGTAGTCCAGCCTTTGTAATATTCCTTGTTAAAAGCATTGTTCAGCTTTAAGCCAATTCTGTATATATCTGCTTGGTAAAAAACGGAAGCGTTTGCAATCGTATAACTAGGCAGAATAAATTCGCCAGTAGATTCATAGTTTATTGCAAATCGTTCACTTGCTCCGTTAAACCCTAATCCAATTCCAAAACCGTCTAAAGTTCCACCTTGAAACTCATAGTTTGCCCAGAAATTGTAAAGTGTTTCTGGCCCAGCCTCAAGCGGTCTTCTGTTCAGAATTTCAGTATTGTCAGATTCCGTAGTTTCACTATCATTGTTGCTATAACCAGCTCTAATATTTAAACCTTTAATTGGATTGGCGTTAATTTCAATTTCAAAACCTTTGCTTACCACTTCACCACCTTGTATTTTGTTGAAAGGCGATGAAGGGTCAGTAATTACGCGGTCTTTCACATTAATATCATAGTAACTAATTGTGGCATTTAAGCGATTACTAAAAAGATTTGTTTTGATACCAAATTCCAGTTGGTTCGCTTGCTCTGGGTCAAAAGTTTGTAAAGTTTGTGGACCTTCATCAGGATTACCCACCAATTGAGGAGCTACATTGGTAAATCCATTTTGATAGTTTCCAAAAACGGATAGTTTGTCTTTTATGGGTTGATAAACGACGCCGAATTTTGGTGATAAGGTAGTTTGGTCATAATCATCATCAAGATTTGCTAAATCCCCTTCATTATCAAAATGGTCTAATCGCAAACCTAACATTGCAGAAAGGTTATCCGTAAAATTGATAACATCAGAAACATACAAACTATAAATGTGGTATTTCGACTTTACGTTACTAACGTCTTGTGATGCCAAGGCTGTATCAACGCCAGAAGTTGAAAGCGGATATAAATCTTCTTCTACATCTGGAGTAAATGGATCATCTCCATTTGAACCACCATCTGGCGTTATATTTCCGTAGAAAACATATCCCGTACTGTTGTTTGTTTGCGTTTCATTAAAATAATCTACACCTATAACCATTCTATTTCGTAATGAAGCAACTTTGAAATCTCCGATAAAATTTTGTTGTATATCAGTAGTTTGCGTATTTGCATTCTGTTTGTTGATAAAACGAGAATACGTATTACCTTCTAAAACTCCGTAATCAAACAAGTAAGAATAATATCCTTTTGTTGTTGTGGAACTTTTGGAAAGTAAGGTTTGCGATTGCCAAATGTCTGACAATTTATAATCCATTTCAATTCTGTAATTCTGGGTTGGGTTTTCTAAAGTTAAATCGTTGCTAGTAAATGATAGTTTGTTGTTATAGTTTAACTCATCAAGATTTGAAGCAGATGTTGGAGCACTTCTGTTAAGAAATAAGAAGGTTGGGTTGGTTTGTTCTGCTTGGGTAATTTCTCCGTAAAAAGAGAAAGAAAGTCTGTTGTTTACTTTATAAGATAATGATGGTGCTACAAAAAATGACTTTCTAAAACCAGCATCTTGGAAACTTTGTTCTGTTGTGTAAGCTGTATTTAGTCTGAAATATAAGTTATCTTCTTTACTCAAAGCAGTATTGAAATCTCCTACGATTTGATTAAGCCCATAAGTTCCAGAAGTGAAAGACAATTCGCCACCAGTTCCCACATACGGTTTTTTGGTAACAACATTTATAAGTCCACCATAAGAACTTACTGCATTTCCGAACAAAGTTGCAGAAGGACCTTTTAGTACTTCAATACGTTCAATGTTAGCAGGATTTATTGTTCCATTTGTCAGACCTGGAAGTCCATTTACCAATTGTGGTTGTAGGGAAAACCCACGAAGCGAAAAATATCCAGCACCATCGCCACCTCGACCAGTTGAAGTCCAAAGTTGTTCAACACCTGTTGCATTTTTTAACGCATCGTCAAAATTTGTAACAATTTGTGATTTTAACAGCTCATTGGTAACTGTACTATACACTTGAGTGTTTTCAATGTCTTTTAATGGTAGTTTTGCAACATAAGCAGTTTTCTTTCTTGAAAACTTATTCCGACGTTCTCCATTAATTACAACTTCGCTCAAGATTTCGTTTCCTTCGTAAAGTGTAATCGTCTTTAATGATATGTTTTTATTATTTGATACCGAAAAAGGAATTTCTCTGGTTTTAAAACCTAAGTAGGAAATTAAGAGTGTATAATCTCCATTTTCTAAACTTGAGATTTCAAAGTTTCCAATCTCGTCAGTTTGTGAACCCTTAATTGTATTTTTTATTGAGACATTAACTCCAAAAAGCGGTGTTTGATTATTGTCTTTTACAGTTCCGGTAACTGTTGCATTTTGTGCTAAAGCTAAATTTGTTAGCAGTAAGATCGTTAAGGCTGGTAGAAAGTTTTTCATTTGTTTTTATTTAGACTTAATATAAATAATAATTTTTGGCAAAAATATATGTGTCTTTTGATATTACCAAATTATTTATAATAAATCTAAATAATGATTTTTAAGAGTCTGATTTTCTGATTTTAATAGTGTTTTTTTTGTTTCGTAGATTAAAAGTAGCATGTGCAACGAAATTATCTCGCGTAGTAATTTTTTGCTCTTGTGTGAATTCTACACTAAACTTTCCGTAAACTTTTTCAGAGTGGAGCATTCCAAGTAAGTCCCATTTTCAGTACGTTTTTAGATGTTCAGAATATGATGTATTATACTGTGTACAATGGCCTCGTGTATGATTTCCTAGTGTAGTTTAGCACTAAGTTAGCAAAAAATCAAAGATAGTATGTCCTCAAGGATTTTCTTAAGCAGACTAGAACTAGCAATTATTTTATGCAGTGTTAGGCACAGTTATTTATATTCCAATTTCACCAGGTCATTTCCTAAATTCGCTATGTAGAGAGTTTGACCATCTTTAGAAAAAAACATTCCAGTAAGTAGTCCCGGAAGTGGATTAAATAAATTTGGTGTGACTAATTCAGCTCTAGGTAATCCTAGATGACTTCTACGAAACCATTCATTTGCTATTTCTTGGTTTTCTTTTGTAGAAGCATCAAATATTATATGTTGAGAATTATGCTTAAAATCGAAAGCTATTACTTGATTGTTTGCAGGTGATGCTACTATTAAATTTCCGTTGTTATCCATAATAATATTATCAGGTGTTCCCACGTTGGCAACAACGCCAGAATATTCTGCTTTACCATTCGTAACATCCACATTGAAAGATTTTACCCTATCCATCATTGTTTCTGAAACATAGAGAACTTTCTCGTCTTTGTCCATTGTAATCCCATTTGAAAAATATAAACTGTCAGCAATTTTGGTTGGAATACTTTTAAGGTCAGCCATTCTAAAAATAGCTCCAGTTGGGACAGATAAATTTAAAGCCATAAACATTTCTCCCATATTTGTATTTTCTGCACATTGAGTAAACCATATTGCGCCAGTTTTATCAGAATAAATTGCATTCACACCGTAATTATGTTCGTAAATTAATTCTGTCTTTTCCAAAGCGATATTTGTTCTATAAATTTTTCCATCCGAAACATCACACATTAATAAATGATTACCATTGTACTCTAAAACTAATCCATTTGGTCCTGCAATTTTCTCTGGTGAATTTTTAAAGAATCCAGCATCTTTAAAATTTCCAAAAGGTCGGTTTGAGCCATCCTTTTCGATAATACGAAGTCCATTTTCTTGGTCAACTACAACAACCCGTCCATCTTCCAAAGAGACTCCATCTTCGACTCTCAATAAACTACCGTCACCTGGAAATAAATTCTCTTCGTTATAAGTTATATATGGAAAATTATCGATTGACTTTTTCGTTTCTTCTGTTTCTTTGTCAGATTTTGGACTATTACAACTGACAATTGTTATAACAAAAAATAGTACTGAGCAGACAGTAATTTTCATTTTCTTTTTTTGTTGGTTCTTACTTGGTCGGTTTTCTAATTGTGTCTAACGGGTTTGTGTAAGCTTCAGTAATGGGAAAAGACGTTAATGTTTTTTCGTTGACGCAATTCAGTTAGTTAAATATATTAAAATTAAATTGAAGCAGGAGGTGAGCATGAATTATACACGGTGTTGTAGCTCGTTTTTATTCTTTTTCCGATTCAAATATTTTCTCGAAGGCATTGTAAACAGCATTGTGTAATGCATCTCCGTGTGTTTTATCCTCTAAGAAATTATAAAATAATTTAGTATTTTGTTTTTGATTTTTTTTTAGTTTATCATATAATTCTTTGGCAGTACGTTCCATTACTTCTCCCTCTTTTCCACCAGCTATATAAATCGATTTATTTGAATCATATGAGACAGGTTGCTCATCTAATAGTTTTTCATCATTCCACCATAAACTTGGACTCACAATAATGTAGTTGTCAAAAAGCTCAGGATTTTTAAATAATATTTCAGTTGCCAATAGTCCACCTAACGATTGCCCTATTAACGTTTTAATTGAGGTTGTTCTGTAATTTGAATCAATAAATAGTTGTAGTTCGTTTTCTAAAAAACTTATAAATTTTTCTGATTTTCCTGAGGTTGGAAATTCTTTTTGGTCAAGTTCATTTTTAGAAGGGTATGTAAAATCTCTTTTTCTATCTACATTTCCAAATCCGACAACAATGGATTCAGGAATCATATTAATCCATGGAAAAGAACCAAATTGAACAATTCCTGAAATATGAATAAAGTCTTCATCTTTCGAACCGTCAAGTAAATAAATTACAGGATAGTTTTTTGAATTATCAACAGAATAACTTAATGGTAAATAAATGTTTAACTCTCTTATCTCACTCAATATAGTTGATTCTATTTGAATTGATTTTCCTATTGTAAAATCAGTTTCGTTAATTTTCTCAGGTAATGTTTGAGCAAATGATAATTCTGCTATCAATAGTAGTATAATGCTTAAAGTCTTATTCTTCATATTCTATTTTGTAAATTGGCTACGACGAGTTGTATATGATTAGTTGTGTTGGCAGTAACTAAATTAGTAAAAGAAAACTAACCAGAGAAAATCTGTAGGATTTTCGCAAGTAGGCTTACACTAGCAATGAATTAAACACGATGTTGGCAATAGTATTATTTTTTGATTACTTTTTTTGTAATTATTTCACCACCATTCCCATGTATTTTTAAAAAATAAATACCAACTTTTAAATTGGAAATATCCATTGTAT
>JAAEZL010000135.1:5813-7230 GCA_018222875.1 Algicola sp.
CCATTGTATTTTTATCTAAATTTGAAATTACAGTTATTCCTAAATTGTTATATAGAGTAAGTTTTTTAATAGTTACGGAAGATTTGACTATTAAACTATTGCTCGTTGGAATTGGATAAATAGTAAAATTATTAAAATCATATTCCTGAACTGAAAGATTGTCAGAATTTTCAAACCAAACTACAGTGTCATTTCCAGGGGAGTTAGAAACAATATCTATTTTATTATCGTTATTAAAGTCAGAGGGGAATACATTACTTGGGCTGTCAAGGTTTGAAGAAATTGTATGTGAAATAAAATTGCCTGCCAATCCATCGGTATTTTCAAACCAAGCTAATTCGTAATAATTAGATAGGCCTGTACCAAAAGTAGTTATAATATCTTGGTCGTTATCCTGGTCAATATCTGCACTAGATATACCACCAACATACAAGTTATAGTTTTGCATTAAAATTTCTTGCGTGCCAAAATCACCTAAACCGTCGGTGTTTTTAAACATAACTAAAGTACCAGTTGCTGAGGAACAAAATACATCTATGTCTCCATCATCATCTATGTCAATGGCATAGATGTTTCTCCAGAATGTTGAATCGTTTAGAATTATTTGTTCACTAGAAAAAGTTCCTAATCCATTGATGTTTTCATGCCATGCTATTTTTCCAGACGATACAAAGAGTACATCTATATCAGTATCGTTGTCAATGTCAATAGCATAAGATTCGCCTGCTCCATTAGCGTTATTGTTAATTAGATTTAGCGATGAGAAATCTCCAAAACCATCTATATTTTCATACCAAGCAATTGTGTTATCATTTGATGAAGATGTAAGTATGTCTAAATCATTATCACCATCAAAATCAGCTGCATAAACTGAATATGCTCCATTAGCATTTGAAGAAATAATTTGTTGTCCAGAAAAATTACCTAGACCATCAATATTCTCATACCATGCAATTTTATCGTCATTATATGATGCTGATACTAAATCGATATCTCCATCATCATCAAGATCTGCAGCGTAAATTGACGTGGGACTATTTACCATTTCTGTAATTGTATGTTGAGAGGTGAAATTTCCTAATCCATCAGAATTTTCATGCCAATAGATTCTGTAAGCATCCTGTGCAGCAGAAATAACATCCATATCACCATCACCATCTATATCAGCAGAATAAACTGCCCTAGCACCATTTACATTAGTCGAAATGATATTCTCTGTAAAACTCACTTGAGCATTATTAAAAGTGATTTGAAGTAATGTAATTAATAAAATAAATTTTCTCATTTTTCTTATATGTCTTGTCCTGAAATATGGCTACAGGTTAATAATTGATTTACGCTGTTTTTAAATATACCATATTCGGTGTTTTATAGTCTAAAGATAAATGTAATCTTATTTCGTTGTATAGATTAATTG
>JAAEZL010000136.1:0-716 GCA_018222875.1 Algicola sp.
TATTATGATGAGTTGCTAGCTCCATCGGGCAATGAAACGCGTTCAGAAAGCGCTGCTTTGATAGTTGTGGCAAAAAGAGCTGGACACACATATACAGAAAAAGAAGGGATTGTTCCCAAGGTTACAAAAAGATACGTAAGATTGCTCAAAGAGATGAAACTTATCGAAGGTATAGAATGAAAATAGTAAAAACCAAAACTTACGCCTTCGATGATAAAAAAGTAGATAAAGCAGGCGTATCCGAGACTCAAAACAACATCATTCATAATAGTGATATGGTTTACTCGTCGAAATTTCTCCCTCAATACTTGACAGTTTACTTTAACGCTTTTCTTCAAATGACAAAAACAGTTTGGTTTAAAAAATTAAACTCTGAAAGCCAAAATAAATATTTAACAAGTATTGTTAAATTTCTAGATTGGGCGCAGTTACAGCCTTCTTCACAATCTCTAGAGATACTCAATAACTTCGACAATTTTGAAATTAAACAAAACAAAAAGAAGCCTCAGAGTTCAATCGCCAGAAAAATACAAACAGCTTTAACAAAGGTACGTGCCAATGCATATTTGAGAGCAAAGGATAGATTGCAAATAAAGAGGGTTTTAGACAATACCAAGCTAGCTAGAGACCTGCCCAGTGACTCTAAACATCTAGGGCTGTGGTTTACGAGTCATCAATGGCTACAAAAAGAATTAGAAAAAAGGCACTTGAAATTA
>JAAEZL010000136.1:726-3384 GCA_018222875.1 Algicola sp.
ATACCGTTATTGCTCAGAGTCTTTTAACCCTTTGTAAAGCTCGGAAAGAGCTAAATGTTATTAATAAACATAGGCGACATTATGAAAGTAGCTCTGTAAAAGCTAAGTCATCAAGGGATCAACAAAATCAAATTGCTGATCTGCTTAAAGAAATGCATCAAAGTGATTCTCAGTCTGCACGTCAGGTAGTTTGGACAGAGTGTATAAAACCATCATTTGAACATGAACTTCACGATGCCGTATACAAAAATGGTGCTTTTGAACTGACAAATGCGCTAAAAGGAAAAAGTTCAAATTATCCATACCGTAGGCCAGAAGTTTTATCTGGTAAAACCCCGTCAATTGTCGAGCAAGTGTTATGTTTTTGGTTGTTATGCGGCTTGGCAATTCAGCCTACTGATGCAGCAAAAATGAAGAGAAAGTATTTGGTTATAGATAAGGCACAGTCTGGCCGAACACGCTTCTTTCAAGTCAAATATCACAAAGGGCGTGCAACAGACTACGAATCACCATTATTGCTCGGACGAGATTTGGTAGTCCAGGCAATAGAATCATATTTAGATTTGCTCCCTGATAATCAAAAAAGACTGTTTACTGACAAAGTAACCGCAGCGTTCTCTTTTAGTAACCCATACCAAAAGTCTCGTAAGTCACACCCGTTTTCTGTTGGTTACTTTCTTATAAAGCTTTGGAATGCAGATTGGTTCAAAAAAGAAGTCGTCGCTAAAAATATCGGAGACTCTCTTTTTTTAGACGCGCTAAATATTCTGATTCGTTCAAAAGGAATAACGTTTGAAGAATGGAAGTCTAAAAATAAAAGCAATACTGATTACGAACAGTATTTGATGAAGTGTTCCAATACCATTCCTGAAAAACTTTTCAGCGGTACACACATTAAAAATACATCAGTATATTCTCGCTCAGACCAATATAGAGAGGGTGATCTAGTAAATGATAATTCACATACATCACTCACAGAAAAGCTATCTTATATGACTGATAAGAATAAAGAGTGGGTTAACCAAGTTGGTCGGATAACCAGACTTGTTTTAGATGACATTGAAAATCATGCACTATCACCATGCGGACAATTTATCGACAATGAAGTATATGAAAAGATATTAAAAACCAGGATATCACAAGTAACATCTTCCGAAAAAACACGAATCAACAATTTGAACATCCACGTCGAAAGTACCGAATCCAGTGAAGATTTTGTAGTTATTGAATCTACTGATAATGCAGTATCAATGCTTCACTATATTGAACAAGCGGATTTAAATTATACGCGTTTATCTAACAATAACCCTGGTTTTGTAGAAAACACTCTAATTATAAATGTCGAATGGATGTTCCATTGTTTAAATCAGTTTTCTCCAGAAACACTTAAGTCCGCAAATAAGCTGTTTAGTGAGATCAAAGATGTATTGCCAAAGTTGTTTTTGAATGAAAGCGCAGGGAATATTTCAATATGAATATTTTTTATAACAGAGATAATTATCTGAAGGATAGATTAAATTCATATATTACCTTGGGTAATAAAAATGAACTGAGTGCATCAAAGTGGATGTTTTTTGAAAAAAATGAAACTTACACTCTAAACTTTGAGGTTTTATCTTCGGCCAAACACTCTGATTTAGATTACTTCACAAAACATGCTCTTTCAAAAGAAAAGATAGCAAAAATACTCTTTCTAGATTTGGATGATAAAAAATCTTCACTATCTACGACAAAAGCAAATGGGGATCTGATCTTACTGTTAATTAATTATATAACAGAATACGGCGTCGTTAAATTTGACTCAAGTGACCTCAAGTATTTCTTTGAATACTATATGATGAATAGTGTATTTGAAAATGGTTTCATTGAACGACTGTCGCCTAAATCTTACACCACGTCCAAAGTCGCATTAAATAAACTAGTTGAAGTTAATTCTTTGCTTGCTGCAAATGGCTTCCCTTTACTTTTTGATAGAATTGTCTCGAATAAAATTATTGAGAAGCAGTTAGAGTACGCATTTGAACTAATTTCAAGCGAAGAAATTAGCTATAAGGAGTGGAAGTTAGGAGGCTCATTCAATAACTTAACACTTGATTACGGCAGATATTATGTCGAATATTGTC
The DNA here is from genome assembly GCA_018222875.1 of Algicola sp. Lineage (GTDB taxonomy): Bacteria > Bacteroidota > Bacteroidia > Flavobacteriales > Flavobacteriaceae > Psychroserpens. The sequence goes on from JAAEZL010000136.1 coordinate 2,850, forward strand.
ATGATATTTTTTCTAAATATTTTGAAGTCGCACATGCGTTAAGTGATGTTTACTCAAGAATAGAGCAACATTTACACTCTGTTGGCCTTGAGTTACATAAAAATAGTCGCCAGCTTTTTCTGGGTATATTAAGCAACGAAGACGTAACTCAACGCCCCTATAAGATGTATGCTAAAACCAAGGTTGACCAACTAAAAGAATTAATAACTGAAGATTATAAACGGACGATTTTAAGTCAATTTGAAATTAATAACTGTTTCACACCTTCAAGTGTAAATTTTATCGCTAAGTCGCTCGGTATTGAACCTGAGAGCCACCGAGAGGACCATCTTGCAAAATATCAGGAAGAATTAGACCGTCTTAAAAAAATAATATACTACCATCTCGTAGAACATGATGAAGAAATTGTCCAAAAACTGCTTGAAGAATCACGATTTGATACTACATATGAAGCTTTTTGTAGAGCGGTTGAACAAGTAAGGCTGTCAACCATTGTGCCATCAATGCCAACAGCTAAGCTTTATGAATCTCTATG
>JAAEZL010000136.1:3394-4103 GCA_018222875.1 Algicola sp.
TGCATAGAAAAAACCTCTGGTGCAAAATCTTCAGCCGAGCGCTTTATTCGTAAAATCAAAGCGGCTGGTGCAACACAGTTAATTGCTATTTGTGGCTGGCGTGGCAGTGAATTCGGATTTCCGCTTTCGTCAATTCGAAAAGTTATCAATGAAGATCCTTTGGATCAATATACTGTCCCATTCAGACAGATTGTGAATTGGTACGTATACAAACAACATGCTGATGAGCTAATTGATCGAGAAATAACGCATCAAGCTTACGTGTTAATCAATAAGCTCGCATTGTTGAACAACAATAAAGATTTCGAACCTGCGATTTACAGTGCCGAACAACGCACCAGTTCACCCAACGGTAAATCTGTTTCTCATTCGGCTATGTTATCTGCAACTCAAATTAACTGGCTTAATTATGTTAAGAACAACCCTCATTTCATCGCACTCGACGAACTAGAAGAATATAAGCAGTTAATCCAGAAACAGAAAATAGGCAATCTAAATGACGAACAAAAACAGAGATTACGTATTCTATCAACTGCGGAAAATCAACAATGGTGGGCAAACATCTCTAATGATCCCAACTTAGTCGAGACAAAGCGGCGAGCCAAGCTTGAACTAGATAGAGTGATGTTCAGGATCTCAATAGAAGGAGAAATGTACAAAAAGTCATGGCTACTTGCATATCGCGACTGTTTGACATCTGGGCTAATCA
>JAAEZL010000136.1:4113-6239 GCA_018222875.1 Algicola sp.
TCGCGATATGAACGATACCCAATGCAGAAATAAATCTACGATAAATCAAATTAGTAACGAAATAGTTGAAGGGTGCTTATACCCTACTACCCATAGCTTTAGGCATATGTGGGCTGAGGCCGTTTATAGACGGTTTGACGGAGATGCTGGGTGGATGATTAGAAGCCAATTCAAACATATATCAAAAAGTATGTGGCTAGCTTACATTCGAGATAAAGATAATCGGAGACGGCATGACGCAATTAAGGTAAATGTCATGAGTTCTATAACAAAAAATTGGCTACGAAAATCAGGAGCTGGTTTTTCTGGTAAGTTTCACAAGTATCTGCATAAAGTCATTAAAAATACAGCTGTGAAGACACAAGAAGCACTTGACTCATTGATTGACAAATTAGCTAAAGAATCTCTATTGTCAATCAAAGCAAACGCTTGGGGGTTCTGCATTTTGCGAAAAGGCACTATGGTTTTATCAAAGTGTTTTGATGGTCTACAAGCGAGGCCAGAAAACGCAAAACTAGGTCTTTGTCTTGACTGTATTAATAATATAACTCATGAATCTCATATTGATTATATCGTGTTAATCTCATACCAACACATTGATTTGTTGAACGTAAAGGAGATCAAAAAAATACCTAAAGCATTTATTAAAGAATCAATTTCATTTGTTACTACAGCACTCAAGCGAATAAAAGAAATTAATGAGAATCACGAGGTCATACCTGTGATGCAACAAGCACTGAAAAACTCACGGGGGTAACATGGATCATTTCCGAAGAAAGGCAAAAGAAAATTTATTAAAAGAAAAGCAGAAATTACCAGATTGGGTAAAGGATGAAGATCACATAACTTTTAAAGCATTTATGGCAACTGAAGAAGAGAAAGAATTACGATTACATTATATAAGTAAGCATTTCACAAAAAAAGATTATAAAAATAAGTTAGCTACTTTCAAAATCCCGATAACGTGTATAGCTGATAAGATAAATAAAACAGCCACAACACTAGGACAAACCTCCTCATACTCTGAGCGATTTGTTAAGTATTTAGAGGGCATTAATCAACAGCTAGAAAAAGCCAAAAACAAAAGCATCGAAAAGGGGAAACAAGACAAAAGTGCAAAGAAAAGCAACACCAACGCAGCACTAAGAAAGGAAATATCAGAACTTAAACAACAGCTAAAACAAAAAGAAAAAAATGATGTAGAAAAGCAGGTTAATAGAGCCTTCGATATGCTATCAAAAGAAACTAAAGAGGCACTGACTATCCCATCGAAAGTTAGCAGCGATAAATTAAATTAAAATGAATTAGCCAGTTTGACAGACAAAGTTAGAGAGTGAGAATGAATCTATGCATCCATGAAAAGTGCTGATACTGGTTTATTATTATCTCGTAAAAAAACATAGATAATAAACCTGTATCGGCACTTCCTAGATATGTAATCTAAGCTAAAGCACCTAAAAAATGATTTTTTTCGTGGATAAAAGCAGCGGCTCCCAATATTACCTTGCAGGTTTTTGTTCAAAGTTACTGGCTTTTGCAACACTTTGCCCTGAGTAAATACCATTGTACTTTTGTGAAGCCTGAGTCTCATGGTATAGAAATCTAATATGGCAAAACTTTACATATGGATAGATTCTAATATCTCTATTTGATAGATTTTTGATTTCAAAAGTTAACGTTGAAGGCTCTGAAATACCAAAAGATGATGCTACTAAATTTGAACTGAAATTTACGCTCAGTCCTATACGCGCATAACATGAAAGTTGAAATAAATCCGCGCACATATTCAATGGTATAGACAACTTTTCGACTGAAGACCCTAGATAAAAGCCCCCAGGTTTTAGTATGAAACCCTCGTTTCCAATTTCATATGAGTCAAAGTAATCAGCTGTATTTGTTTTCTTTGTATCAATCTCAACCTCTTCTTCCTTTAAGCTCAACAAGTAATTATTCAGCCTAAGTAAATAACTTGAAGGTCTCATACACTCTTTATTGAAGTTGGCTATTCTCAAATTACCTTTTGTTATTTCACTTAATATGTCTGTATTTGAAAGAATCACGAAACTACAACCTCCGTAATTTGTTGACCAGCTTTACTTAAGTGTTTAATTCCATCAGCATTAAAT
>JAAEZL010000136.1:6249-7112 GCA_018222875.1 Algicola sp.
TTTAAGGTTCATCAATTCGGAAGGACACACGATCTTAGATTTTACCTTAAACTTTTTAATTAATAAGCAAGACTCGGTGTCCAATAAGTAATGACTATTCGAACCTTTGAAGTGTTCTTCAGATTTAGCACTTATATCATCAATATTCCAATGCGTAATCACTGTGGGACTATCAAAACCTATGTGGTAAGTTGGCGCACCTTCTTTAAGGAAAACAGTTTCTACACCATTAACTTCTATTGATGCTTGGATAGCCAAACTGTCCGTAGACAAACTGTCCAAATTGGGTTCTACAAAGAAACATTGGTATCCAGAATTTTTCTCTACCCCTTTTAACTCCTTTAGTGCAACCTGTTTCGGATAGACTTTAATTCCTTCTCTCTTAAAAGCCTCTATTAATATTTTATGCATAATACTAATAATGTCGCTTCCTATTGTTGAGGAAAAATCATTATCTAAACATAAATCTTTGCACAAATTAGTGTATAGGAATGCCCCAACGCCACCAGAGATAAGGAAAAACTTAGAGCTAGGATTACTTTTAATAAGTTCAATAATTGAAGCATATGAGTCTGTTTTGATACCAAAACTTCTGTAGTCCAACCATTTCAGTGTGTGTTCTTTTTTCTTTTTAGAAATTCTTCCACCACCTGGTAAGCGTATTACAAATTTGCTCATTTGATATAACCCATATTCATAAATAAAGCCTTACAGCCTGGTGTTAAGTTGTCTTTCATATCATCAAGTCCTATCAACTTGACCCACTTAAGACTTTTTATCTCACTTGAATCTGGGACTAATTCTGTAGCTTCATCGTATTTTGAGTAGTGGAAAACGTACCAGTCATGAAGGTTAACTTTGTA
>JAAEZL010000002.1:0-18979 GCA_018222875.1 Algicola sp.
TGATTTCTTTGCCATGACTTAATTATTTTATCTCTTTATGAACTGTCATACGCTTCAAGATTGGATTAAATTTTTTAATCTCCATTCTGTCTGGCGTATTCTTTTTATTTTTTGTTGTAATGTAACGGGAAGTTCCTGGTTGTCCAGATTCTTTATGCTCAGTACATTCTAAAATTACCTGTATTCTATTTCCTTTTTTTGCCATTTTGGGTGACTTTAAGCAGTTACGCTATTATTTTAAAAATCCTTTAGATTTAGCTTCTTTCAATGCAGCAGAAATACCAATTTTATTGATAGTCTTTAATGCTGAAGTAGATACTTTTAAGGTAATCCACTTATCTTCTTCAGGAATAAAGAAACGCTTCTTGATTAAGTTAGCGTTAAATTTACGCTTCGTTTTATTCATAGCGTGAGAAACATTGTTTCCAACCATCGCTTTCTTTCCTGTAAGTTCACAAACTCTTGACATTTCTTTCTAACTTTAAATTATGTTTCTGTAAAACAGGGTGCAAATTTAGTAAATCTTTATAATATCAACAAACTAATAATGCTACTTTTTTAAAATTTCTTTTTGTAACAATTCAAAAGCTTTGTTTGCTGCTTTGTTTATCACTTTAACGCGATGGTTTCCAAAACTAAACTGTTCAGAATACACCTTGTCTTTAGTAGCAACAGCGATGTACACAATACCTAAGCCTTCATCTGTATCATCTGTTGTTGGTCCTGCGTTACCTGTTGTGGCAATTGCATAATCTGTTTGCATGAGTTGCAAAACATTTTGAGCCATGGCTTCGGTGACTTCAGCACTTACTACAGAGTGTGTTTCAATGAGATCTTCGGAAACTTTTAGGATATTAACCTTAATTTCTCTGGTATAACATACTATACTTCCTTTGAAATATCTGGAAGCTCCAGCGTTGGCTGTAAAACGCTCGGCTATCAAACCACCAGTACAACTTTCAGCAGTAGCAACTGTTTTACCAATTTTAGTTAGATAATTACCAATAACTGCTTCTATAGAAACATCTTCTTCAAAACCAGCAAAAATGTCTTTTATCTGAGGTAGCAACAAACTGGTTTGTTTATGCATTTCGGCTTCAATGATATCTTTATCACTGCCTTTAGCAGACAACCTTAAACGCACACGACCTAAACTAGGCAAATAAGCTAATTTTATGAAGTCTGGCAAGTCATTTTCAAACATTTCGATACGCTCAGCCAAAGAACTTTCTCCCATACCATAAGTTAGAAATGTTTTGTGTTGAATGTATGGGAACTTAAAACGCGTTCTCAACTTCGGAAGGACCTCATCAATAATTAATGCTTTCATCTCATAAGGAACGCCTGGAAGTGAAATAAATATCGTCTCATTTTTTTCTAACCACATGCCTGGAGCACTTCCGTACTTATTCATTAAAACGCTGGCTTTTGAAGGCACTAACGCCTGATCTAAATTAACCTGCATTAAAGGTTTCTTAACAAATACCTCCCAAAGGTGTTCAATATTTTTTCTAACGGAACGGTTTTCAGTTAAGGTATCATCAAAATAGTCTGCAATAGTTTTTTTAGTGATATCGTCTTTTGTTGGTCCCAAACCTCCTGTAAGAATGACGAGATCTGCATTAGCTTCAGCTTCAGCAAGCGCTTTCAGAATGTGTGTTCTATCATCTTGAACAGAGGTAATCTGGTACACTGAAACACCAATTTTGTTTAATTCCTTAGAAATAAACGCGGAATTAGAGTCCACAATCTGACCAATTAGAATTTCATCACCAATGGTAATTATTTCTGCCAGCATTATATATTAAAGTCTTCTTTGAGTTCGGCAGTAGCGTTTTCTACTGCTGTAAGCACTAATTCTAATTCTTTAGTACAATCTTCACCTGTCTTTTCAAATTTCCCCCAGTCTTGAACTACAATAAGATCTTCAAGAACACCAAGTTCAAATAGATCTACTGTTGGTTTCATTTTGTGAGCAGCCTGATATGCATTGAAATAATCTTCTTCTGCTACAGCTTTTTTGAGACGTTCAGCATCAACTGGGACTTCTTCTAAAAATGCTACTGCTAATGCGGCAACGAAATCTTCGTCGTTATCGGCTAATTCACGTACTCTAAATAATTTGTAATGTTGTTCCATTTATTTTACTGTTATTGAAAACAATTGTTTGTCTTCTATACATCCTATTAGTTTGTCATTAGCAAGAACTCTGCCAACTCCTGAAGGCGTTCCCGTAAATATAATATCTCCAATCTTTAAAGTAAAATATTTTGACACATATTCGATGATTTCGTCAATTTTATATAGCATTAAACTGGTATTTCCCTCTTGTACAATTGTTTGGTTTTTTTTTAAACTGAAATTGATATTATTAAGATCCTTAAAATCTTGTTTTGGCAACCAATCACCTATAACAGCTGCTCCATCAAAGGCTTTGGCTTTTTCCCATGGCAATCCTTTTGCTTTTAGTTTTGATTGCAGATCACGAGCTGTAAAATCGATACCTAAACCAATCTCATCATAATATTTATGGGCAAACTTTTTTGCTATGTGTTTTCCAACCTTATTAATCTTGACCAAAATTTCTACTTCATGATGCACATCTTCAGAAAAATCCGGAATAAAAAACGGTTGCTTTTTCAACAAGATAGAGGTGTCTGGTTTTAAAAACACCACTGGATCAGTAGGCTTTTCATTTTGTAGTTCTTTTATGTGGTCTGTATAATTTCGACCTATACAAATCAATTTCATTTTTAGACAAATTAGATTGTTAGATTTGTTAGACTAGTTAGATTTAAAGTAATTTATTATTGAAGGCTCTCAATTTTATAGCCGTCAGCACTTTCTTCGTGTACAAAGGAAAGTCTGCGTTGAGCAACCAGCCAAAATAACCTGGTTCATTTTCAAGAACTTCTGTTACCAGTTTACCTTTATGCTTTCCGAAGGCGAAACACTCCTCACCCTCTTTGTTATAAGCAATAAAACCTGCAAAATCTGCAAACTTTTTACGTGAACTGAATTCTGCCAGAAAATTTGCATCATTTTCAAGTGCTTCATATTTATCTAACTGCGCTTTCAAGACTTCATAAGTAGCAAGCGTATCAGCTTCAGCACTGTGAGCATCATCTAAATTTTTATCACAATAGAATTTATAAGCAGCACTCAAAGTACGTTGTTCCATTTTATGAAATATGGTTTGCACATCGATTGATTGTCTGTTTTTCATATCAAAATCGACCTCAGCACGAAGCATTTCTTCAGCAAGTAACGGAATATCAAAGCGATTAGAATTAAAGCCACCTAAATCGGAATCTTTAATCATGTTATACACATCTTTAGCTATCTCTTTAAACGTTGGTTTGTCGGCTACGTCAGCATCAGAAATGCCATGAACCTGAGTGACAACATACGGAATTGGAATCGTTGGGTTAACGCGTTGTGTATACGTTTCCTCTTTTCCATTAGGATGTACTTTTAGTATTGAAATTTCTACAATTCGGTCGTTTGTGATATTGACGCCTGTAGTTTCTAAATCGAAAAAACAGATGGGTTTAGTAAGGTTGAGTTGCATTCAAATAATTTTTGGATAAAGATATATAGAATAAACAAAAAAGCACAATCTTAAGATTGCGCTTTTCTGTTTATTTATGAGATTCCTGCCTTCGCAGGAATCTGTTAAACCTCTCTATTTGGATCCCAAGCTTCTAAATAATCTTTTACTGCCTTAACAAATTGTCCGCCAAGTGCACCATTAACCACACGATGATCATACGAATGAGACAGAAACATTCTGTAACGAATTCCGATAAAATCACCTTCAGGCGTTTCAACAACAGCAGGCACTTTTCTAATGGCTCCAAGAGCTAAAATACCAACTTGTGGCTGATTAATAATTGGTGTTCCCATAATACTTCCGAAGGTACCAACGTTAGTAACAGTATAGGTTCCACCTTGAATATCGTCTGGTTTTAATTTATTTTCTCTGGCTCTAGTTGCCAAATCATTTACCTTTTTGGTCATACCAACCAGGTTAAGCTGATCTGCATCTTTAATAACCGGAACTATCAAATTGCCATCACCTAAAGCTGCAGCCATTCCTAAATTGATATGTTTTTTCTTGATAATAGAATCCCCTTGAACAGAGATATTCATCATTGGGAAGTCACGTAACGCTTTCGCCACAGCTTCCATAAAAATTGGTGTAAACGTAAGATTTTCACCTTCACGCTTAAAGAATTGGTCTTTAACTTTTTTACGCCAATTCCAGATTTTAGTCACATCAGCTTCAATAAAACTTTGAACATGTGCAGCAGTTTGGACCGACTCGACCATGTGATGTGCAATTAGTTTGCCCATTCTGGTCATTTCTATAATTTCATCATCACCACTAGCCTTTACAGGAGCTGAAGTTGGTTTTAATGCTTCTGGTTTGACTGAGGCTTGTTTTGGAGTTTCAGTTGGTTTTTGAGCTTCCTCTGTTTTAGTTGGAGCAACCTGAGGTTGAGCACCTCTGTTTTCAATATAAGACAACATATCATTTTTGGTGACACGTCCATCTTTTCCGGTTCCTTCAATGCTATCTAATTCGGCTTGAGCAATTCCTTCCTGCTTCGCCATATTTTTTACTAAAGGCGAATAAAAACGCTCTCCGGAATTCACAATTGGTGATGCTGTTTCTTTTGCAGCAACAACTGTCTTAGAAACTTCTGCAACCGCAGGAGCTTCTTTTTCATCTTCTTTTACTGGTTCAGACTTTGGAGCTTCAGCAGAACTGCTATCTTCACCAGAAATTTCAATGACTGCAATGGTTTGACCAACCTGAACGACATCATCAACATCGAATAATTTTTCGATTAAAACGCCATCTACTTCACTGGGAACCTCACTGTCTACCTTGTCTGTTGCAATTTCTAATACTGCTTCATCAGCTTCGATAGTATCTCCTACTTCTTTTAACCAAGATGTTATAGTTGCCTCAGCAACACTCTCTCCCATTTTAGGAAGCTTTAGTTCAAATTTTGCCATATCTGTAATCTAGCGTCAATTATTCGTTTAACAATTGCAAAATTAACGAAAAATCAACACAAATGTTGCGATTTTTTCAATTAATTATTACTCAGTTGTATAACAGCTCCTCTTGTTTTAGAGCTATTACTTCCGATGATAAAGTTAGAATTTTTTGGTAGAATTTTAAATGTCGCAGTACAATTTTTAGGTGTATTGGATAGTATTTCGATGATTGACTTAAAACTGAGGTGATTATTATCTAAAATGTATTCGGTATCGTTCTCATAAGAAACCATTTGCGGATGGCAAATTATGTTGTGTTGTATTGCTTTTTCTATTAACGTATTTTTTTCAGTAGCAATAAGAATATAGTGTTTAGGATTCGTGTGGGTTATTTCTGAAGGTTTCAGGAAAATGGCTCCTAACTTAATTCCGAACCAGACCAAAGTATCAAAAACAACATTCGACTTAAAATGCTTATCGTAAAATATCTGCATGGCTCCATAAAAGCGCTTTGCATAGATTTGATTTTTAAGTGTACTTTCCCCTTTATAATGAATTATGGTTATTTTACCATTATAAATGTTGTTATATCCAGCCTGCTCTACTTTATAAGATATATCGACATCTTCACCATACATGAAATAATCTTCATCAAATCCTTCAACCTGATTGTAGATTTCTTTGCTCATAATCATAAACGCTCCCACAAACACAGGAGCATTGCCAACATTTTTTTCATCTAAATCAGATACATAATACGATTTTGGGAAGCCCAGCATTTTTTTAATGGCAACTAAAGGTCCTGGTACGTTTCGCTTACTTTCAGGTAAAAAACGACCTTGACCATCAATGAGTCGGCAACCTAAAATTCCAAGATTTGATTGTTGATCTGCAAACCGAAGTAAATCCTGAAACGTATTTTCGGCTACAACTGTATCAGGATTTAAAATACAAAGATATTCTCCTTTGGCTTGAGCCACACCTATATTATTACCTTTAGAAAATCCAGAGTTTTCTTTATTCTGAATGAGTTTCACCTTCGGAAATAAGGTCTTAATCATGTTACAGCTATCGTCTGAAGACAGGTTGTCAACTACAATAATTTCTGAATCTATATCAACCAACGCAGCTTGAACACTTTTTAGACATAGTTCTAAAAAATAGCGCACATTATAGTTTAATATGATAACAGATAACTTCAAATTTGCTTATGATTTTAGAGAGGTTTCAAACGGAATTCTGTTAATAATACTTCTTCCCAGAGTGATTTCATCTGTGTATTCTAATTCGTTTCCTACAGAAATTCCTCTGGAAATGGTTGAGGTAATGACCTCACAATCCTGAATTTGCTTATAAATATAGAAGTTAGTGGTATCACCTTCCATTGTTGAACCAAGGGCAAAAATAAGTTCCTTTACATGACCTTGCTTCACTTTATCAACTAGAGACTTTATATTAAGTTCATTGGGACCAACGCCATCCATAGGTGAAATTTTTCCACCTAAAACGTGATACAAGCCACGAAACGAACTTGTGTTTTCAATTGCCATGACGTCTCTAATATCTTCAACAACGCAAATGGTATCCTCGAGACGATGCGGATTGGCACAAATTTCGCAAAGCTCTGAATCACTGATATTATGACAGCTTTTACAAAACTTAATCTCGCTTCTCATCGCATTTAAGGCTTTAGCAAGGTTTGAGGTTTGAGATTCTGGCTGACGCAATAAATGAAGCACTAAACGCAATGCTGTTCGTTTACCAACTCCTGGCAATTGAGACATTTCGTTGACTGCATTTTCAAGTAATTTTGAAGAGAATTCCATAGCTGCGAAATTACAATTTAATCTAACGCTAAAAAAACCACTTCCGAATTGAAAGTGGTTTACTTGTTTTGTTCAATCTCAGATTATTCAATAATCAGTTTTTTGGTAACTACACCATTTATTGTGTTGATCGATACAAAATAGAGTCCTGAGTTGTATTGTGATGTATCGATTTTTAGAGTATTTAATAAGCTTTGGCCTTTGGTATAATACATCATCTTACCTAATGAATTATAAATCTTTACAGCTACTTGCTCACCTTTATTCCAAGTGAGACTTATTTGATTTTTTGCTGGATTAGGATACAATGAGATTGTATTCAATTCGAAATCTTCAACACTTAAGGTATCATCATAAAGGTCAGATTTCCAGAGTCCGCGACCATAAGTTCCAGCGTAAATTTTATTTTCTGCAGTATTGATTTCAAGTTCACTAATAATAACATTAGGAAGATTATTACTGAAGGGTTGCCATTCGGCAAACGTATCATTTATGTAAAACACACCATAATTCATTCCTAAGTACAAGCCATTATTAGCCGTATGATCCCAAACTAATGCGCGAGCACTGAAATTTGGTAAATTATATAAATAGGAAGTCCACGACGCTCCTCCATTTGTAGAAACATATACTTTATCTGCTCCAGTAGTTGCAATGGCTATTTTGTCTGGATCTGCTGGATGTATTGCTATTGAATTAATTGATCCTGAAAATCCTGACAATTGACTCCACGAACCAATTACACCACCAGAACTTGTTTTGTATAAGTTACTACCTCTTGCAGCATACATTGTGACACTGTTTGAGCCGATTTTTAAATGATTTAGGTTACCTCCGAAATCTTGAGAAATAGATTCCCAAGTACTTCCTCCATTTGAAGATTTATACACTTCGTCATAACCTGTGTAAATAACATTTGTCAGATTAGGATCTTGTTCAAAAGGTGTAATCCAATTTCCAGATTTACCTTCAGGAGTATTCAATCCTGAAGAATTATTTCCTTCAGTAACAGACTTATATAGTCCGCCAAACTGAGAAGTACCATAAATAATATTACTATTATCTTTATCAACAAAGGTTTCCATACCATCAGCTCCGAGCCAATCTCTCCACACACCATCTGAGCCTAAAATAGACGTCCCATTATCCTGAGAACCTCCAGAAACAATTACTGGATCTGTCTGGCTAATTCCGATTCTGTAAAATTGTCTGATTGCAAGTCCAGGTGTTAAATCTCTATAATAAGAGCTAGAAACATTAAGTGGATTATCAGCAACAAAAACACCACCATCACTACCAACGTATAATTTATAACCATCGGTTCCATTTCCGATGTATTCCATGATATCGATATCTGCATGGCAATATCCAATTCCCTGACCAGCTGCATTTTGAGGAACCCATTGCGATGTAATACTAAAATTTTCACCTCCATCAGTAGAACGCCAAGATAATACACCTGCAATATGAACATCTAGTGCATTTTCAGGATTTACAGCAATATCCATATCTCTTGGAGCCTGACCTGAAGTATCATCTGCTATAGAACTATAACCAAAATAATTTTTTCCTGTATGGTCTAATTGTGTGAAAGTATTTCCGCTATCGGTTGATCTATGAAATCCTCCAAAAACTCCTCCTGAAGCTTCAAGAACATAGACAACATTTGGGTTATCTGGTGACACACCAATCATTTTTGGTCCACTGGAAAATGAGTTTGATAAATTTTCAAAACCATCTTCAAAAACGAGTCCTAAAGAAGAATCTACTATTGAAACATCATCCAATGTTAATCCTCGGCCGTAATTAGCTGTCCCTTCAAAAGCAATGTAATAGTCAGAGGTTACATTAGGTAAGTTTAACGTTATATCATTCCACGTTGTAGATTCAGTAGCATAACTGTCAAGTAAAACCCAACTACCACCTGCTGAAGATTTATACAATACTCTTAACGTATCAATATCCCCTTCCCAGTTTACATTAGTAAATGAAAAATTCAAAACCGGGTTGGTAGCTCCGGAAAGATTCAAAGCAGGAGTAACTAAATTTGTAACTGGAGACGTAAAGTTTCCTACGTAGCATAATGCCATGCCATTGCCTGTTCTTGGTGCCACAGTTCCATTTTGATTAGAACCTGTAGTTGTCCAGTCATTTGAACCAGAGACATATTCTTGCGTCCATTGTGTTAAGGTTTGTGGAGCTTCGAACGTTGCTCCTCCATCAGTAGAAGTAAAGAAATCATTACCAGATGCATAAATTACATTTGTATTTCCTGGTTTAAACTCTACATCATAACCATTAGTTGCACTGTTGTTAATGATGGTCCAAGTTAAACCTGCATCAGTAGATTTATAAATTCCGCCACCTTCAACCGAACAATACATTTTATTGGTATTTACAGGATCAATAAGTATTTTATTAACAGTTCCGTTTCCTGTATCAGAATAAAAATTCCAGGTTGTACCAGAATCTGTAGACCTGAAAATTGTTCCGCCTGAAGAACCCCAAAAATACGTAGATGAATTTGTAGGATCCATGGCTAAGGCACTAACTGTAAGTGTCGATAAATTATCTGTCAGGACTGTCCATGTTGCACCTCCATCAACTGATCTCCAAACACCTCCAGTATCAGCACCAACAACAATATGATTTGGATTTGCAGGTTCGATAGCAATTGAAGTGACACGACCAACACCAGGATTCCAGCCAGAAGTCTGGTTCCAGTAATCTGGCCCTAAAGGTTCCCAGGTACCAACAGCTGTTCTTGCTTGACCATAATTTTGATTAACATAATTGTTATAATTTGCTAATTCATTGAAATAAAATTCCGGAGTTGGCATCATTCCGTTTTCATCCATATCTTGTAAAGCCTGATATTCCCAACGTTTGTAAGGCTTATAACCTTTTCCTCGTTCTGTACCAACCTCAGCAAAATAAGCTTCAGCACTTTGTTGAATTTCCTGAACTGTGTAAGTTCCTTTAGCAATCATTTGTCGGTATTCCTGAGACCAGGATAGCGTTACAGATACTAAAAAAATGATTAGGAGATAGTAATTTTTCATTTTTACTTGTTTTCGGTATACATGAGTAAATCCAAATAATCAAACTCACATTCTGTAATACAGAAAGCAGGTTTATTATAATAAATTACTTAATATTGTTTACAATTTTTTTGTAAATATAAGGCATTCAGAAAAAAGAAATGTTAAAAATTTAATTATGTCCACTACAGCCATCATACTATTGATACTTGCTTACTTTAGTATGCTTATCATTATCTCCTTTTTTACGGGAAAAGAAGACTCAAATGAAGCCTTTTTTAAAGCTAATAAATCTGCTCCTTGGTATCTTGTTGCGTTTGGAATGATTGGCGCTTCACTATCTGGTGTGACATTTATTTCAGTTCCTGGTGCTGTTGAAGTCAAACAATTTGGTTATTTCCAGGTCGTTTTAGGCTACTTTTTTGGATATATTATCATAGCTTATGTATTGTTACCACTCTATTATAAGATGAATTTAACATCAATATATACGTATCTTAAGGAAAGGTTTGGTATCACAAGTTATAAAACCGGTTCTGTTGCTTTTTTAATTTCAAGGACTGTTGGTGCTGCTTTTAGATTGTTTTTAGTTGCTAAGGTTTTGCAGTTACTCGTTTTTGATAACATTTACATTTATGAAAATTACTCGATTCCATTTCCTGTTACTGTAATAATTACCATTGCGCTTATTTGGTTATATACGTTTAAAGGCGGAATTAAAACCATCATATTTACAGATACGCTTCAAACCTTATTTATGCTAATTTCGGTAGTTGTCACAATTTCTTTTTTGGCAAGTGCCCTGGATTTAAATAGTGTTTCTGAAATTTATAAAAATGTTACTGACAGTGATTTAAGTAAAATGTTCTTTTTTGAAGATGGAAATGATCCTCAGTACTTTTTTAAGAGCTTCTTCGCAGGAATATTTATAACGATTACCATGACTGGTCTGGATCAGGATATGATGCAAAAAAACTTAACCTGCAGGAATCTAAAGGATGCTCAAAAAAATATGATTAGTTTTAGTGTGATTCTGGTTGTGGTAAACATTCTCTTTTTAGCCTTAGGATTGTTATTAACTCAATACGCCAAACAACATGGCATCACAGCAACAAAAGATGATTTATTCCCAACAATTGCGATGCTTCCGGAAATTGGAGTTGCTACTTCAGCGTTCTTTTTATTGGGTTTAATTGCTGCAGCCTACAGTAGTGCAGATAGTGCTCTTACGTCACTAACAACTTCATTTTGTATTGACATTATTGAATTGGATAAGAAACCTCAACAAGACCAAAAACGTGTGCGTAAACAGATTCATATTCTGTTTAGTTTTATACTGGTCTTCGTTATAATTGTGTTCGATTTATTATTTAAAGATGTTTCCGTTATTTGGGAATTGTTTAAAGCTGCTGGTTATACTTACGGACCATTGCTTGGCTTGTTTGCTTTTGGAATACTAACCAAAAAGCACATTAAAGATCGATATGTATGGATTATTGCCATCGTAGCACCTTTAGTATCATATGTCATTAATATGTATTCTGCAGAATTACTTAATGGCTACAAAATAGGTTTTGAAATTTTAATTGTAAATGGCTTTTTAACCTTTCTGGGTTTATTGTTAATTACTAAAACATCAAAAACTAATATTGATTAGTTCCTAATAACACTAAGGTGCAAGACTCTTCAAAATAAATATTGTTTTGTTTTAATACGTTTTGAAATTCTTTGTTTTCCGTTCCTGGATTAAAAATAATACGCTGAGGCTGTAATGATATAATATAATTATAATACGGTTTCTGACGTTCAGGATTTAAATATAAGGTCACAGTATGCACATTTGCATAAGGCATCAAATTAGTGTCAATATCAATACCTGCAACGCTACCTTCTCTTAATCCTAGAGCAACCACGTCATGATTATAAGTTACTAATCTGTTAATAGCAATATTAGAATATCGCTGAGGTTTTAAAGAAGCTCCTAAAACTAATGTCTTTTTATTCATAGTAGTGTTGATCGTAAGTTATAGTAATTCGTAATTCAACTAATAAAGTTAAACTTGATTTTTGTTAAAAACGTGTTAAGTAATGTTAAAAGCAGTAACACAATTTAAAAATAAGCGTCTATGAAGTAACAACCTATTCTGAAAAGAATAATTTTTAACTCAATCAATCAAAAAATGAAAAACATTACACTTTTGTGTATGCTACTACTTTCTGTATTGGCATATGCAAATCCCATGGAAAATGAAGCAGCACGAAAAGGAACGATTTCCGGTCGTGTTATTGATGCTTCGCTCAATCAACCTTTACCTTACGTAAATGTTATTATTAAAGATGTTGAAAACAAAACCATCACAGGAGGAATTACTCAAGACGATGGTACGTTTCAAATCGAAAATATACCAGAAGGTAAAGTAACACTCAGTATCCAGTATATTGGTTTTAAAACAACAACAAAAGCATTAACCATTGGCAAAGACAATTACGACATTAATGTAGGCGATATTTATCTTGAAGAAGATATTGCCAGTTTAGATGAAGTTACAGTAGTTGCCGAAGTGACGACCATTCAGCAAAAGGTAGATAGAAAAGTAATTACTATTGGTAAAGACCTTACAACTTCTGGTCCGACAGCCAGTGATATTATGAATAACCTTCCGTCGGTAAATGTTGATCAGCAAACTGGTAACATTAGCTTACGTGGTAATGAAAATGTACGTGTTATGGTAGATGGAAAACTTTCAAATGTGCCAATTGCACAACTTTTGAAACAAATTCCCTCAACTTCAATTAAGCAAATTGAACTAATCACTAATCCTTCTGCCAAGTATAATCCTGAAGGCATGAGCGGAATTATAAACATCATTCTTCATAAAAACACAACCATTGGTTTTAATGGAAATATTAATGTTGGACTTACAAAAGAGATTTTTGCTAAATTTAATAGTTCCATAGATATGAATTACCGAAACGGGAAATTCAATTTTTTTGGAAACTACGGAAATAACATAGGGAAATATGCAAATTTTGGTGAAATTGAGCGTATAGATTCAGGAACAACACAAGCATTCGACTTTGGAAATAATAATAAGTCACATCTGTATAAAGTGGGTGTTGATTTCTATATGAATGACAACAATACCTTTTCATTTTTTACAAATCAAAACCTATTTGATGGTAAAGGAAATGGCTCGACTGGAATTCAGTTTGTAAATCAACCTTTACAACTTCAAAATTTTAATAACGACATAGATAATACGGTATCACAATACAACGGTATTTATAATCACAAGTTTAAAAAAGAGGGTGAAAAAATAGATTTAGAAGTCGATTACAGCATTTTTAGTCAAGATGAAATTGCTAATTTCAAATTTACAAATATCCCATTTCCTCCTAATTATGTAGATTTTGTTGATACTAATAGAGATCAAACTGTTGTAAATTTAGATTACACTAATCCGCTGGATGATAAAACAAAATTAGAAGTTGGTTTAGAAGCTCGTCTTTTTGAAACCAACATCGATTACAATTCTACAGGACTTTCCGTAAATCCGTTACAGGATGAAATTCCAGATAATGGAGACGAATTTATTGATACTCCAAGTACAGATTTCACATATAAAAGAGATATCTATTCTGTGTATGCAACTTATGGTAAAACATTTGAAAAATGGAGTTATCAGGTTGGAGTGAGAGCAGAAACAGTTGCCGAAGATGCCTCTGCATTAAGTCAGTCTGCCAACGGACTCGATAACGATACTTTTGAAAATGATTATTTTCAGGTATATCCTTCTGCATTCGCAACGTATTCTCCAAGTGAAAAGAACTCTTATCAAATGAGTGTAAGTCGACGTGTTGACAGACCAGGATTACAACAAGTAAATCCTATTAGAGAATGGAGTACACCTTTGGTTTCTTCGTTTGGAAACACCAATCTTGAGCCTCAGTTTACAAACTCGGTAGAATTTAATTACACCAGAAAACTTGAAAACGGAAGCATCACAGGTGGCGTGTTTTTTAGATTGGTAGAAGATGAAATTAACAGAGCTGTGTTTATTGATCGCTTAGACATCAACAAAAATATTTTAACCTATGACAATTTTGAAAACACAACAGCTTATGGTGTTGAATTAAGCAGTAACTACAGACCTACAAAATGGTGGAGCTTAAATGCCAGTTTTGATTTATTCGCAAGAACACAAAAAGGTATTGCTGAAACCTTAACGCAACCTATAGAAATTGCGACAATAAATGACATTGAACGCTCAACTATTGAAGTTGATAATATCGTATATAACCTGAGATGGTTTAACAATTTTAAAGTTACAAAGCAATTAAATTTGTCTCTGTTCACCATGTACAGAGGTGAAGAAAAAGGATTGCAATTTACCAGAAAGCCAATGTTTATGGTTAATACAGGTTTACGTTATAGCTTCTTAGAAGATAACAGAGCAACCTTTAGCTTTAACTACAGCGATATTTTAAATACTATGAAATTTGAATTTGAAGGTGACAGACCATATCCTCAGGTTGGAGAATTTAACTGGGAAAGTAACACCTGGAACATAGCTTTATCGTATAGATTTGGCGGAGGAAAATACAGAGCCTTACAACGAAAAAATAGAGATGACAACGAAGCGTCCGGAAGCGGAGGATTTATGTAAATCTCATAACATATTCAAAAGTACATTTAATAGCCTGCATAATAGTTGATGGTTAGTGTTAAGTTTGGTTATTAAATGTTTCAGCCCGAAGTATAAAAGCTTCGGGTTTTTTATAAAATTTTGTTAAAAACTGATAATCAATGTAATGCACTGGTTTTACTCACGACAGAATAGAGCATTAAAACTTCATAAGTATTTAAATTAGCCCTATATAAATACAAAGTTTTAAGATTGATTAATAGCAGAAAGTCCGTAGGTTTTACTTACGGACTTTTATTTATGTTAATTAAAACGTTAAAAGTGATTATTAATATAATAAAAGTAAAGTTTTAGCGTCTATGTATGTGTGATAAGTTTTAAAGTTAATCAATTTAACAAGTCACTTGTTTTATAGTTTTAGTGTTAGTAAGAATTGGTTAATAGCGAGGAAATCCGGAACTGAAAGGTTTCGGATTTTTTTTGCAGATTTTTTTCTGATTTAGTTGACTCCTGCTTTGACAAAAATGTCTTGCAGATCTTTTTCTATTGGGAAAGATTTTAAAGGAGGCACATTAGCTCCTCCAGGGTTTCCAACCGGAATTTTACCTACAAATGATTTAACTCCGCCAAAAATAAGACGAGGAATTTGTCCTATAATCTCTGATCTACTTTTAATTTTAAATCCGAATTGCAACATCTTCCAATGAACAAATGTATGCGCATAAGGGTACCTTTGTCCGATTATATGTGCACGCTCTAAATGATTCCATGCATTCTTAAAATTTCCAAATGACAATTCAGTTTTATATAGTTCTAATTCTGAATTAAAATAGAATTCGAGTTTTTTTGGAATTGAAGTATAAAATTTCATGCTTTTTTATTAAAACTTGCCATGCTATTACCATTTAATAATCACACTTCCCCAAGTAAATCCGCTTCCAAATGCAGCTAAAACAACAGTATCACCTTCTTTTATTTTACCTTCTTCCCAAGCTTCAGTTAAAGCAATTGGAATAGAAGCAGCAGTTGTGTTTCCGTATTTTTGAATATTATTAAAAACCTGATGATCTTCTAATTTAAACTTACGCTGAATAAACTGAGCGATTCGTAAATTGGCCTGATGCGGAATTAACATATCAATATCGTCAACATTTAATTTATTTTTTATTAAACCTTCCATTATGACTTCACTAAAACGAACCACTGCATTTTTAAATACAAATTGTCCGTTCATATATGGAAAATAACTCTCATCATTAGGATCATTTTCAGCAAGAATATCATTCACCCAACGTTTTCCCATTCCTGGCGCAATTAGGACCAATTCTTCAGCATGTTCACCTTGAGAATGTAAATGCGTCGATAAAATCCCTTTTGATGTATCTTCTTCTCGAGTCAATACTGCAGCTCCTGCTCCATCGCCAAAAATAACAGTAACACCTCTTCCTCTTGTGGTTTTATCTAATCCGTGAGAATGTAGTTCACTTCCAATGACCAAAACATTTTTATACATTCCTGTTTTGATAAAATTATCAGCAACAGAGAGCGCATACACAAAACCAGAACATTGATTACGAACATCTAAAGCGCCTACCGTTTTGATATCTAAAGCATGTTGAACCTGTACTCCTGGACCAGGAAAATACATATCTGGACTCAACGTCGCGAAAATGATAAAATCGATATCATCTTTATCCAGTCCTGAACGTTCAATGGCGATTTTTGCCGCCTTCACTCCCATTCCAGCTGTTGTATCTTCTGTTCCTTTTACAGCCCAACGACGTTCTTTAATTCCTGTTCGCTCCTGAATCCACGCATCATTTGTATCCATCATTTTAGAAAGATCGTCATTGGTAACCACATTGTCAGGAACATAATGTCCTAAACCTATTATTTTGGAATTGTACATAATAAAATTTAGTATTAAATAAGTTTACAAATTTAACCATTTAAGTCCTATTACAATGTGTATTCGTTATGCACGCATAGCATATCAAAAATGTCAGTTTGTCACATTATACGTCTTGGTACTTTTTTTGACTAATGTATTTAAGTAAAAAAATCATTAATAAGATTCCTGCCATGGCAGGAATGATAAATAAATTAAATCATGACAAAAGGAAACATTAATGTATCGGTAGAAAACATATTTCCGCTCATTAAAAAATTCTTGTACAGCGATCACGAAATATTTTTACGTGAGTTAATTAGTAATGCGACTGATGCAACGTTAAAATTAAAACACCTTACCAGCATTGGTGAGTCTAAAGCCGAATACGGAAACCCTAAAATTGAAGTCAAAATTGATAAAGAAGAAAAAAAACTTCACGTCATTGACCAAGGGTTAGGAATGACAGCCGAAGAAGTTGAAAAGTATATCAACCAGGTGGCATTTTCTGGAGCTGAAGAGTTTTTAGATAAGTATAAAGATGCTGCTAAAGACTCTGGAATTATTGGCCATTTCGGATTAGGTTTTTATTCTGCGTTTATGGTGGCTGAAAAAGTAGAGATTATTACAAAATCTCATACTGATGCTCCTGCTGCACATTGGACGTGCGACGGATCACCAGAATTTACATTAGAAGCTTCAGACAAAACGGAAAGAGGTACAGAAATCATTCTTCATATTGCTGAAGATTCAACTGAATTTTTAGAAGAAGCCAGAATTAGAGAATTACTTCTAAAGTATAACAAGTTTATGCCTGTTCCAATTAAATTCGGAACAAAAGAGATTAATGATCCAGAGTTTACTCCAAAGACAACGAAAGATAAAGATGGTAAAGAAACCACTGAGCCACACAAACAAATTACCGTTGATAACATCATTAACAATCCTAATCCTGCGTGGACGAAACAGCCAACAGAATTAGAAGATGAAGATTATAAAAATTTCTACAGAGAACTGTATCCAATGCAGTTTGAAGAGCCTTTATTTCATATTCACTTAAATGTTGATTATCCGTTTAACTTAACGGGAATCTTGTATTTCCCTAAGATGACGAATGATTTAAACATTCAGAAAGATAAAATTCAGCTATACCAAAATCAGGTCTTTGTGACGGATAATGTGGAAGGTATTGTACCAGAATTCTTAACCATGTTAAGAGGTGTGATTGATTCGCCAGACATTCCGTTAAACGTATCGCGTAGTTATTTACAAGCTGATGGTGCTGTGAAGAAAATTTCATCATACATTACCCGTAAAGTTGCCGATAAATTGAAATCTTTATTCAATTCTAATCGGGAAGATTTTGAAAAGAAATGGGATGATATCAAAATCGTTATTGAGTACGGAATGCTTTCTGAAGAAAAATTCTTTGAAAAAGCGGATGCGTTTGCCTTATATCCAACAGTTGATGGTACATTCTACACCTATGAAGAATTATTCAACAAAATTAAAGCGAAACAAACCGATAAAGATGACAAATT
Source organism: Algicola sp. (assembly GCA_018222875.1). Taxonomy (GTDB): domain Bacteria; phylum Bacteroidota; class Bacteroidia; order Flavobacteriales; family Flavobacteriaceae; genus Psychroserpens. The sequence continues at coordinate 17,953 of JAAEZL010000002.1, forward strand.
GGTGATTTTATATGCTTCAGATAAAGATGCACAACATTCTTACATCGAGTCGGCTAAAGCTAAAGGTTATGAGGTTTTATTATTAGATTCTCCAATTGTATCGCATTTAATTCAGAAGTTAGAATCCACAAAAGAGAACATTTCTTTTGCACGTGTTGATGGTGATCATATTGATAATTTGATTAAGAAAGAGGATACTGCAATTTCTAAATTATCTGAAGACGAAAAGAAAGCTTTAGACGCGTTATTGAAAGAGACCATTCCTCAGGAAAAATTCTCTGTGCAGTTGGAAGCTATGGATAGTAATGCAAGTCCGTTTCTCATAACACAACCAGAATTTATGCGTCGTATGAAAGAGATGCAGCAAACTGGTGGAGGCGGAATGAATATGTTTGGCAACATGCCAGAAATGTATAACTTAATTGTGAATACAAATTCTGAGTTGGTAAGTGAAATTCTAAACACTAAAACCAAAAAGAAACAAGAACGTTTAATTAATCAGAGTTTAGATTTAGCACGTTTGTCTCAAGGGCTTTTAAAAGGCGAAGCCTTAACAAGCTTTATCAAACGAAGCTATGATATGATTAAGTAATCTTTTTTTCGTCATGCTTAACTAGGTTTAGCATCTCACAAAAAACCCAAAACCATCTTGTTAATTCAAGGTGGTTTTTTTTGGTCTTTATAATAAAACACTTAATTTGTTTACATCAATCCATTTGTTTTGACATTAGCTTTAAATACCTCATTCAAATACCACAGCATCATAGCAATTATCATCAGTCTCTGGCTGGTGTTGTTTTTAATTCTTATTGCTCCATTTGATATTGAAGAATTAAATTTTAGTGCACGACTGGAAATTTTACCAGTTTACGGATTAATTACATTTTTAGTATATGTCCTGTTAATTCCTTTTCAGAATTGGTTATTCAAAAAAACGCAAACATGGAACATCGTTCTAGAACTCCTAATTTTTAACTACTTTTTATCTTTTACTCGTTTTTATATGCTTTGCCTATTATAACTCTGA
>JAAEZL010000002.1:18989-25321 GCA_018222875.1 Algicola sp.
CTCTGACATTGTAAATGGCAACTATGGTTTTCAAAAATTTACTAAAGAGATTTTCCTTCCTATTTGCTTTATTTTGTTACCAATCATTATCTTTTTAAGATGGTTTTTGAATAAACAAACCTCTAAAACTTCTGAAAATTATATTTTAATAACTGGAGATAATAAATTAGATGTTTTAAAGTTACATACTGAAGAATTAGTTGCTGTATCTAGCGCAGATAATTATGTTGAAGTAAACTATCTCAATAATGGTAAACTTCAAAAGAAACTTTTAAGAAACACTTTAAAAGCAGTTCAAGTTGATGTTCCTTTTTTGTTGAAAGTACATCGTTCACATTTAATAAATCCATCTCATTTTAAAGCGTGGAATGGATCAAATATGATAATTTTAACACAAATGGAAATTCCAGTATCAAAAACATATAAAGCTGCACTATTAGACTTAAACCAGTCGTCCCTAAAAACAAATACTTCATCCCAAAGCTAAAGTATTCAATACTGTTTTGTTGTTTAACTTCTATTTTTGGTTCAAATCAATTTTAAAGCAAAATACTCATGAATAAATCCGTTTTAACACTCATTTCTTTAACTATTTTCACCTTGTCTTTGGTCGCTCAAACCAGAACTGAAACTTCAAACACATTATTTGAACGTTTAGTAAATGATGGTCATGTTGTTGGTGCTTCAGCTGGATATTCTGTAGATGGACAAACCTTATGGGAATCGGCAATTGGCTATGCTGATAAAAGTGAAAATCAAAACTTTAATTTAAATACTAAAGTTCGTACTGCTTCAATAGCTAAGTCTATGACAGCTGTTGCTGTAATGCAATTGGTAGAGCAAGGAAAAATTGACCTCAACATTCCTATTGACACTTACATTTCAGGGTTTATTCAAAAAGGCGAAACTAAAATTACGACCAAACATATTTTATCACATACTTCAGGAATTAATGCCTATAAAAACAGTAAAGAAGCTGAAAATAAAATCAATTACGCAACCTTAAAAGATGCTTATTCGGTTTTTAAAGATCGAAAATTACGCTTTGAACCCGGAACAGCATATTTTTATACCAGCTATGGTTATGTTGTACTCGGATTGTTAATTGAACACGTTTCAGGAATGAGTTATGAAACCTACATGCAAACTCACATTTGGGATAAAGCTGGAATGACAAATACAGGCGTTGAAAAATTTAATGAGCAAGGCGAACAGACTTCAGAGCTATATCATAAACAGAAAAAAAATAAATTAATTGAAGCTACGCCTAACAACCTTAGCAATCGTATTCCTGGTGGAGGTTTATTTAGTACAACAACCGACTTACTAAACTTTGGAAATGCATTACTCAACCATACTTTAATTCGTGAAGAAACCCTGGAGTTAATGATTCAACATCATAGTTTAGAGAAAGAAAATAATGGTTATGGTTTTGGATTTTACCTTTATGGAAAGCAACCCAATGAAGGAACAATCTTTGGTCATGGTGGTGCTCAAACCGGATCTTCTACACAGCTTTTTATAATTCCGAGCTTAAAAACTGTAGTTGTTGTAATGTCAAATACTTCTGGAGCTGGAGGAGAAGTATCCTCAGTTGCAGGCCAATTAATTGACATCTCACAGCAAAAAGAATAAATCAGCTTTCGTGTAAAATGAAGGCTCTTTTTAAGTACAATAAAGTTCGGTTACCTGATTTATTATAAGAATAGCGATGCTTATATGCTTATTTAAAAGCTTTTACGTATCTTATATGTAAATTAGCTACCCTCTCAAATGCGTTCTGACAATACTAAAATTTATGACATTTTCAAGAATTTGTCTTTTTCTGAAGAACAGATTAAGATTATTGAATCTGTATTTTTTAAGGTAACCTATAAAAAAGGCGATATTATTTTAAAAGCTAATGATAAAGTAGATTACCAGTATTATATTTTGGAAGGCTGCTTAAGAAGCTATCACATCGACAACATTGGTAAGGAACATACCATTCAGTTCGGAATTAAAGACTGGTGGATTAGTGATTATACTGCTTTCTTTTCTGCTTCAAAAGCTATTATGACTATTGAAGTCATACAAGATGCAATTCTATATCGCATTTCAAGAAGGGATAAAGAGCGTCTTTATAAAAAGATTCCTGCTGTAGAAACCTTTTTTAGAATAAAGCTGGAACGCGCCTTTTCTTCGTTTCAAAAGCGAATTCTCTCAAACCTATCTCAAACAGCTACTGAACGTTATTTAAATTTTATTACCACTTACCCTCATATAGAAAAATTAGTGAAAAACTACCACATTGCTTCATATTTGGGAATAACCACTGAAAGCCTCAGCCGAATCAGAAAAGAGCTTATTCAGCACTAAATTTCTTACCATACATCAATTTTTATATAAGTTAATTCTTGTATTTTTGCCGGATTATTAGATAGTAAAATACCCTTTATAAATCCCTAATGATTAATAGCTAAAAAAGCGCAAGTTTCAATACTTGCGCTTTTTTTATGCTTACCAATCGCTTCTTTTTAAAAATCAATTTAAAAATATTGTAACTCATTTAAAATATAATCGTCATATAAAAAACGTAACTTTAATCAATCAAATAATCATTATTATGACATCAAAACATCTTCTTTTAAAGCTAAGTCTAATTTTTGCTTTTATTTTAATCTCTGCTTCGAGCTTTTCCCAAGACCCCAACGAACAACTAAAGGTGTATCTTAACGAACAGGGATTTGATAAGGATTCTCCTGGACTATCCCTTTTGATTGCTAAAGATGGTCAAACCATTTATAAAGTAGGTTTAGGCATGGCTGATCTGGAAAATAATGTCAAAGTAACTCCTAACCACGTTTTCGAAATTGGCTCCATCACTAAACAGTTTACTGCTGTTAGTATTTTAATGCTTGAAGAACAAGGCAAATTGAGTATCAACGATGACATTACAAAATACATCAAGGATTATCCCACTCAAGGCAAAACCATAACCATTCATCATTTACTAAATCATACGTCTGGTATTAAAAGTTATACCAATATGCCAAGCTTTAGAGAGCATGCCAGAACAGATATGACACCTACAGAACTCATTGATGTATTTAAAAATGAGCCTATGGAATTTGATCCTGGAACTCAATACAATTATAACAATTCAGGTTACATTCTTTTAGGCCATATTATTGAGCTTGTTTCCGGACAAAGTTATGCCGATTTTATAAGCACTAACATTTTTGAAAAATTAGGAATGACCAATTCTTATTATGGAAGCATGACACAATTAATACCAAATCGCGCTCGTGGTTATTCTCAAACTGATACAGGCTACAGAAATGCAAATTATTTGAGTTTAACGCTACCATATGCTGCTGGTTCTATCATGTCTACTACCGAAGATTTATTGAAATGGCAAAACGCTCTCAGTGCGAACTCTTTTATTTCCCAAAACACATTAAATAAAGCTATTAATGGTTCAAAATTGAATACTGGTGAAACTATTCCTTATGGATACGGCTGGATTAAAGGAAATATTAGAGGCTCAAAAACCTATGAACATTCTGGAGGTATTTTTGGATATTCCTCTAACGGAATTTTTCTTCCTGAGGAAAATATGTACGTTATAGGATTAACCAATTGTGATTGCGGAAATGTTGGCGCAATAACTACAAACGTCGCAGCCATAGCCTTAGGAAAACCCTTTCCAAAGAAAGAAGATGCTATTGCATTAAACAAAGAACAATTGGCTAAATGGGTTGGTGCTTATGAATTTGATGGAGGTGTAATCAGGCACATAACAATCAACGACCATCAATTATTTAGTCAACGTGAAGGCAGCACTAATCTTGAAATTTATCCAATGACAGAAACTAATTTTATTTTTGATGGTGGTGACGTGTCTTATGATTTTTACATAGAAAATGGAAAACGCATGGCTAAATTCACGTCTAATGGAAATACCATAACTGGTAATGGCATCGACAAAACTCCTCCTGCAGAAAAAGTAGAACTAAGTTTACCTTCAGAAGTCTTATCTCAATATATTGGAAAATATGAATTACAGCCTACTTTTATAATAGAAATCATGGTTAAGGACAATCGTGTGTTTGCTCAAGCTACTGGCCAACCTGAATTTGAAATCTTTGCAACAGAAAAAGATCAGTTTTTCTTAAAAGCTGTTCCTGCTGAAGTCACATTTAACAGATCTACCGAAGGGACAGTTGAAAGTTTAACTTTAAAGCAAGGCGGACAAGAAATGCCTGCGAAAAAGATTGAATAACATCTAATATACGTATAGCAATGGAATCTTCTAAACAATTGGCACATCGTTTCAGAGAACTATTTTTAAACGGAAGCTGGATTGCAAACACTAATTATCAGGAACTTCTCTCAGATATTAACTGGGAGCAAGCCACGACAAAGATTGCTTCTCTTAATACGATTGCTGTCTTGACTTTTCATATCAATTATTATGTAGAAGGTGTTTTGAAAGTTCTTAAAGGAGGATCACTTGACATCAGAGACAAGTATAGTTTTGATGCTCCTTTAATTGAATCTGATGAAGAATGGAACACCTTAAAACGTGAATTTTTTGAGAATACGGAAGTCTTTGCTAAACTTATTGAAATTATGTCTGAAGCGCAATTAGAAAGCACCTTCGTTGATGAAAAATATGGAACTTACAGGAGAAATATTGAAGGAATAATAGAGCATAGCTACTACCATTTTGGCCAGTTATCTCTTATAAAGAAAATGATTAATGAAAAAAGAACATAAACCTGCAATAGGAATTGTGTTAGGCGTTGCTATTGGAACAGCTATTGGTGTTGCCACTGGACAATTAGCTATATGGCTGAGTGTAGGTATAGCCATTGGTGCTGCCCTTGGTGTTACTATGAATTCTAAGAATAATGATAAAGATTAATAGTGCATATCACTCATTACAGAAACTCTCGGTATTGCATCACACGGAAATCAAAAGTGTTAAAGTCTGGATGTTTAGATTTTAAGTGCTTATATAGAGGTAATCGGCTTATCGACATATTTGCAGCTCCTGAACCTGAAGTCAGTGAGACCGTTTTAATGATACGTTGGTTGTTCGAGAATGAGCGAGATGATTGAGAAATCTTGTTTTCAGTTTCTTCGTCAGCACTTCGACTGCGCTCAGTGTGACAGTCTGCCTGACAATCTAAAGCAAACTGATGAATTCTGGGAACCTCATTAGAAACAATTTCCAGTTTCATCTTATACTCTTTCAAATGCTTTCTGAAAAAATATTCTGGTCCGTTTTTACTATTTCCACCTGTGAATAATAAGGTGTTGATGTTTGTATAGATTTTTAAATATCCGATAATATCCCGAAGTTTTACATTTTTCAATCCGAGATCTGATGCATCAATTTTTTCTCGTTCAGCACTATCAACAATATCACAAACACCTATCTTGTGCTTCAAAAGAAAATGCTTTCGCTCATCAATAGCTTCCTGAGAATTATCATATCTCAAATTGAGATTATGTATTTTATCAATAAACAGCCAAAGCGAATTGTAATAACTTCCGTAACAAAAATCAACATCCTTTTCTAAAAGTTCACCTGTTGAAAAACGTGGAGGCGGTAAGGTACCAACAATTAGTTTTGTGGTATCGTCATGAATAAATGGTTTATATGGATGTTTATGTGCAAACACTACATCGAACTTAAAAGCTGTTCTACACGCTTCACAGTGAATCTATACTTTTGTTTATTTAGCTTAGTCATATGCTGCGATTCAATGTAAATTTCATTTAGTAAATCTTTTGCTTCCGTATGTTTATTCTGACTAATAAAATACTCTGCTAGCACGAGACGTTCCTCATAATTTGAATATCGGATATCAATAGCTTTTAGATGTTCTTCTGCTTTTTCATGTTGACCAAGCCTTGTTAAAGAAAGTCCATAAAAGAACTCTGCCTGAGAACCTTTAAAATCAGAAGTGTCTTTTACTTTTTCAGAATACAACACCACCTGTTCATAATCATCAATAAAATGATAACTTTTTACCAGTTGCATAATGACGTATTTATCATTTTGATAATCTTTAGATAACGCATCTTCGTAATGTTGTATGGCATTATTATAATCCTTGATTTCATAATAAGCGTCAGCAAGATTTATTCTGTTTTGAAATGTTTCAGAAAATGCCAAGGTCTTTTCTAAATCTCTTACCTTTTTTGTCGGGTTGACAATTGTAGTAATCTCTTTCTGGATTTTATCGACATCCCGTTTATTGTAAACCTGAGTGATTAAATAAATAGCACAACCAATTAAGGGTAAAAATAGAATTAAAAATATCCAGTAATAATCATTC
>JAAEZL010000002.1:25331-27992 GCA_018222875.1 Algicola sp.
AAAAATATTCAGTACGAATCATTCTTATTTTTGTATAAATGATAAACACACAAGACCTTTAATGCAAGGATGAGATAATATGCCATTTGTTAAAATAAGATTAAAGGATAAAAATACTAAAGTAATTTTTTAAAATTTAATTACCTTAAGAACATTAAGCAATATCAAACATTATGGGAAAAGGTGATAAAAAATCAAAACGAGGAAAAATTCATAAAGGGACTTTTGGAGTTAGACGACCAAGAATAAAAAAACGACCACGTACTGAAGATCAGATTAACCCAAATAAACGGAAGTAATTATCTGGTAAAAACCAATTCTTTATCTGAGGATAAACTTTCTGTGTATCTGTAATTATCGTAATCGAAACCCTTTATATCCTCTATAGTTTTGGCGTTGCTATCAATAATATAGCGTGCCATTAGGCCTCTTGCTAATTTTGAAAATATGGCAATGGTTTTATACTTCCCGTTTTTCAATTCCTGAAACTTAATATCAATTACTGGCACTTTCAAAGCTTTAGTATCAATAGCTTTAAAGTATTCATTACTTGCCAGATTTAAGAAAAGTTCGTCATCTTCTAATTCACTATTTAAAGCTTCAGTGACTTGCTTTTTCCAAAACTCATACAGATTTTTATTTTTACCAACCGGAAATTTGGTTCCCATTTCCAATCGGTAAGGCTGAATTAAATCCAAAGGTTTCAGAACACCATACAATCCAGATAAAATGCGAACAGTATTCTGAAGTTGATTCAGTTTTTTTGTATCAATTGTGTAGGCATCTAATCCTCTGTACACATCACCATTAAATGCATAAATCGCCTGTCTGACATTATCTTTTGTAAATGGTAAACTCCATTCCTGATTGCGTTCATAATTCAACTGACCTAAATTATCAGAAATATGCATCAATTTTGATAAGCTTTTTGCCGATTTCTTTTTTAATAATTTATTTAAACGTTCAGCTTCATTTAAAAAACACGCTTCAGTTGTTTTTGTTGTAGGCAATTTACTATCGTAATCTAAAGATTTTGCTGGTGACAATACTAATTTCATACACTGTTATTTTCTTTTTTCAAAGTTACGATTAGGAATGCTAAAATTCAACTTATGAATTTTATAATTTCTATAGTAGAATAAGAATTATTTATCTCGATTGAATTACACCATAGTCCCTTCCTGAAGAACGTTCCAGCTAAAATTTAAATACAAATCGCTTCGGGCTTCTAAAGGATTTCTGTCACCAGACCTGACAATCTTCATCTTTCTTTCCAGAATTTCCAGATTACGACTTGTATCTCGAACAAGTTTATTATGTTGCGTATGCTCAAAATACTTGTGTTCTTTATGTACAATATTAGAATAGCTATACATATAAAACTTAGTCCCAATAGCTTTTTGAAGAAAATAGAAAAACACATCATCCTGACCATAAGCTCCAGAAAATTCTTCATCTACACCTTTTGTTCTCAAAAAAACTTCTTTATTCATAAAAAAGACATTGAAATGAGGGTCAACAGGTTTCATTCCTGCATAGGTCACAAACTTAAAAATAGAATTTCTTGGTGGATGGAAATAAAGTAAACTTTCGAATAGATTTTCAGGAAAAAAGATATCTAAATCGGTAACGACAATATTTTCAGATTTAGCGAATTGAACACCCAGATTTCTTGCACCTGGCTGATTCCATTTAATATTCTCATTAATCCTGACTAACGTATAGTTCAGATTCACATCATCAGCAATCGTAATTGGTGTTTTTGAACCATCATCAACAAACACAAAATGAATTTGCTTTAAAATATCCTCTTTGTAGGTGCTGTATATATCAATTAACTCCTTGATTGGATCATAGGTGTTGTCTTCCAGATAATACTGAACAATATACGTAAGTCGTATCGATGATTCTTGAAAGTGCTTTTTGAAATACGAAATATATTTTTGGTGCTTGTTTCTATCTGTAAATGCATCAATGTTCCAAGAAGATATATCTGCATTATGATACCCAAATTGCTGTTCCCAGATACCATTTTCAACACTAAAACCATGGGCAATTTCCAATGGTGCGAAAACAATCCCCTTGTCTTCTAAATACGATTTATAGGTCTTGCAAATGCTATAATCTTCGGGATGAACACTATCTATTTTAGAATCGTTAGCTAAAATTTCAAGAAGTTTTTTTGAGCGAAGACTAAAGCCTCCATTTCCCATTCCCCATTTTGTAGGCGCTCCTATATAATCAAAATTTAAAAACTCATCATTCCATTGGTCAGGATTTACAACAAATCCATCATATTGAATAATAAGCACGAAATCGGTAGAAACATACGCATTGAGTTGCTTCACCATAAAGTGACTGTAAGCTTCAATGGTATCTATTTTTTGAATTTTTACAACGCGATCATCGCCAGATTCAAAATGCGTTAATAGTTTTACCTCTTTAAACTTAATTCCTTTTTGAGAAACGTCAGCCGCATAAATTAAGCGGTCAATATCTACACAGTCAATTCCTAAAAGCGTTACATTATCAAGCTGAATCATGCTAATTTAATTGTTTAAGGGACGAAAGATCAGGAATGGGTTCAAACAATTCGAGTTCGATTAAGGCTTGAAAAATTTCAACAAACTGTTTTGGAATGGCTTCAATATTGATATGAGT
>JAAEZL010000002.1:28002-51012 GCA_018222875.1 Algicola sp.
AAATTATGCTTCATAAAATTAAAGCTTTCAGCATCCTTAATGTCTATTAAATATTCATTATCCTTACTCTGAAAAATAATGCTCTCGTCTTCAAATAAAGCTATAAAATCTGGATTCAATTGGTAAGTTTCGGTTTGCTTCACTCCCATTCTTTTAAACAAACGCAATAACAAGAACATCATTTTTTCGGGTGATACATTGTTTAAACACACTCGGTTTTCACAAGCTAAAATTACATTGTAATTGCATCTTAAATTACAATTGCCACGTTTTCCCCAAATGAGTTCTACCTGTTCTGAAAAAGCTCCCCAAGAACCTGGTCCTGTTGGTCCGTAAATAGTTAAAATAGGAATGTTAAATGCACCAGCTAAGTGTGTCATTCCGGCATCATTTCCTATATGAAAAAACGCTCCGGAAATCTCTTGAGCAACGGCATCGATATCTCCTGTTATCAATTCGTATTTTAAGTTAGAATTAGAGAAATAAGACTCTGGATTAGGATCATCTGGTCCTATAATTATTTTTGCCATAAGCTCCGGAAAATAATCGTGAATGAGTTCTATAAGCTTTGCATAATACTCAATTGGCCATGCTTTCAATAAAAATCCTGCACCAGGATGAACTGTATAATATAAATCTTCAGAAGGTATCTGTTTAAAGTAAGGATAACGTTCAGAAGTTTTTTTAATATCAGGAAACTTAGCAACTATACCATCCTTGTAATGCTCAATAGAATGTTGTTTAACCTTTTTGTGTGTATGGTAGGTGATTTGAGGTTGCTTTTCTAAATCATTATGGAATTTAGGATAATTTCCAAGTTCTATAACCTCATCAAAATCATCTTGATCAACATCATTTTCATTTACTACTAAAATACCTGCGAGGTGTTTTTTAAATAAATTAACCAGCCTTGGTTGAGTGGCATAAGTTACTTTAGCAAACTTTTGTTTCAGCATATAGAGGGAAGGAATCGTAAAAAAAATATCTCCTATACCTCCATAACTTTTATAAACCAAAATTGAATTATGTTCGGTTGAATTGTCTTCAGACATAAATTGTATGTAAATAAAAACTTCCTTTTTGCACTGTCTGAGCTTAAAGGAAGTTTAGTAAAATTTTAAAGTTTATTCTAATTAAAAACGAAAACAAATGGATTAGTATCCACCGTCGTAATAGCCATCATCATAATAACCGTCATCGTAGTAACCATCGTCGTAGTAACCATCGTCGTAGTAACCGTCGTCATAATATCCATCTTCGTAATAACCATCATCATAGTAGCCATCATTGAACATACCATTATCATCACTATCATCTGAAGAACAAGATACACCAACTATACTTGCTATAGAAGTAATGAGTAATGTCTGACCTGTCTTCTTTATAAAATCTCTTCTTTTCATCTATATAATGTATATGCTCTTACACAAAAATAACATTTTTTTTTAATTATGAATTATTTTTTAAGCGTCGGTGTGTTTAGAATATTGACGCCATTTTTCAATGCATTGTTGCATATCTTCAGGAATGGGAGAATCAAATTGCATCTGTTCACCAGTAGTTGGATGTTTAAATCCTAAGGTTTTGGCGTGTAAAGCCTGCCTTGGCAACAGTTTAAAACAATTCTCTACAAACTGCTTGTATTTTGAAAACGTAGTACCTTTTAAAATGCGTTCTCCTCCATAGCGTTCATCATTAAATAAAGTATGACCAATATGTTTCATGTGAACGCGAATTTGATGTGTACGACCAGTTTCAAGTTTACAAGAAACAAGTGTCACATAACCCAGACGTTCCAAAACCTTGTAATGTGTTACAGCTGGTTTGCCTTTATCCTCATCATCGCCTTCAAAAACGGTATTCTGTAAACGGTTTTTAGGATGACGACCTATATGACCTTCAATAGTCCCTTCATCGTCTTCAACATTTCCCCAGACTATAGCCAAATATTCACGTTCACTGGTTTTATTAAAAAACTGCTTAGACAAATGTGTCATTGCTTTTTCAGTCTTGGCAATAACTAATAATCCACTGGTATCTTTGTCAATTCTATGGACTAATCCTGGACGTTCACTACTGTTATTAGGCAGGTTTTCAATATGAAAAACCAAAGCATTAATTAAGGTTCCCGAATAATTACCATGACCAGGATGCACAACCATACCTGCAGGTTTATTTATTACTAACAACTGGTCATCTTCGTAAACAATGTCTAACGGAATATCTTCAGGTGTCAATAAATACTCATAAGGAGGATGCTCTAAAAGCACGCGAATCTTGTCTAAAGGTTTAACTTTATAATTTGATTTTACAGGTGTTCCGTTCACGTAAATACTTCCATCTTTAGCAGCAGCCTGTATTTTGTTACGCGTCGCATTTTCAATACGATTCATTAAATATTTATCTATGCGAAGTGGTGCCTGACCTTTATCGGCAATAAAAGAATGATGCTCAAATAACTCATCGTCATTCCCATCTGTAGATTGTGTTGTCGTTGTCATGTTAGTTTGATGAACGATTTCCATTACCCAAAACAACGTCTATTTTAGATGTTAACGGTAACATATCACCAGCTTTTATAGTTTCGCCTTTGTGTCTGATTGAAAGGACTTCATCTTTTCCAATATCGTCGGCATAAGTGACTTTACCAACTTCAAAACCAAGTGCTTCCAGAGTCGGTTTAGCCTGACGGAACGTATTCCGAACAATATCAGGAACTGCAACTTTTCGGTAACCTGACGGATTTAAAATTAAGTAAATCTTTCTGTTTTCTTTGACCTGACTACCAGCTTCAGGATAATGTTCTATAACCGAATATTTTGGATAGTTAGGGTTAAAATTGGCAGAGTCTTGTATTTCCATGGCCAGATCATTATCGTTCAATTCAATCTTCACGGTTTCAATTGTTTTGCCTTTTAAATCGGGAACCTGAATAAATTCACCATGATTAGTTGTACTTCTCAACCACCACATCATTAAAAAAACAAGTACAACAATAGCTACAATTGCTAGTGCTAATTGTTTAAAAAATGTTTTGCTGGAAATAAATCGGATAAAACTCATGTCATATTTTAACTGTTGACAAATATATAAAAACGAAAGCGTTTACTTAGGTGTTTATTTGGTATTTTAGCTTAACTGATAATTGTTAAGTTTTATTGTTTGTAAAAACGAATTAGGCACCATGAAAAAAAATATAGCCATCATCATGGGAGGTTATTCAAGCGAATATGAAATCTCTCTTAAAAGTGGACAAGTGGTTTACGAAGCGCTCTACAAGAAAAAATACAATGCGTATCGCATTCATATTTTTAAAGATAAATGGGTTTTCGTAAATGATTTTAATGAGGAATTCCCAATGGATAAAAATGATTTTTCTGTTCGTGTTAATGAAACAAAAATTAATTTTGATTGTGTTTTTAATGCCATTCACGGTTCTCCTGGTGAAGATGGATATATGCAAAGTTATTTTGAGTTGTTAGCTATACCTCAAACCAGTTGTGACATGTATCAGGCAGCTTTAACGTTTAATAAACGAGATTGTTTAAGCACTCTAAAACCTTACGGAATAAAAACTGCTGAATCCTATTTTGTCAATTTTGGAGATGCTGTGGACGAGGATGCTATTGTAAAAAAAGTGGGCTTGCCTTGTTTTGTAAAAGCTAACAGAGCCGGAAGTAGTTTCGGCATCACGAAAGTGTATAAAAAAGAAGACCTACAAAACGCATTGGATGTGGCTTTTAAAGAAGATGATGAAGTGATTATTGAATCGTATTTAGATGGTATCGAAGTTTCCGTTGGAGTGATTACGTATAAAGGCGCCATTAAAGTATTACCGATTACAGAAATTGTTTCTAACAATGATTTCTTCGATTATAAAGCAAAATATCTGGGAGAATCTCAAGAAATCACACCTGCTCGTATAGATGATGACTTGGCTAAAAAAGTACGTCACACTGCAAAAAAAGTATATGAAGTATTAAAGCTGAAAGGGTTTAGCAGAAGTGAATATATTTTTAAAAATGGAGAACCACACCTTTTGGAGGTTAATACAGTTCCAGGGTTAACAACCGCAAGTATCTTACCTCAGCAAGCAGCAAATGCTGGAATTACTATGACTGAATTGTTTGAAAACGCTATTGAAGAAGCGCTCAAATAATTAATAATTATATTTGTTGTATTAACCTTAATTGAGAGTTCTGCTTTCGCAAAACGTTGACATGAAACGAGCATTATTTCCTGGATCTTTTGACCCAATAACTTTAGGACATTACGATATTATTAAACGTGGCATCAAGCTTTTTGATGAAGTTATCGTTGCTATTGGTATCAATGCTGATAAAAATTATATGTTCTCACTGGAAGAACGTCAGTTGTTTATTGAAAATGCTTTTAAGAACGAACCTAAAGTTAAAGTGGTTACCTATGAAGGTCTGACGATAGATTTTTGTAAAAAAATCGATGCACAGTTTATTTTAAGAGGTTTGAGAAATCCTGCCGATTTTGAATTTGAAAAGGCTATTGCACATACCAACAGAAAACTCTCTAAAATTGAAACTGTCTTTTTGTTAACTGCAGCAAAGACATCATATATTTCATCTTCAATAGTGAGAGATGTTATTAGAAATAATGGAGATTATACGGTTTTAGTTCCTGATAGTGTCACCATTAAATAAGATTATTTTTCTTAGCTTTTTGAACCGCTTCCAGTTTGTTGTGAACCTGAAGTTTACGGTAGATATTTTCAATATGCTTTCTGACCGTTCCTGTAGATAATATTAAATTTTCAGCAATCTGAACATAATTTAAGCCTTTACTCAAGTGTTCTAAAACTTCGGTTTCTCTGTTTGTTAGCTTGATATCTTCTTTGTCTTTCTCATTTTCAATACTCATTGGGTTTCTGAGCAGTTTTAAAGTTTTAAGTGCTATTGAGGGATTCATTGCTGCGCCTCCATTTAAGGTATCAATAATACCATCATGAAGATCTTTCGCATTAATTTCTTTCAGTAGATAACCATCTGCTCCAGCTTTTATAGCGTTGAAAATGTTCTCGTCATTATCAAAAACCGTCAGCATAATAATCTTAATATGAGGATACTTATTTTTGACAATTTCTGTGGTTTCAATCCCGTTAAGAACAGGCATTTCAATATCCATTAAAATTAAATCAATGTTATGGTTCTCTTCTATTTGAGCGAGGAAATCAGAACCATTCATAGCTGTAAATTTAATATTAAAAGCTTCAAAAAACGAGAGTTTTTCTTTTACTGCATTTATTAAAAAGGTATTATCGTCAACTATGGCAATTTTAATAGACATATACTTGGTTTTATAGAATGAAAAGTTACGAAAAACTAAAGGTATTTCTATACGTCATTTGTCGTATATTTCTTTAAATTCTGCAATTTTAACTGAATGGTGGTGCCTTCATTTTCGTTAGACATCACATGGAGTTCTCCATCAATTTCATGAGCCCGCTTTTTCATATTATTAATTCCGTTTCCTAACTGAATAGTTTCTAAGTCAAACCCCTTTCCATCATCAATGACGCTCACATTCAAATGATTTTTAGTATAATTAAAGTCTACTAAAATGGTTTGCGCATCAGCATATTTTATTGCATTATTAATAGCTTCCTGAATGATACGATACACATTCATTCCTTGAACTGAAGACAGTTTAAAATGTTCAACATCAGAAGCATTTGTTTTAAAATTAAATTGAATATTGCTTGAGCTTAGGTTTGCCTTATCAATAAAATTAGAAATTCGTGATTGTAAATCTTCAAAGCTAATGTCATTTTTATTCATTGCCCAAATGGTATCACGCAATTCGTAAATGGTTGTTGTGGTAAATTCGCTTATGGTTTTGAGTTTATCAGATAGTTTTTCTGGTAATTTGAATCCGTATTTAAGATTATCCAGCGACGAAATAATAAAGGTCAATTGCGCACCAATATTATCGTGCAAATCTCTCGAAATTCGCAATCGCTGTTCTTGAAGCCTGTTTTGAGTTTCAATTTTTAATAAGGCATCTTTAAGTTCATTTTCCTTTTTTAATTGTCTGTTTTTTAGGCGTTGCTGACTATAAAACAAATAACCCAGTAAACTCAAAATTACAGCCAGAACTCCTAAACCTAAAAGCTGTGTATTCTTTTCATTCAGTTCTAATTCTTGTTCAGCCAAATCGGCTCTTTGTGATAAGATTTCTTTCTCTTTTTTTTCTGTTTGGTATTCAATTTCTAATTCTGTTATTTTTTCATTGGTTTTGATATTAAGCAGGCTATCTCTGAACACCACCAGTTCTTTGAAATAATTTAAAGCAGTTTTAGTATCGTTCTTAGCTTCGTAATACCTTGAATAATTATCGAGAGCAGATTCAATATCTACAGCAACTTTGGACTTTTGAGCAAAATGCATCGCACTGTCAATATAGGTTTTGGCACCATTTAATCGTTTTACTTCTATTAAAACATTAGCCAGATTATTATAACTTGCCGAAATACCAGCCATATCACCAATTGATTTTTCGATGGCTAAGGATTTCCTAAAATAGACAAGAGCTGAGTCAATTTCATTTAAATAATAATAGACTGCTCCTACATTATTAACAGATTCTGCCATTCCTTTTTTGTCATTGAGCCTCTTTTCAATTTGTAAGGAATATTTAAAATAATCGAGTGCTTTTTCCAGTTCTCCTTCATTAGCATAAATAATCGCAATATTATTATACACCTCAGATATGCCTTTCTTATTATCAATGCTTTCAAAAATGTCTTTAGCCTTAAGGTGATACTCAATAGCTTTTTCATTTATGCCATTATAACTGTAAACCAATCCAATACTATTATAGGTGGTAGCCATCTCGCTTTTCATGTCTTTAGCCTGATAGATATCTAAGGCATTTAAATAATTTTTCAAAGCTTCATCATACTTAGCAAGATTTCTGTTAACGACACCAATATTGTTGTAAGCAGAGGCTTTCAGTATAGAATCGTTGGTATTTGATGCTTCAGAAGATAATTGTAAAGCTTTTTCAAAATCGCCTAAATCTCTGTGAACAATCCCTAAATTATTTTTAGATTTTGAAATCTGAAACTGGTCTTTATTTTCTATAGACATCTGAAGTGCTGTTTCTAAAATAGATAATGCCTTTTGAGGATCATTTTTGTACAATGCCATTGCTGAATCGTTAAGCTTCACCGAATGTTGTTGCGCATTAGCAAAAAACATCGGCAGAACCACTAATAGCACAAAAAAGAAGTATTTCATAGTTTGGTTGATTAACTGAGAAAGAAGATACAAATTTCCCATGAAACCTTTAAACTTTCAGAATAATTTGAGTGCCACTATCAGATTTTGAAACAATGGCAATTTCACCTCCAATATGTTTAGCACGTTTGTACATATTAGTTAAACCACTACCTTTTTTAACTGAATTAACATCAAATCCTTTACCATTATCTGAAATGGTAATTTTAAGCTGTTCTTTGAGTTGTTCGAAACGAACTTTTATCTGTGTCGCAGAAGCATGTTTTAAGCTATTGTGAATGGCCTCCTGGATGATGCGATGAATGTTCATCCCTTCAATGGATGACCATGATTTTTGCTGATTGACACTTGTTTCAATATCAAATGAAAATTTGATATTATCATCATATACATGAGCTTTATCAATGTAATTAGAAATACGTGTTTGTAAGTCTTCAAATGTGATTTCGTTTTTATTCATTGCCCAGATGGTATCTCTGAGTTCGTAAATGGTTTCTGAAGTAAAATCACTTATTTTATTAAGTTTAAATTTGAGTTTTTCATCTTTGATATCAAAGCCATATTTTAAATTATCAATTGAGGAAATAATAAAGGTCAATTGTGCACCAATATTATCGTGTAAATCTCTTGAAATTCTCAAACGCTGTTCCTGCAAACGGTTTTGAGTTTCAATTTTTATAAGTGCGTCTTTTAATTCGTTCTCTTTTTGAAGCTGTTTGTTTTTTAATTTTTGCTGGTTAAAAAACAGATAGCCTATCAATCCGAAAATAAATGCCAAGCCTAACAAGCCAAAAACCTGATAATTTTTTTTCTGAATTATTAATTCTTTTTCAGCGAGATCAGCACGTTGCTTCAAAATTTCTTTCTCCTTTTTTTCTGTATCGTATTTAACTTCCAAGTCTGCAACTGCCTGTGCATTTCTATCAGAAAAAATAGAATCTTTAACTGTTATAAATTTCTGAGTGTGCTTACGTGCTTTTTTAAAATCACGCAACATGTAATAACTTTCTGCAGTATGAAGGTTTAAATCTGCAGACATGCCTTCAATGTGAGGGAATTTTTTAATGAGGTTAAAGCCTTTGTTCGCATAATTCAAGGCTACTCGTGGTTGGTTTACTTCGTTATACAATGATGTAAGATTGCTGTAAGTTGACAATTGTCCCTTTTCATCAGCCACAAATCCTTCGGGTTTATCGAGTGCTTTGAGATAATGTTCAATAGCCAGCTGAAGATCACCATTAACATTATAAGCATTAGCCAGATTGTCTAAAACTCTGTAATAATCTATCAAATTATTTGAGCGTTCAGCAATAATTAATGCTTTTTTATAAGCCGAAATGGCTTCATCAATTCGTCCCAAATCCTTGAGGTTAATTCCAATGTTGTTTAACGATGCAACCTGATCTTTCTCTAAATTAAGTTTCTCTCTTATTTCGAGCGCTTCGTGATGATACTCCAGAGCTTTTTCGTTAAGATTCATTTCTTGGTAGATGAGACCAATATTATTTAACTAGGTACTTCTTCCTTTAGGGCTTCCATCTTCATCATTTATTTTTAAAGCTTCGAAAAAATAGCGTAAGGCTTCATCAAATTCACTTCTGTTCCAGTGAAACATTCCGAGGTTATTGATGCACATCACTTCAATGTTCTTGAAGTTATGATCTCTGCTCAATTTTAATGCTTTAGAAAAATAATAATTTGCTGAGTCTGATTGACCTGTGACATCCATATAAATGCCATGCGTGTTGGTCAGCTCTGTTAATCCGAAATTGAATTCGGCAGTTTTAGCAAGCGTTTTTCCTTCATTTATAACTTGAATTGCTTTATCAGTATCATTAAAAATATAACTGAAAGCAATTTTATTAAACATTCTGATTTTTGTAGAATCGTCTTTAGTGTCACGAGCAACGACTAATAAGCTATCTAAATTTTGAGAATACGAAAATGAAACAAAACAGATGATAAGAAAATATGAATACTTGAGTCTCATTTTAGGGTATAAAAAAAGCATCAGAATTGATATGCCTTTTGGGACATTAAAATTAGCTGATGCTTTCTTAAAAAATTGATTAATAGCAAAACGAATATATAACATAATCAGTATGGTGTATCTTTTTTTCGACAAGTTGCAATTAAAAAAGATTAAGCGTAATCCTACAAAAATTACGCCCAATCATAATCTCAACAACAAGATTTAATTATTAAGATTGTAGGTGTAAATGGTCTTGTCATTTGCTTTGTAATACAGATAACCACCAAACTCATCAACTTGATACTCTGGCTTTTTATCTTTTAAAATAATTTCTTTTTCGACGATGCCTTCATCTTTATTCACTTTAACCAGACCAACACCATCTTCAAGTTTTGTTAAAATGAATTGAGAATTTTCTGTAGCTGAAGTCGCTTTAAAACGTTTCAACATTTCTGCTATTGAAGCACCTGAAGCCGCAGCCATACCATCACCAAAATCGGCATAACGTTGACCTCTGCTCGTGTAGCTTCCTAAGATATTTCTGTTTTGATTTGCAGCATTGTAAGAAGCCACAGCTGTTGTAGCTGTTGCCACAGCTGTTACTCCTGCAAGTATAGCACCAAAAGCACTTTTTCCTGGAGCTCTATGATATTCGTGCCAAGACGTTTCTCCTTCCCAATCTAAAAACATCATGTTTTGATCTGAGGTTAACAAAATACCACCATCTCTAACTTCAACACCAGTTGGATCTTCTTTCCCTTCAAATTTAGATTCGGCTAAGGTTGTTGCTTCTCCTGTGTTTTCATCTATGGCAAATAACTCATCATCAGCACTAATTAAATACCTTTTATTTTTAGCGTCGTAACATGAACTTATAGCATCTGCTCTTTTATATTTCAATGGTTTATTCCAAACTTGCTCACCTGTTTTAAGATTTACAATATTGGCATCTTCCGAAGTAATATAAATTAATCCCTGAGGCGTTTCTGCCATTGTTAAAATATTCTCACCTGTTTTCAATGGTTTTTTGAATAAGGTAGTCCCTTCATAAGAAATTTTGTTAATTCCACCAGATGCAATTCCAAATAAAATGCCGTCATCCATGATATAAAAATGCTGAACATAGCCTTTTGTTTTAGGCGCCTTATCCCATAAATCTTCACCTGTTGAAGCACTAAACATGGTTATCTTAGATTCTGAAGCTGCAGCAAAAGTTCCACTTCCACCAGCAACATCACTTACAACGGCCAACCCTTGAGGCAAAATTTGGAAATTAGACACAGCACCTTTTACCTTACGTTCGTCTTCCCATGCTTCACTTCCGTTGGCATTAATCTTGTAAATTCTAGTGTTTTTTCCGTTAGCTGTTCCCGCAAATGCGTAAATATCGGTTTCAGATGCATTGCTTGTCATCCAGCCAACATTCTTTACCTTATTTTCCCAAATAGTCTCTCCTGTTTTTGTTTTGGCTAAAATGCCCTGACTCGTTGGAATCAATAATTTATCTTTAAGCAATAATGGTCTCCCTGTGACCATAAAATTTTTCATCGTTACTTTGGTAGGGTCAACTAAATTAAATCGGTAATCTTCTGCTCCTGTATTTAAGTCATACACTGCAACAGCACTTGCATATTTTTCATCTGATCTGCGCTGACCACTCACAACAAGTTTGTTTTGAGGCATCATCACGTCACATGTGTAGACTTGTTTCCAACCGTTATCTTCGGTACTAAATAGTTTTTTTCCAGACATATAATCAATGACTGCCTTTTTTGTTGAAAGATTAGCAAAACCTGTCTGACCTATAATGACGTAAGGAGCCTGAGGCACATAAAATAATTCTTCAGGTTTTACACGACCGTAATCAGTAAAATTAAACAGTAAGTCATTTTGACCAGGTTTAATTCCGACCAATCCATCATTAGTTGCAACAACTACTGTTCCTCCTTCAGTAATGGTCATTTCATTAATTTTTGCTCCCAGCTCATAATTATAATCGGGAGTTTCTGCTTTTTGAGCGTATAGTGAAGTTGCACTCATTACGAATGCAACCATCACTAAGCTCTTAAATTGAATTAATAGCGTTTTCATTTGAATAAGGTTTAGTTTACAACCTCTTTATTAAGGTTAAATGAACCATTTGTAATGGTTTTTACAGATTGATCTCCACCAACGTTTTTACACGTAAAATTGAAATTTCCTTTAACCTTAGTATCGGTTATTTCTGTAATCACTAATTCTCCTGCAACAGTATCATCGTAAGGTGCCTGCCAAATTTCTGTAGTCGAATTTTGTGGATTATTCAAGTCAACTTCAGTTTCAGAATAAGATGCACTATTGAAAATGTTACTTCCTCCTCCTAATGGATAAGTACCAGTCCCATCGAATCCGAAAACTGTAAACGAAAATGCATTGGCATTTGTACTCGTTGCAATAATCACTAAATTTTGTCCATTGTTTGCTATAGTTGCTGAAGAAGAAATCTCTAACGATTGAAAGTTGTTCCCATCTACTTTTGCAACTAATACTCCTGAAGGTGTTCCACTTTGTCCTGGATCGTCTCCTCCTCCATCATCACTTGAACATGATGTAAATGTCACTGCGGCTAATGTCATGATTAATACCATGAAGTTTTTAAAATGTCTCATTGTTGATTGTTTTTTGAGGTTAATAATGACACAAATTTGCTGTAAAATAGAAAGGTAATCAATACGGCATATGGCGTATTTTTTTATAACCACTCTGAAAAACAATGATTTATATTTTAATCAGGTAGTTGAAAGTCTGTAAATGAAAGATGAAAAAAGATTTTTAAAATTGAATATGACTAAATAACGATTGCAGATGTACTTGCTTATCTTTTAAGTTTTGAAGAAATAACTGATGTGCTTCAGATTCATAATTGAATGGTCGATGCTTCAACCCTTTTTGAATGTGTTCTACATCGTGCATAATCTGGTTTGTGTCTTCAGATAACCATACCTTTTCAAAACGTTCCCAAATGTAGTGAACGGCTAAGGCATTAGGATGTAACATATCTTCTTTATAAAAACGATAATCACGAAGTTCGTCTAACATGATTTCATAGGAAGGGAAATAATACAATTGCTCTCTTGGCGCTACAACCTGATGAATTGCCGAAATGAGGTGCGACTTACTTTGGGTGTTTTCAACAAAGCCATCTTTAATATGACGAACAGGTGATACAGTAAACACCATTGAAACTTGAGGATTCACACTTTTTATTAAACTCACCATAGCTTCAAGCGATTCGGTAACGGCATCAACAGGCAACAACTCTTTTAAAAACTTCTTTTGAGGAACTTTATGACAATTAGCTACAAAGGCATCTGTTTCTATCAATCGGTAAGCCCAAGCTGTTCCCAGTGTAATTATGATATGAGATGCTTCTCTTAAAAATGTAGAAGTTGCCTTAATTTGAACATTCAGCTCTTTCAGTACATCTTCTTTTAACGGTTTACTTAATTTTGAATGTGCTTCAAAACAATGCCATTGCTCATTGTGAAAAAAGATATCATCTTCAGAATATTCTTTTTCATTGACCGCATTTACAATCAAATTTTCAATGGCTAAAGGATGAAATAAAATTCCGAAAGGATTCTCAAATGTCAGAAATTTATAATACCTGAATTTTTCAGCCATATGCTCTGAAAAACATGAACCAAACAAACCTACTTTAGAATGGTAATCGATTTGATGGTGTTGCTGTGGTTGCAGCGAAAGTCTGGTTTGAAGTTCCATAAGAGACATAAATTAAGAGTTTAAAGATAAATAACTCCCGGAAACCGAAAGCTAAAGTTTCAAGATATCTGTTTTCTCTTTTTGGAACACTTCAATTTCAGGCAAGGCTGCAATAGCTAAATCTATATACTTTAAAGCTTCCGTTTTAACACCTTTGTGCTTTTGAATTTGTGCTAATCTGTAATGTGCCCAGGCTTTAGGTACACCATCTGCTGCAGAATAATTTTGAATATAGATTTGCAAACATTGTTCACCTTTACTTAACTGTATGTTGTATTCAGCGGCAACTTTTCCTATTTGATAATGCAATGCGTTTCGTTTGTGCACGCCTTGTGCTTCTTCAATATTGGCAATGGCTTTATCAGGCTGTTTTTGAGATTCATAAAGATTAGTCAGTTTATCAAAACAAGTCAGTGAACCTCCAATCCTGATAGCTTGCTTATAATATTTTTCAGCTAATTCTGGTTCATTATCATATTCATAAATATAACCTTTTGCGAGATAACCATCTACTTTTGAAAGTGCTTCTAACTCTTCAGCATACTTTATCGATTTGCTTTTGCTTCCGCCAACAATACCAGGTAATTGCATATACAATTCAACCAGAGCCCAACGTGTATTGATATGTTTAGGATCTAACTCTGCTGCTTTTAAAAACGCAGACTTTATATCTCCAATAAAGGCCACAGCTCTAAGCTTACTTATACTTAAGGCTTTCATTCCTAAAGCGCCTCCATATTTGTAATGATAATTAGCAACATTTGGTTGCTTTTCTACCAGTTTTTCATAGCACTTAATTGCATCATCCCATTGTTCTTGCTGACCGTAAGCATCACCAAGTAATTCGATGCCTTCAATGTCGTTAGGACTTTCAATAAGGTATGCTTTTAAAGTCTCTTCAGCCTGACTGTACTTCTTTTTATGAAGTAACTCCTTGGCAACATCTAATGAAGGTGATTGAGAAAAACCTATGAACGGAACTAAAAAAATAAAAATTAACAGATGCTTCATATATATTAGTTACGCAAATTTTATGCCTTTAGTTTCTTGGTATTGTTTTTGATTTTGAGTTAGCAAATATAATGTGTTTACAGTTAAAATTTATAACTTCACTAAATCAAACGTTTCAATGACTCATTTGGTATTTATTAGTTAAAGTTTTGAATCTAAATTGAACACAAATTAAAAACTTATTCATGAAATTAATTACTAATCTAATAATGATCCTATGTTTTGCGAACTTTTCTGCTGCGCAATCTGACGATTTTGAAAGCCTATGGAAAGAAGTCTCAAAATACGAGTCTGAAGGCTTACCAAAATCGGCTATGAATGTTGTTGAATCTATTTCGCAACTTGCAAAAAAGATGAATAACACACCTCAGCAGATAAAAGCTCTACTTCATAAAAGCAAGTACATACTTATACTTGAAGAGGACGCACAACTAAAAATTGTTGAAGCGTTTAAAACTGAAATTTCTAATAGTCAAACACCCACAAAAAATGTTCTTGAGAATATGCTGGCCACCATGTACTGGCAGTATTTTCAACAGCATCGCTATCAATTTTACAATCGTACCAATACGTCTGAAAAAGTAGATGATGACTTTAGAACCTGGGATTTGCAAACACTATTCAGTGAAATACAAACCTATTACCAAAGGTCTTTACAAAACGGACTCATACTTCAGCAAACATCGCTTTCAGAATATAAAGAGATTATTAATGAACAAACGGGATCGAAAGCATTTCGACCAACACTTTACGATTTACTGAGTCATAATGCGCTTCAGTTTTATAAGACGTCTGAGACAGCTATTTCAAAACCTGCTTATACATTTGAAATCGATAATAAAGCCCTTTTAGGTCCAACTAAAGCATTTACTACTGTAGAATTGACATCAAAAGATTCAACGTCTCTTCAATTACAGGCACTTAAAATTTTTCAGGAATTAATTCAGTTTCATTCAAAAGATAGTGATCCAACGGCATTGGTCGATGTTGATATTGAACGTTTAAAATATGTTGCCCAACATGCCACCTTTGAAAATAAAGATGCCGTTTTATTGGAAACATTACAATCTTCAAGTGACCAATGGAAATCACATCATGTATCAGGATTATACGATTTTGAAATCGCTTCTCTCTGGCAACGACAAGGCCAGCAATACAACCCTAAAACAAATCCTGATGTACGCTGGAAACTCAAAGATGCACTTGAATTGTGTACTACTGTAAGTAATCGTTTTCTTAAAAGTAGAGCTTCAGAGCAATGCGAAGCATTAAAATCACAAATTCTATCCAGTCGGTTAGGATTGTCTGCCGAAACAATTATACCAGTTAACACCTACTCCAAATATCTGGTAAGCTACACTAATATTGATGCGCTAGATTTCAAAATATTTAAGGTGAGCTTAGCTCAAAAAGAGGCTTTCGAAAAACGCTACAGACCTGAAGAAAAATTAAGTTTTCTTAAAAAGAAAAATGTGCATACCCAATGGAAAGCTACTTTAAAAAATGAAGGTGATTATCAAAACCACACTACAGAGGTCATTGTTCCTAAACTTGAAAACGGTCATTACATTGTTCTTGCTGAAAACACATCTCAGGATAACAGCTTTGCCACGCAAACACTTCAGGTGACCGATTTTGCTGTTGTTGATCGTTCCTCAGGAAGTGATATCATTTATCAGGTGATCGACAGAACTAACGGAAGTCCAATTTCTGGTGTTTCTGCAACCATCAGATATAAAAAAGATTACAATAAAGGATTTCGCAGCAGCAATCTTAGTTCTGATGCTCATGGTGAGATCCGTTTAAAGAAAGCATCTGATCGCTATTTCAATTTAAGTATTGAACTTTCAAAAGATGGCCAGACTGCATATTTTGATGGCTATTATGCTTACAGAAATAATGAACGACACAGAGATGACATAAGTTACAATTCTTTTTTATTTACTGACCGAAGCATTTACAGACCAGGACAAACCGTTTACTTTAAGGCCATTTTACTTGAACGTCAAAAAGGTAAGTCTTTACCATTTTCAAAGCAAAAAGTAGTAGCAACACTTCATAATGTCAATGGCGAAAAGTTGTATGAATTAGAGTTAAACACTAACGATTATGGCTCTGTTGCTGGCGAATTTATTTTACCAGGTTCAGGATTAAATGGACAGTATTATATTCAAATTACAACGACCAAAGGTGATATTAGACAGAACTATTATTTTTCAGTTGAAGAGTATAAACGACCAAAGTTTGAAACCAAATTTAAACCTGTAACTGACACCTTTAAAGTCAATGATTCTGTCATAGCCAAAGGAACTGCTATAGCTTACGCAGGGAGTAATATTACTGATGCTAAAGTTACATATCGTGTAGTTAGAAAGGTTCAATATCCACGTTGGTATTATTGGTACAGACCATGGTTTAACAGCGAACCACAGGAAATTTCGCATGGAGAAACCATAACAAATGACAAAGGAGAATTTGACATTACTTTTAAAGCTATTCCAGATGAAAGTGTTGACAAAAGTTCGTTACCTGTTTTTAAATATGAAGTTACAGCCGATGTCACAGACCTCAATGGCGAAACACGAAGTGCAACAACAACAATCAATGTTGGCTACCATGCTTTAGATGCCAATATTTCTGTAGCAGAACAATTAGATAAAACGAAAAAAGACCATAAACTTAGCATTTCAACTAAAAACCTAAATGGTGAATTTGTTTCTACGGAAGGCAGCATCAAAATCTACAAACTCAAAGCTCCAGATAGAGTATTGCGACCACGACCTTGGAATGCGCCAGACTATCAAGTCATTCCTTCTGAAGAGTTTAAAACCAAGTTTCCTCATGAAGCTTATACCAATGAGCAAAATCCTGTTAACTGGGAGAAAGGCAAACTTGTTTTTGAAAAAGCTTTTAACACAGAAGATTCCAAAGAGTTAGCTCTTGGCAACATCAAAAAATGGGATTCTGGTTTATATTTAATTCTCTTAGAAAGCAAAGATAAGTTTGGTCAAACGGTTACTGATGAAGCCCGAACCACTTTGTATAGTGATAAAGATAAAACTGTTTCAGATCAACAATTATTTACTATTTCCACGAATAAAAACCAATATAGTATTGGTGATACTGTAACAGTAACTTTAGGTTCTGCAGCTGAAAATATAACAGTAACCGTTAGTGTTGAGAAAGATCATCATATAATCAACACTTACATTGTTAGATTAAATAATTCTAAAAAAACGATAACAGTTCCTGTGACAAAAGACGATGTTGGTGGCTTTGCTATTCATTATAGTTACGCGGCTTACAATACATTTTCGGGAAGTTCACTGCAAATTAATGTGCCTTATCCAAAAACGGATTTAGAGATTGAAACAGGTACGTTTAGAGATAAATTACAACCTGGAGCTGACGAAACCTGGAGCTTTAAAATTAAAGGTCCGAAAGGCGAAAAAGTCTCTGCCGAACTATTAGCCAGCATGTACGACATGTCTTTAGACCAGTTTCAGTCACATGCCTGGACATTTAATCCGATTGAAAAACCAAATTACTATGTAAGATATGGTATGAATGCCAGACAAAGTTTTGGTGTTGGCGGATTTAGAGTACATAATCAGCAACATGATTATCCTAATTACTATCAGCAGCAATATGATCAGCTGGATTGGTTTGGGTTTTATTTTGGAAGAAGTAATATAAGATTCAAAGGGCAATCTTTAGATATAGAAATGGTTGAAGATGCTACTGAATTAGAAGAGATTTTAGTAAGTGGTTATAGTTCAGGTCGAAGTGATGACTCAATCAATGCTGTTTCAAGTATTACTTCTGAAGACAAATCAAAAGATTTAAGAGCTCAAAATAATTCAACTGAAGAATCTGCATCTAATGAAGAAAACTTTTCAGGAATCAAAATCCGTAAAAACCTTCAGGAAACTGCATTTTTCTTCCCACAGTTAGAAACTGATAACGAAGGTCACGTAAGTTTCAAATTTACTACACCTGAAGCACTAACCAAATGGAAGCTACAATTGTTAGCACATACCAAAACCATGGAAAGTGCTGTAACAACTTTAGAATCTGTGACTCAAAAAGAGTTGATGGTGATTCCTAATGCACCACGCTTTTTACGTCAAGGTGATGTAATATCGATAAGTACTAAAATTTCAAACCTTACCGATAAAACCCTATCAGGTCAGGCTAAATTAATCCTGACAGATGCCATAACAGGAAAAGACATTACTCAAGAACTCGAAATGCTTCCTGTATCTGAATACACAAAATTTAGTGTCGATGCTAAAGGCAACACACAAGTTTCTTGGACCCTAAAAATTCCTGAAGATTTACAAGCTGTAGAGTATAAAATTTTGGCTAAAGCTGGAGATTTTAGTGATGGTGAACAAAATCTACTTCCAGTTCTAACGAATAGAATGTTAGTTACTGAAACCTTATCAATGTGGATTAAGAGTAACGAATCGAAAACGTTCACTCTGGATAAGCTGAGAACAAACAACTCAACAACACTAAAGCATCATAAGTTGACTTTGGAAATGACTTCAAATCCTGCCTGGTATGCTGTACAAGCCTTGCCTTATCTGATGGAATATCCTTACGAGTGTAACGAGCAAACCTTAAGTCGTTATTATGCAAACGCTCTGGCAAGTCATATTGCAAACAGCAATCCGAAAATACAAGCCGTTTTTAACCAATGGAAAAATGCAGACGTCTTAATTTCTAACTTAGAAAAAAATGAAGAATTAAAGTCCATTTTAATTCAGGAAACGCCTTGGCTACGAGACGCTCAAAGTGGGACTGAACAGAAAAAACGTATCGCCTTATTATTTGATTTAAACAAAATGAATTACGAATTGGATACAGCAAAACGTAAGCTTCAAAATAATCAAATGCATAATGGAGCATGGCCATGGTTTAAAGGCGGAAGAGAAAACCGTTACATCACACAGCATATCATTACTGGTTTTGCTCATCTTAAAAAATTGAATGTTGCTTCGAGTGCAATTGACTCGCAAATGATTGACAAAGCTATGTCTTATCTGGATGCTGAATTTGTTAAAGAATACAAAGACCTTAGAAAATACAATGCGAAAGCAGATCTAAGTAAAGACCATTTAACCACCACACAACTTCAATATTTGTATTTAAGAAGTTTTATGCCAGAAGCTAAAACATCCAAAGAAGTGTCAGAGATTATGGATTACTATTACAGTCAGATTAAAAGCTACTGGTTAAATAAATCGCTGTATTCAAAAGGCTTGATGACTTTGGTTATGCACAGAAAAAATGATAACAAAACAGCTGGTAAGATTTTAAAATCGTTAAAAGAAAACAGTATTACTTCAGATGAATTAGGCATGTACTGGAAAGAAAATACGAGTTCATGGCATTGGTATCAGGCACCAATTGAAACACAAGCCTTGCTAATTGAAGCGTTTTCGGAAGTTCGTCCAAATGATATTGAAACCGTAGATAATTTAAAAATCTGGTTATTAAAAAACAAACAAACCAACCAGTGGAAAACTACCAAAGCTACAGCTGCAGCTGTTTACGCTTTATTATTAGAAGGTAGTGACTGGTTAAGTGTTACAGACATGGTTGATGTGGTTATTGGAGGAAAAGAAATCAATCCTAATACACTTAAAGATGTTGAACTGGAAGCTGGAACTGGTTACTATAAAACCTCGTGGTCTTCGGAAGACATTAATCCTTCCATGGCAACTGTAGAGCTCAACAAAAAAGGGGAAGGTATTGCCTGGGGAAGTTTATACTGGCAATATTTTGAAGATTTAGACAAGATTACTTCAGCTGAGACACCATTACAATTGAAAAAGAAACTCTTCAAAAAAACCAATACAGATAGAGGTGAACAAATTACTGAAATCACATCTGAAACGCCATTAAACGTAGGTGATTTGGTTCGTGTAAGAATAGAACTGCGAAGTGATCGCAACATGGAATTTATTCACATGAAAGACATGCGCGCTTCTGGTTTAGAACCTGTAAATGTGATGTCGCAATACAAATGGCAAGACGGATTGGGTTATTATGAAAGTACAAAAGACGCTTCAACAAACTTCTTTTTTGATTATTTACCAAAGGGCGTTTATGTTTTTGAATACGATTTGAGAGTGAACAATGCTGGTGACATGAGTAATGGGATTACAACCATTCAAAGTATGTATGCTCCTGAATTCAGCAGTCATAGTGAAGGTGTAAGACTCTCAATAAGTGAGTAAATAAGATTGTATTAAATTAAGACTTCCCTGGAGGCATTGTAGGTCTGACTTCAATTTTACTTGGTAAGGTTCTTGGATTCATATGTAATACATCGACTACCAATTTGCCTAAATCTTCAATCTGAATTTTCCAGGCGCCTTTATCACTTGGTTCGTTTCCATTAAAATGAGTAGAAACTGATCCTGGCATGATCGTACTCACCTTAATACCATGCTGTCTTAAATCGAGCATCACAGCCTGTGTAAATCCTGTAACTCCAAATTTACTTGCATTGTACGCAGAACCTCCAGCAAAAAAGTTGGTGCCAGCTAAGCTTGAAATGGTGATGTAATAGCCTTTCGTTTTCTTAAGTTCGTCAACACTGGCTTTTATAGAATTGAAGACTCCTGTAAGATTCGTATCTATCACATCGTTCCATTGCTCAGACGTCAAATCTTCAATACTTCCAAAATGCCCTAAACCAGCATTAGCAATGACTATATCTAATTGACCAAAAGAATCTATGGCTTGTTTCACAGCGCTTTTCTGACTATCTAACAAACGTACATCTGCTGCAACACCAATAACATGACCAACAGCGTTGGTTTTGGTTCCTAAATCTTTAGCTGCATCGTTAGCCGCTTGTTCACTACGACTTGTAATTACAACTTTTACACCTTGATTCAGTAAGGCTTCTGCAATTCCGTAGCCAATACCTTTAGTTCCACCAGTGATGAGTGCTACTTTGTTTTTCAGTGTTTCCATAATCCGTTTTTAGTTTACTCAAAATTACAAAACGATATAGCGATGCTAAAGTTTAAACTGTTAGAAAAATGATAAATTTAGTTTTTGGTCTCTGGCGGAAAGCCTTCAAGAACTTTAGTGACAATTGTATTAAACAAGGTTTCTCGCTTTTCTGGAGAAGCATTCTGACTGTAACTCGACTCAGACACAGCTTGCCAGAACAATCCGTTTTTATTTTCGTCAACAAACTCAAAAACGATTTGTCTGTTTACTTTATTTTGTCCCACAGGAATGCCAATTGAAACACCTCCTCCAACTCGACCACCTGTTCCTCCAACTCCAACACCAACATTATTTCTGGCTGCTTCCTGGTATTCGCTACTTTTAATATCGATAAAAAAATCTGGTGTTTCAGACAAAGCGTAGCCGTTACTTTGTAAGGCATTATCAAGCTCATCCAATAATCGCTTGGTATCTAATTCGCTAAGTCCAGTATTTAAATCGGCATAATAATTATAAGTTTTATATGAATTAAAATCGGTTGTTTTCTCATAATCATAATGTACGCGAACTGGTGCACAAGAAGATACGATTAGAGCTACTAAAAGGATTGAAAAATATTTCATGCTAATATAATGAGATCCTAATTTTCATTAGGATTAGTTCAACTAAATCAATTTTAAAAATTGAAGTTTCACTAAGATAACAAAAATTATTCCGTTTCTTTTGTATCTACCGACTTCGTTAATGCTGAAGAAATAATTCCAGTTGGAATAGCCACAATTCCCAAGCCAATCATTAAAATAAAAAAGGTGAAGACTTTTCCGCCAACTGTAATTGGATAGACATCACCATAACCAACAGTAGTTAAAGTAATAATTGCCCACCATAGGCTATCAAAAATTGAAGTAAAATGCTCTGGCTGCGCTTCATTTTCAAAATAATAAATCCCAACTGCTGAAAAATAAATAAGAATAAGTGTGATAAACACAAATAGCAGAATCTCTTCTTTAGCCGATTTTATAGCACGTGTAAAATGGTTCATGGCTTTGTTGTAACGTACTAATTTTAAGATTCTGAACAACCTTAAAAAACGTAACGCTCTTAAGGAGCGTAAATCTATTCCGAAGGATAAATAAAATGGAAGAATGGCTAAGAAATCGATGATTCCAAAAAAACTAAATATGAATTTAGGTTTGCTATCGGCTACATAAATTCGTAGCAAATATTCAATTGTAAACACAATTACACAGAATACCTCTACAACGTATAGTATGGTTTTCGTTGATGGTTTCAGATTGGGAATGGTTTCTACTGAAAATGTAACAATAGACACTAAAATTAAAGCCTGAATAAAAAACGCAAAGTAACGACTTGCTTTATTGTCGTTGATTTCTACGATGCTCTTAATTTTTTCTTTCATTAAAACCGTTGTTGTGGAATCAAATTTACACTTTAGTATTAAAAAAACCAATACTTCAAAAATCAGATGACGATTATAAAAGTTATATCGATTTTGCGTTAAGGATGGAGGCATTGTTGGAGCTCTTTGTTTTTTATTATAGATTCCGCATCGAAGTGCGGAATGACAAAAAAACAAAAGCGACTGCCGAGAGCCTGACCTTTTGGAGTTTAAACGGAAAAAGGTAACGCCCGAAAATTAATCATTAAGCATTTTCCAGAGTTTATCTTTTAATTGTGTGATGCCTTTTTGCGCTACAGAGGAGATAAACATGTAATCAATGGGAAGGGTTTTATCTAATTCCTGTTTTAGTTCTGCCTGCAATTCGTCGTCGAGCATATCACTTTTTGAAATGGCAATCATACGTTCCTTATCCAGCATTTCGGGATTGTAACGTTTGAGCTCATCTAATAAAATATCGTATTGTTCACGAATGTTTTTAGCATCTGCAGGAATTAAAAACAGTAAAATAGAATTACGCTCGATATGACGCAAAAAGTAATGACCAAGCCCTTTTCCTTCGGCAGCACCTTCGATAATTCCGGGAATATCTGCCATGA
>JAAEZL010000002.1:51022-58787 GCA_018222875.1 Algicola sp.
TTTGAAAATCACGATATTCTACAATTCCTAAATTAGGCTTTAGGGTTGTAAACTCATAATCGGCAATTTTAGGTTTCGCAGCAGTAATCACAGATAATAAAGTAGACTTTCCAGCATTTGGAAACCCGACCAGACCAACATCAGCCAAGATTTTAAGCTCTAAAGTAATATGCTTTTCTTCCAGAGGTTCTCCAGGCTGTGCATAACGAGGCGTTTGGTTTGTAGAACTTTTAAAATGCCAGTTTCCTAAGCCTCCTCGACCACCTTGAGCAACGATTTTTTCTTCGTTATTTTCAGTGATTTCAAAAAGGACTTCATCGGTTTCTGTATCTTTCACAACAGTTCCTAAAGGCACATCTAAATAGATATCTTCGCCATCTGCACCTGTACTTCTACTTTTGCTTCCATGTTCGCCATGGCCTGCTCTGGCATGACGTTTAAACTTGAGGTGTAATAAGGTCCATAGATTTTCATTACCACGAATAATGATGTGACCTCCTCGTCCACCATCTCCACCATCCGGACCACCTTTTTCAATATATTTTTCGCGATGTAAATGCGCAGACCCTTGTCCGCCTTTACCAGAAGACACGTGCATTTTTACGTAATCGACAAAATTTCCTTCAGTCATTTTTGTAGTTTAGTTGTTAAATTGTGGAGTTGTTTTAGTTGATTAAGATGCATCACAACCTAAACAACTGACGAATAAACGCCTTAACTATAGATTATCGATTACCTTGTTTAGTCGCTCAGTAATTTCACTAATGCTTCCAACACCATCAACTCCAAAGTACTTGTCCTGAGCAGCGTAATACTCTTTTAAAATTGCTGTTTTTTTATAGTATTCTGTGATTCGGTTTCTTATAATAGACTCGTCAGCATCGTCTTTTCTGCCACTTGTTTTTCCGCGTTCCAGAAGTCTTCCGACTAAAACCTCGTCATCAACTTCTAAAGCAATCATGGCGTTAATCTGAGAATCTTTAGAATCCATTAACTTGTCGAGCGCTTCTGCCTGTGCATGTGTTCTCGGAAATCCATCAAAAATAAACCCTTTAGCATCGCTGTTTTTTTCAACTTCTGCATTAAGCATATCAATAGTGACCTGATCTGGAACCAACTCTCCTTTATCCATAAAAGATTTGGCAAGCATCCCTAAAGCCGTTTCATTTTTTATATTGAATCGAAACACATCACCTGTTGAAATATGAACAAGATTGTATTTGTCTTTTAGTAATTCTGCTTGTGTTCCTTTACCTGCACCTGGAGGTCCAAATAGCACTAAATTAGTCATATATTGTGTTGTTTTTAATTGATATATTTCTGGCAAATCCCGACCTAATCCGTTGTAATCCAAACCATAACCAACTATAAATTTGTTTGGTATTTCGATACCAACATAATGTAGTTTAAAGTCTTTTTTATAGGCTTCAGGTTTGTAAAATAAGGTAGCGATTTTAAGCTCATCAACATTTTCATTTTCAAAAATACGATGAACCTCTTCAAGTGTATTTCCTGAATCGATAATATCTTCAAGAATAACTACTTTTCTACCTGTCAAATCCTGAGTTAAACCAATAAGTCGTTGAATGTCTTCGGACGATTTAATCCCTTCATAGGAAGCCAACTTGATAAAGGTCACTTCACAAGGTTTAGGATATTTTTTTACAAAATCGCTCACAAACATGAAAGATCCGTTTAAAATCCCAATAAAAACCGGAATGTCGTCCTGAAAATCATCTGCGATACTATCAACCATCTCCTGTACTGCTGCATCAATTTCGGTTTCAGAAATAAAAGGTTTAAAGTATAAATCGTTGAGCTTAATCACTTGTTTTTGAATTTAAAAAAGCAAAGATAATCATTTGAGTAAGGATTGGCTATTTTCAATTTATGATTTTAGAATTTTCTTCCATATTTAGTGTATTTTTGTGGAATTAATGTATTACTGTAGTCGTAGAATTCTGTTTAAGACATTTCAACTGCGCTCAACATGACAATTATTTAAAATTACAGATGATAAATTATTTTTCTTCAAATTTTAAACTCGGTATTCTTGGTGGTGGACAATTAGGTAAAATGATGCTCTATACCACAAGAAAATTCGATATTACAACGCTCGTCATGGATGCCAGCGATGAAGCGCCATGTAAAATTGCCTGTGATACATTCGTAAAAGGTGATTTGATGAATTATGACGATGTTTATAATTTTGGAACACAGGTAGATCTTGTCACTTTTGAAATTGAAAATGTAAACGTTGATGCTTTAGAAGCGCTTGAAAAAGAAGGTAAAAAAGTATATCCTTCTTCAAAAACATTGCGAACCATTCAAAATAAGGCAACTCAAAAATTATTTTACCGAGATCATCAAATTCCAACTTCAGATTTCTCCAGATTTGCTTACCTTTCTGAAATTGAAGATGCTATCGATAATGGCGGATTAGAATTTCCGTTTGTATGGAAAGCGGCTCAGTTTGGTTATGATGGTAATGGTGTAAAAGTGGTGAGACAACTTTCCGATTTAGACAACCTACCAAAAGGTGAATGTATTGCTGAAGATTTAATTCCGTTTAAAAATGAATTGGCTGTCATCGTTGCAAGAAATGAAGCTGGAGAGACGAAAACCTATCCCGTTGTTGAAATGGAATTTCATCCTGAAGCCAATCAGGTAGAGTATGTTATTTGTCCGGCACGAATAGATCAGACCGTTGCAACAAAAGCAACAGAAGTTGCATTAAAGGTTTCAGAAGCTTTCCATCATGTTGGATTGCTGGCTGTCGAAATGTTTCAAACAAAAGATAATCAGATACTAGTAAATGAGGTGGCTCCACGACCACATAATTCAGGTCACCAAACTATTGAAGCCAGTTATACATCACAATTTGAACAGCACATTCGAGCCATTTTAAATTTACCTTTAGGACAAACCGAAAGTAAAGTTGGTGGCATTATGGTAAATCTTGTTGGTGCTGAAGGTCATACAGGAGAGGTGGTTTACGAACACATTGAAACAATTATGAAACTGGATGGTGTAACACCTCATATTTATGGTAAAAAGCAAACCAGACCTTTTCGTAAAATGGGACATGTGACTATAGTTAATGAAGATTTAAGCAAGGCAAGAGAAGTTGCTGAAGTTGTAAAGAAAACAATAAAAGTTATAAGTAAATAAATATGGGAAAAGTAGCAATTATTATGGGAAGCAAAAGTGATTTGCCAGTAATGCAGGATGCTATTGATATTTTAAAAGAATTCAAAATAGAGGTTGAAGTTGATATTGTTTCAGCGCACAGAACACCAGAAAAATTATTTGATTTTAGTAAACATGCACATACCAGAGGCATAAACGTAATTATTGCTGGTGCTGGAGGTGCTGCTCATTTACCAGGAATGGTGGCTTCATTATCACCTTTACCAGTTATTGGTGTTCCCGTAAAAAGCAGTAATTCTATCGATGGCTGGGATTCTGTTTTATCTATTTTACAGATGCCAGGAGGAGTTCCAGTTGCAACTGTAGCCTTAAATGGTGCAAAAAATGCCGGAATTTTAGCTGCTCAAATTCTGGGAGCTTCAGACCAGTCCATTCAAAATACCATTCTAGATTATAAAGAAAGTTTAAAAACGAAAGTGATTGAAACTTCTAAAAATCTAACATAAAAAAACCTCGTATGTAAACGAGGTTTTAGAGCTATTAATCAATTATTTGTATAGAGTTGGTTAACTCTTAATAAAAATAATACGACAAAACTAAAATTTATTTTGTCATATTATCAAAAAGTTATGATAAATAATAAACAAAGTAATTCACAATTTGCATTATCGTAAGTAAATTACTACTATATAAGCGTTTATCTTATAAATTCAAGAATATTAAATGACACTATTAAACACGCCTTTTGATACATTATACCAAACAGCTCCTTTTTCAAAAATTAAAAATGAAGATTATTTACCTGCTTTTTTACAAGCGATAAAAGAGGCGAAAGCTGAAATCGATGCGATTGCTAATAATACTGATGCACCAACGTTTGAAAACACCATTGAAGCTTTAGATTTTTCAGGTGAGCAACTAGATAGGATTTCCAGTATTTTCTTTAATCTGAATAGTGCTGAAACGAATGATACCATTCAAAAGATTGCTCAGGAAGTATCGCCTTTGCTTTCAGAATTCAGCAACGATATAACTTTGAATGAAGATTTATTCAAACGTGTAAAGGCCGTTTATGAAAACAAAGACCATTTAAATTTAAACACAGAGCAAAACACACTTCTCGATAAAAAATACAAAGGGTTTTCAAGAAATGGTGCTAATTTAGATGAAGACAAGAAATCTCGTCTTCGTGAAATTGATAAAAAATTAAGTCAGTTAAAACTTAAGTTTGGAGAAAATGTATTAGCTGAAACTAATGCTTACGAACTTCATATAACAAATGAAGAGGATTTGTCTGGATTACCCGAAGGTGCTAAAGAAGCTGCTCAGCAACTTGCAGAATCAAAGCAAAAAGAAGGTTGGCTGATCACTTTAGATTATCCGAGTTACATTCCGTTTATGACCTATGCTGACAATAGGGAACTTAGAAAACAACTGGCTATTGCATCTGGCGCTAAGGCTTTTAAAGGCAATGAATTTGACAATCAGGAACATGTATTACACATTGCAAAGCTTCGTCATGAACGCGCTAACCTCTTAGGCTATAAAACGCATGCACATTTTGTTTTAGAAGAGCGTATGGCTAAAACTCCTGAAAACGTTGAGCAATTTCTTAATGAACTATTAAAGAAGGCTAAACCTGCTGCTAAAAAAGAATTTGAAAACCTGGCTGCTTTCGCAAAAGATTTAGATGGCATTGAAACCCTTCAAAAGTGGGATGGTTCATATTACGCTGAAAAATTAAAACAAAAATTATTCAACTTAGATGATGAACAGCTTAAACCGTATTTCAAATTAGAACATGTTATTGATGGCGCATTTACCATTGCTGAACGTTTATACGATTTAAAATTTGAAGAAATTGATACTATTGACAAATATCATCAGGACGTTTTAACCTATAAAGTAACAGACACAAAAGGTGATTTAGTCTCTATTTTTTATGCTGATTTCTTCCCTAGATCTGGAAAACGAAATGGCGCATGGATGACCGTTTATAAACCACAATACATTAAAAATGACGAAAATAGCAGACCACATATTTCTATTGTTTGCAATTTTACCAAACCTACAAAAAGCAAACCTTCACTCCTCACCTTTAATGAAGTCACTACCTTATTTCACGAATTCGGACATGCACTTCATGGGATGCTGGCCAATACCACGTATCCGAGTTTATCTGGTACAAGTGTATTTTGGGATTTTGTAGAATTACCGAGTCAGGTTTTAGAAAACTGGTGTTACGAAAAGGAAGCTTTAGAGCTTTTTGCTACTCATTATCAAACTGGTGACATGATTCCAATGGAATTAATTGAAAAAATAAAAGCGTCTGCAACGTTTCATGAAGGCATGCAAACGTTGAGACAAATTAGTTTCGGATTATTAGATATGTCTTGGCATGCTGGTGAGTCGCCAGAAACAATTACATCAGTGAAAACACACGAATCGAAAGTCTTTGAAAACACCAAACTGTATCCTGATGTTGCTGAAAACTGTATGAGCACTTCATTTTCTCATATTTTTCAAGGAGGTTACAGCTCAGGTTATTACAGTTATAAATGGGCTGAAGTTTTAGATGCAGATGCTTTTGAATACTTTTTAGAACAAGGTGTTTTTAACAAAGACGTTGCAAAAAAATTCAAGGATAATGTGTTATCACAAGGAGGTATTGAAGATCCAATGACCTTATACAAACGATTCAGAGGAAAAGAACCTCGACCAGACGCTTTATTAAAACGTGCTGGATTGATTGAGAAGTAAGTTTTGGCTTTACATAATATTAAGTTGTAACAGACTTGAAAATTTGCAGACTAATCAAGTGTAAAGTAACCAAATGACTAAAGTATTAGAACAGCTTAAAGAACCATTAACTAAAAGAATGCCAATATTAACATTGCTTGCATTCTTTGGGTTTCAGACTATTGGAAAAATTATTGTTGATGTTTTTGATGTCAACAAAACTATGGGTTGGAAATGGAGTGTTTTACATACATGGATAGATAATATTCCAGTACTCTCTACTCTGATATTTTTTGGAATATATTTATTACTGAATTTTTTAAACATTAAAACAAATTTGATTCTATCAGCTATTCATTTCTTACTTATTGCTTTAAGTTCATTATTATATAATTTTTGGGAATTGGATTTAAGAATAACCCTTTCTATTATTTGTTTTTCTTATATAGTTTTTGGACTGAACCTATATTATGCCTTTTCGAACAAAAAAATAGTTAAATAATACGTGTTACAACATCAAGTACGCTAAATACTACCTAATATTTCTATCTGAAAAACTCTCGTGATAGTTAATTAAATTTATTGTAAGCTCAACCGTTCGCTTTGTTTCTTAGCAGAATTTTCGTTGGAAAAGCTGGTACAATTTATCGATAAAGTGTTTGGCTGAATTACATATAAACCAAACATAAACGTATTCTAAAAATAAACTTTCAATAATTATTGAAAGTTTAAAATATTTTATATATATTTGTTGTATGAATTACGAAGAAGCTAAAATAAAGTTTGTCAGTACTTGGGGAAGTCTAGGTTCACTTTGGGGAATTAATAAAGCTATGGCTCAAATTCAGGCCTTACTTTTTATTTCAACCAAACCACTATCTATGGAAGATATTATGGAAGAACTCCAAATTTCTCGTGGCAATACAAGCATGAATCTTCGACAGTTAATGGATTGGGGAATTGTAACCAAAGAACTGATTCCCGGAGAGCGTAAAGAATATTTTACCACCGAAAAAGACGTACAGGAATTGACGCGAATTATTGCAAAAGAACGAAGCCGAAGAGAAATTCAACCGGTTATAAAAGTATTAAATGATGTCTCTTCTATTAAAGATGATGGTACTGAAAAAACACGCGAACTCATTAAACAAACAAAAGCATTACACGATTTAACACTTAATGCAGATACGATGATTAATAAATTAGTAAACCAAAAACAAAACTGGATCACCAAGTCTTTAATCAAACTCATCAAATAAAAAAATTTTAAACCATACTTTCAATATTTTCTGAAAGTTTAATATTTATAAAATCATGAACATTCAAATTCCAAACTGGCTTATTATTCTGGGAGGTTGCGGCCAAATTTTCACAGCACTTATTTATCCATACATCAGGCATCAGGTTTTTGACTGGTATAACGATGTAAAGCAATTAAAACCTTTAAATCAGGAAATTGCTAAAACCTATGGAAGGTACATTCAAGGTTTAAACTTTTCTTTTGGGTTAATTGCCATTCTATTGCCTAATGACTTAAAAAACGAATCAAATTTAGCCATAGCCATAACTGGATTAATTGCAGCTTACTGGGTTGGAAAAGTTGCCACTCAAATTGCCTATTATCCGATGTATGACATTCCAAAGAAGCACATATTCAAAATAGGCAGTTATGGCATGAACGCACTATTTGTTCTATTTGCTGTCGTTTACACTTTATTATTTATAAATAACGTGTTTTAAAATAACATGTAAAACCTAAAACTATGAAATCAATTAGTATAACACATTTAGAAGAAAAGGAAATCAGTAACATAGACATGATTGATTTCTACAACGAAGCTACTGAAGATTACGAGTTCTGGAGCAAAGACCACAA
>JAAEZL010000002.1:58797-62230 GCA_018222875.1 Algicola sp.
TTATTATCGTCCGTTGAAAACAAACATTTTCAAAAGAGATTCGATGCTAAATGAAATGAATCGTCAGGTTATGAAACGTCTAAATATTGATTCAAACAAACACCGACTGGTCGATTTAGGTTGCGGAATGGGTGCCACTATGCGTTATGCTCTAAAGCAATTTAAAAACCTAATTACCTATGGAGTGACACTATCTGAGTTTCAGTTAAAACAGGGAAATGAATTGCTAAGAGGAAAAAATGGCATTATTCTGAAAGAGAATTATAATGAAACGTCTTTTCAATCTGATACATTTGATAGTGCTGTAGCTATTGAAAGTTTCTGTCACTCTGGCCATGATAAAAAATCCATACAGGAAGCTTTTAGAATTTTAAAACCAAAAGGTAAATTAGTTATTGCAGATGCCTTCTTAAAAAAAGATAACTCTCAGTTATGTTTTGGAAGCCATTTTGCTTATCAAAAGTTATGTAATCACTGGAGTTTAGAAAAGTTAGAGCAAATTCATAAGTATGAGCAGCTACTCAAGGACGTTGGTTTTAAAGATGTAAGCATCGAGAATATTTCATTAAGAGTTGCGCCTTCAGTTTTGCATGTACCTTTTGCTATCATCGGTTTTGCATTACAAAAAATACGGACTACAAAATCTCTAAAAAGAGAGAGTCTGCATAACCTCAAAGGCTCGTTTTATGCTTTACTTTCTGGATTACACATGAAGAGTTTCGGTTATTATATCATTACAGCAACAAAATAATCACTAGTATAGAGAAAGACAAGCATTAAACTATGTCACATTTTTAGCTTATTTTTGAAATAAAAATTTCAGAAAAAGAAATGCCTAAACACGTTATAGATCCTAATCAGTGGATAAATTTGTATTCCGATTATCTTTTCAATTACACGATTACAAGAGTAAATGATAGTGAAATTGCTAAAGATTTAATACAAGATACTTTTGTCGCTGGCTTAAAATCTATGAAAAATTTTAAAGGAGAAGCTAGCGAACGTACCTGGCTGATTTCAATTTTAAAACGAAAGATTATCGATTATTATCGCAAGATAAATTCTAAAAAAGGTAAAGCTGAAGTTAGAATGACTTATAATTCAGATGAACAGGAAGGTGATTGGCTTGAAGAACGCGTGGCAGATCCCTTTGATAAAACTGCTGAAGATACCATTGA
This sequence comes from Algicola sp., assembly GCA_018222875.1. GTDB lineage: Bacteria > Bacteroidota > Bacteroidia > Flavobacteriales > Flavobacteriaceae > Psychroserpens. Next base: position 59,976 of record JAAEZL010000002.1, read on the forward strand.
AAATACTGAATTAGGTATAGCAATCGATAAGTGTCTGGAGAAACTTCCGGAAAAACAAGCTCAGGTTTTTGAAATGAAAACTATTTTAAATTATGAAACTGAAGCCATTTGTAATGAATTAAATATTACTGCGTCTAACCTATGGGTAATTATCCACAGAGCCAGAGTTGCGATGGCAGGTTGTCTTGAAAAAAATTGGTTTTAAGAATGAAAATTAAATTTATATTTCGGTGTGAAGAAGCGAATCATGTTTGTGACAAATCGCAATACAGGGAAGCCTCGTTATGGGAAAAAATAAAGTTAAATTTCCATTTAATTTATTGTCTTGCTTGTAGAAAATATACAAAGAAAAACACCAGATTAACTAAACTGGTCGCTAAAGAACCTGTTGCTATGGACGCTGCAGCTAAAGCACGTTTGAAATCTAATTTTGAAAAAGAACTAGCGAAGTACCAACAATAAAATCAACCAGAAAATGGGTAAACTCTCTACCCAAAATGCACTGTAATATTTTCCTTGTTGCTGTGTTGAAAATTTTATAAATACTAATGACACAATAACAATTACTACCAGAGATTGTAAGTGACTCCGATTAATATCATCTTTAAAATACTCTAAAATCACGACCACTAGCGACAATAAAAATCCTGCAACTTTTGTCTGCCTCACTCCTATTCGTTGCGGAATTGTAGACAACTTTAAACTATCGTAATTCAAGTCCCTGATTTCAAATGGCAACATCAATATAATAACAATAATAAAACGTTGTGCTGCAGTAATAAGAACGTCATCATGCAGTTCGTGGGTATTGTTAATTAGTGGTAAACAAACTGTCACTCCAGACCAAACCAATGCAATAATATAAATTTTAAGTCCGCTAATACTTCGCAACTTTTTCTTCTTATCAACAAAAAACCGGTTGGGTAACAACGGAATGGCATATAAAAATGTGACTACTCCAAAAGCTAAGATTGCAATCAAAGATGCTGTATTTAATCGGAAGGCAAAAAAGCACATTGCCAAAAAGCAGAACAACGAAAAAATCTGGATTGCTTTTAGTCTACCTGAAAGGCTTCTATGATGAAATTTTGCCAATCCAAAATATTTAACAAAGTTGTAACCAGTAATAGAAGCAAATCCTATAAAACTCAACAGATTTGAATCCATAGAAACATCAAACTCTAAATAGGTAACGCATACCATAGCCACGATAGCTAAAGCCACATGAATACTACTATTGATATAAAAATCAAAAACCGTTTTTAAAGCACGCATAACACAAAAATAGCGAAACTGTTAATAACCAATTCAAATGGTTGAAAAGTTTCATTTTCCTTAACATTTTAAGGTCAATAATTGCTTAATTTTGCAGCATAAAATTCAACTCAAATAATTTCAATGAATACAGCAGATTTTTCACTTCGTCATATTGGTCCCAGAGCAGCAGATCAAAAACAAATGTTACAAACGATTGGTGTAGATTCTATAGAACAATTGATTTATCAAACTATACCTGATGGCATTCGTTTAAAATCAGATTTAAATTTAGACGAACCTATGAGTGAGCAAGAGTATTTGCTTCACATTTATAACCTTTCTAAGAAAAATAAAGTATTTAAAACGTACATTGGCTTAGGGTATCATCCTACCATTATGCCTGCAGTGATTCAGCGAAATATTCTTGAAAATCCAGGTTGGTACACCGCTTACACACCTTATCAGGCTGAAATAGCTCAAGGTCGTTTAGAAGCCTTATTGAATTTCCAAACTATGGTTACCGACCTTACTGGAATGGAAATTGCTAACGCGTCACTTTTAGATGAAAGTACAGCTGCAGCAGAAGCGATGAGTTTATTATTTGCGGTGAGAGAAAGAGACCAGAAAAAAGCTGGTATCAATAAGTTTTTTGTGTCTGAACATATACTTCCGCAAACCTTATCCTTATTACAAACCAGAGCTACTCCAATCGGTATTGAATTAGTTGTTGGAAAAGAGGATGATTTTGATTTTTCTGAAGATTATTTTGCAGCCATTTTACAGTATCCAGGGAAATTTGGTCAGGTCACTGATATCAAATCTTTCATAGAAAAAGCTAAAGCCTCAAATATTAAAGTTGCCGTTGCAGCTGACATTATGAGCTTAATCAAGCTTGAAGCTCCAGGTAAATTTGGTGCAGATGTTGTCCTTGGAACCACGCAACGCTTTGGAATTCCAATGGGTTATGGTGGTCCACATGCTGCTTATTTTGCTACAAA
>JAAEZL010000002.1:62240-62985 GCA_018222875.1 Algicola sp.
CTTACAAAAGAGATCTTCCTGGTCGAATTATTGGAGTAACTAAAGACGCAAACGGAAATAGAGCGTTACGTATGGCTTTACAAACTCGTGAACAACATATTAAACGTGATAAAGCAACATCAAATATATGTACTGCTCAAGTTTTACTTGCTGTAATGGCTGGTATGTACACCGTTTACCATGGACCAAAAGGTCTAGAATTTATTGCAACGAACATTCACAATAAAGCAGTTGCACTATCTAAAGCTATTCAGGAAATAGGATTTGAACAAATGAATAACTCATTTTTTGATACGCTTCATATCAAGGCAGATGCAAAAGCGATAAAAGCTGAAGCTGAAAGCAAAAAAATGAACTTCTATTATCCTAGTGAAACTGAAGTTGTTCTATCTATAAATGAACCAACAACCCTTGAAGAACTTAATAAAATAGTTGCAATTTTTGCTAAAATAGCTGCTAAAGAAACTATTGAACTCAACCATATTTCTGAAGAAAATGCAATTGATAGTGAATTTAAGCGCCAGTCTAAATTTTTAGAGGAACCTGTATTTAATTCTCATCATTCTGAAACTGAATTGATGCGTTACATCAAATATTTAGAGCGTAAAGATTTAGCTTTAAATCACTCAATGATTTCACTGGGTTCTTGCACAATGAAGCTTAATGCTGCTTCAGAAATGCTTCCGCTAAGCTGGTTTAAATGGGGGAAAATTCATCCATTTGCTCCAATAGAACAAGCTAAAGG
>JAAEZL010000002.1:62995-72433 GCA_018222875.1 Algicola sp.
TTACCAAATTGTTTTAAAGGCATTAGAAGATCAGCTGACAGAAATTACAGGATTTGCAGGTACATCTTTACAACCAAATTCAGGAGCTCAGGGAGAATTTGCCGGATTAATGGTCATTCGAGCTTATCACGAATCTCGAGGTGATCATCATAGAAACATCTGTCTTATTCCATCGTCTGCCCATGGAACAAATCCAGCGAGTGCTGTTATGGCAGGAATGAAAGTGGTCGTTACCAAATCTACAGAAAAAGGAAATATCGATATTGATGATCTAAGAGAAAAAGCAGAGTTACATAAAGACAATCTTGCAGCTCTCATGGTAACTTACCCTCCACCACATGGTGTGTATGAAGCGTCGCTAGGAGACATCACTAAAATCATACATGACAATGGTGGTCAGGTCTATATGGATGGTGCTAACATGAATGCACAAGTAGGTTTAACGAATCCTGGAAATATTGGAGCAGATGTGTGTCATCTCAATTTACATAAAACGTTTGCCATTCCTCATGGTGGTGGTGGTCCAGGTGTTGGTCCGATTTGTGTTGCCAAGCAATTGGTGCCATTTTTACCTAGTAATCCATTAGTAAAAACTGGAGGAGACCAAGCAATTACAGCAATTTCCGCTGCTCCTTTTGGGTCTTCATTAGCCTGTTTAATTTCTTATGGTTACATTAAAATGTTAGGTGCATCCGGATTAAAACGTTCTACTGAAGTTGCCATTCTGAATGCTAACTATATCAAAAAACGTTTACAAGGGTCGTTTGAAACGTTATATTCAGGTGAACTTGGACGAGCAGCTCATGAAATGATTATAGATTGCAGACCTTTTAAAGCCCATGGCATTGAAGTTGTCGATATCGCAAAACGCTTAATGGATTATGGTTTTCATGCGCCAACTGTATCTTTTCCTGTTGCAGGAACCATGATGATTGAGCCTACTGAAAGTGAAAGTAAGCAAGAAATGGATCGCTTTTGTGACGCTATGATTTCGATTAAACATGAAATTGACAGTGTATCAAAAGATGATGATAACAACGTGTTAAAAAATGCACCGCATACCATGAACATGATTACTGATGACGAATGGCTACTTCCATATTCCCGTCAGCAAGCTGCCTTCCCGCTAGACTACGTAAGAGATAATAAATTCTGGCCAAGTGTTCGTCGTGTAGATGATGCTTATGGTGACAGAAATTTAATTTGTACTTGCGCGCCAATTGAAGCTTACATGGAAGCTTAGTTAAAGCGTTTGAACATCGTAAAAACAAAAGGCAGTATATTAACATTTCATCAAATGTTAGTATATTGCCTTTTAACTTTTATCAGTATAAATCAGATTTAATAATTTATGAGTATTAAGATTACAGGAACTGGAAGTTACATTCCGAAAATGATAGAGAAAAATGAAGATTTTTATCATCATGATTTTTTAAATATTGATGGATCATCAATAAATCACCCAAATGAAATAATTGTAGATAAATTCAAGGCAATCACAGGTATTGCTGAAAGACGCTATGCAGATGACCAGTTAACATCGTCTGATTTAGCTTTTCTAGCAGCCCAAAAAGCTATAGAAGATGCTAATATAAATCCGGAAGAGATAGATTATATCATTTGTGCTCATAATTTTGGTGACGTAAAAGCCAATACCGTTCAAAGTGATATATTACCTTGTCTGGCCTCCAGAGTGAAACACAGATTGCGTATTAAAAACCCTAAATGTGTTGCGTATGATATTCTATTTGGATGTCCTGGCTGGGTTGAAGGTGTCATTCAGGCTAAAGCATTTATCAAATCTGGAATGGCAAAGCGTTGTCTCGTTATTGGCTCTGAAACTTTATCTCGTGTGGTAGATAAACACGATAGAGATTCAATGATATACTCTGATGGCGCAGGTGCAACAATTGTTGAATTATCTGATGAAGAAGGCGGGATTTTAGCTCACGAAACAGCATCATTTACCTATGATGAAGCTTACTATTTGTTCTTTGGGAACTCTAATAATCAAGAACTTAGCAAAGACACACGCTATATTAAAATGCATGGTAGAAAAATCTATGAATTTGCGTTGACGAATGTTCCATTAGCTATGAAAACGTGCTTAGATAACAGTGGTGTAGATATTGATGATGTCAAAAAAATCTTGATTCATCAGGCCAATGAAAAAATGGATGAGGCTATCATAAATCGCTTCTATAAATTATATAAGAAAGACACGCCTGAACATATCATGCCAATGAGTATTCATAAGTTAGGAAATAGCTCTGTAGCAACAGTGCCTACGCTTTATGATCTAATTATTAACAATAAAATGGAACACCATTCTATCAACAAAGGTGATGTCATTATTTTTGCAAGTGTTGGTGCCGGAATGCATATCAATGCCATAGTTTATCAGCATTAACATGACTGAAAAAATAGCAATTATTGGTGGAGGTAATTTAGGTCAGATTTTAGTTCTGTTTAATCAAAGGAATTAAAACTTCTTATAATAATATTGTAGAGTAATGTACGAAGGAAAATTTCCACATAAAAGATATAAGCACACATTACAGTTTCTTAATAAGCACGTAAACAAATCAGAGTCTTTATTAGATTTAGGTGTTGAAAATCCATTTACTGAAATCATGAATCAAAATGGATATAAGGTCGAAAACACATCAGGTTTGGACTTAGATTTAAACACTTCAGAAATAGAAAATTCTAATGCGGATGTTGTAACAGCTTTTGAAATTTTTGAACACCTCCTCTCTCCCTTTACCGTTTTGAAGTCTATAAAAGCCGACAAGCTTGTTGCAAGTGTTCCGCTTAAGTTATGGTTTGCTTCTGCATACCGAAGTAAAACCGACATGAGAGATCGACATTTTCATGAATTTGAAGATTGGCAATTTGATTGGCTCCTCGAAAAATCTGGCTGGAAAATCATTGATAGACAAAAATGGACCAACCCATCAAAAAAAATTGGATTTAGACCTATTTTGCGTTGGTTTACGAATAGGTATTATATTGTATATGCCGAAAGAATTTCTAATCCTTAACTACTAAAATTCAACTGTGTTTACTTAGCTTTGAAATTAGTACACTCAACTGAAATTTTCAAATGAATTTCTATATCATCATTCCAGCTCATAATGAAGAAGATTCAATGTCTTTAACTTTAGAATCTTTAGTAAATCAAACTTTTTTACCAAAGAAAGTTGTAGTCGTTGATGATAACTCAACAGACCTCACAAAATCAATTGTCGATCGTTTTACTAAACAATATGACTGGTTGGAGTTAGTTTCAATTTCGACAACAAATGAACATGTACCTGGTTCAAAAGTAATTGATGCATTTTACGAAGGCTTTAAAATGCTCGATGAAAATTATGATGTTATCTGTAAATTTGATGCAGATATAATCCTTCCAAAAAATTATTTAGAACAAATCAAACATCTTTTTATGTCCGACAATTCTATTGGGATTGCAGGCGGTTTAGCATATATTAAAAAAGGTGATTTGTGGGTTTATGAAAATATCTCAAATAAAAATCATGTACGAGGTCCTTTTAAAGCGTATAGAAAATCTTGCTTTAAGGATATAGGAGGTTTAAAATCTTCAATTGGATGGGATACTGTAGACACGCTATTAGCCAGGTACTATAACTGGAAAGTTGCTGTAGATGAAAGTCTCCATGTTAAACACCTAAAACCAACCGGAATTAGCTATAACAAATCGTCAAAACTTCTTCAAGGTGAAGCTTTATATAAAATGCGCTATGGGTTTCTTCTCTCGTTTATTACAGCTTTAAAAATGGCAGTAAAAAAACTAAATTTCAAAGTCTTAATAAACTATATGAAAGGCTATTTTAAAGCTAAGCGTTCTAAATTGGATTATCTGGTTACAGAAGATGAAGGTGAATTTATTAGAAACTTACGCTGGAAAGGCATCTTGAGTAAGTTAAAATAGAAAACAAATCTAGCCAAGTGAATGATAAGGTCCGACTTTGGTCAACATAATAATCAACTAACAACACTAAAAACTCCAGCCTTTATAGCTACTTGAAGCTTCCAGCCTATTTTCAACTGCGTCATCAAGTTCTGAAAAGAAATCAATACCTGTTAAATCTTCAATTTCATCAACTGATACGACAAACTTATACAAAGATTGATTTGAATCTTCATGTGGCATTAAAAAAGCTATCATTTTAATGTTTCCGGAATTTGTATCAATCAATACTTTATAAAACTGATTTGGGACACTTACCTCTTCATCGCCTATGGTTTTCATATCACCTTTTAAGACACCTCCTGTAATCACAAAAACACCATCATATTTTCCTGCCCAATACCTGACTTTTTGTTCCAATGTATTCCAGATGCCAGAGTTGAATTGATGTTCTTGCGGACTGATATTACTGGTTAAAAATGTTTCGTCATGTGCTTCCTTACTAAATCGTCGGTCACCAGCAGGACATAAATGACCTCTATCGTAACCCGATTTTTTATAATTTCTCCAGTGTGCAGCTCCTGTTTGTACAGCCTTATCGATTTCAAAATACGGACGCTTAAAATTGGTGTTTGATAAATGCGCTTTTTTTAATTCATAAGCAACCCATTCTGCTTGTTCGTGAGTCTCGTTGTATGATAACGAATAATGCTCATGGTGAACAACCTGACCTGTGGTGCTTGTTGGCAGAAAAAACTCATTAGTGTTTGTTTTAACAGCAGATCCCTCTTCTATAATTTCTGAAGTTGTATTAGATTCTAAGACAAACTCATAACCAAAAATAGCTACAATGAGCACTATTGCTAGGACTGTATATAAGTTGCGTTTATTCAAAATTATTCCATTACAAATTCTAAAGGCTCACCAATGGATGCATTAGGGAAACTTATTCCGAGTAGTGAAGATATTGTTGGTGCAATATCTGTAATATGTGTTCGCCTTAAAGTTTGTCCATGCTTTATTCCTTTTCCAAAAAATAAAAGTGGTACATGTGTGTCATAATTAAACCCGGAATGATGATCTGTTCCTGTTCTGTTCCAGTTTGTATCCTTGAATACTTCAGGAGTAAATGTAAATATCACATCGCCAGAACGCTTTTGATGATGCCCATTAAACAACATTATTTCCTGATAGCCAACTGACTCAGGAAAGAGGTTTATTGCTGATGTCATATATACATTACTGATAAGTTCATAACTCAATAATTTTTGAGACACTCTGGTCTTCAATTCCTGAATATCAATCTTATGTTCTTCAATTTTTTTATGGTCTAAAAATATCTGGTTATTAATCCGACTCAGCGCCAAATCTGAAACCTGATATGTTTCGTATAATTTATCGTTGACATCTTTCAGCATGGTATTTAAATCAAATAATCCTGAAGGTATTTTTTGATCTTTTAAATAAGAAGGCACATGTGGAGCTCCATGATCTGAGGTTAAAAATACTGTGTATTCTCCTTTTCCAACCATTTGATCCAAGGCAATAAACAAGCGTTCAAGCTCAAGGTCTAAACGTAAATAAGTGTCTTCAACTTCAATGGAATTTGGACCGTAATCATGACCAACCTTATCAGTACTGGAATAGCTCACTGTTAACACATCTGTAATAGCATCCTTGCCTAATTGCTCAGCTTCAATCGCTTTTAAAACAAAATCGGTGGTAAGACTATTTCCGAAAGGTGAATTAGCAATGACATGAAAACCGCCATTTTCGTTTTTTAATTCATCTAATTTATGAGGAAATCCGGATTCATTTTCACCTTCTAAAACACGTTCATAAGCGTTAGAATCTGTTCCACTCTCTTCATATGTATCAATATCATATAAAGTATTCCATGTTTTGAAATAACCTTGTGCAATTCCGGAAGCATTAAACGTACTAACCCATTCCGGAAGCGCATCCATATAAAATGTACTGGAAATCCAATTGCCTTTTCCATCATGATCATAATCCCACCAATATGCTGCATTTGCAGTATGTCCTGCGGCAAAAATTGCGCCTCTGTGCTTCACAGAAATTCCGATTGTTTTTCCTTTCATTTGAGTGAACAATCTATTTTCATCGGCAAACGTCGTCACTTGCATATGAACTGGAGATTTTTTTCCATCCTTACTATCAGTTCCTACAGGTTCAACGGAATTATCTTCAACACAATTGATGTTTCGCAGTAATTCTTTGCTAAACCAATCGTTACCAATAATACCATGATATTTTGGAGTTGTGCCTGTGAAAATTGAAGCATGACCAGGACCTGTTTTTGTTGGTATAAAATTATAATGGTTGTTTTTACAATTGAATCCTTCAGTCATCATACGCTTAAATCCACCTTCACCATATTTATTGTAAAATCTGGTTAAGTAATCATATCGCATTTGATCCACTACAATTCCAACTACGAGTTTAGGGTTATCATTTTGGGATTGCGATATTGCAGTGATACATAAAATACTGAAAAGCAAAAAAACTTTCTTTAACATAATAGTGGGCTTAAAGGTTCAAAAATACAGATTTTAGAACATCGTAGTTTAAAATTAAGGTTAAATAAGATTAGTTTTTTTACTTTAGCATAATCAAATTTCGCTATGCAATACCTTCATAATATTGGCACCTATTTTTTAATGATTGCTGAGATGTTTCGCAAACCTACCAAATGGTCTGTTATGAGAACACTCATCTTAAAAGATATTGATGACTTAATTATTGGATCCTTAGGTATCGTTGCTTTCATTTCGTTTTTTGTTGGTGGTGTTGTCACCATTCAAACAGCATTGAACATTAGCAACCCTTTAATTCCTAAATACCTGGTTGGATTTGCAACACGTCAGTCTGTAATTTTAGAATTTGCTCCGACGTTTATTTCCATAATTATGGCAGGAAAAGTTGGTTCTTTTATTACATCAAGCATAGGAACCATGAGAGTTACAGAACAAATTGATGCCTTAGAAGTAATGGGAATTAACGCTTTAAATTATTTAGTGTTTCCAAAATTTATTTCTTTAATGCTTTATCCTTTTGTTATCTCAATAGCCATGTTCTTGGGTATTATAGGCGGAATGGCTGCATGTGTTTATGGAGGTTTTAGTACTTTAGAAGATTATATTACTGGTGTTCAAACCGATTTTATTCCTTTTCATATTATTTATGCCTTCATTAAAACCATCGTATTTGCTTTTTTATTAGCTACTATTCCGTCGTATTATGGTTATTATATGAAAGGTGGCGCTCTCGAAGTTGGTAAAGCAAGTACGACGTCGTTTGTATGGACGAGTGTCATGATTATTTTATTAAACTATATATTAACCCAAATGCTTTTAAGCTAATGATAGAAGTCAAAAATGTAGAAAAATCATTTGGAGATGCTCATATTTTAAAAGGCATAAGTACCTCTTTTGAAAAAGGAAAAACCAGCTTGGTTATTGGGCAAAGTGGTTCTGGAAAAACAGTATTCTTAAAGTGTTTACTTGGCTTGTTTACTCCTGAATCTGGAACTATTTCTTACGATGGTGAGATATATTCTGAACTTAGCGATGATGAAAAGCGAAATCTAAGAGCAAAAATGGGAATGGTATTTCAAGGTAGTGCGCTTTTTGATTCTATGACTATTGCTGAAAATGTAATGTTTCCATTGCGAATGTTTACAAAACAGAGTAAAAGTGAAATGGAAGATCGTGTGAATTTTGTGCTTAAAAGAGTCAATCTTACCGATGCACATCATAAAATGCCAAGTGAAGCTTCTGGTGGTATGCAAAAACGTGTTGCCATTGCTAGAGCCATTGTTAATAAGCCTAAGTATTTGTTTTGCGACGAACCTAACTCTGGTTTAGATCCAAAAACTGCTATTGTTATTGACAACCTTATTCAGGAGATTACGGATGAATATAATATAACCACAATCATTAACTCGCATGACATGAATTCTGTGATGGAAATTGGAGAGAAAATTGTCTTCTTAAAAGATGGTTATAAAGCCTGGGAAGGCTCCAAAGAGACCATTTTTAAAACTGACAATGAAGTTGTAACTGATTTTGTATATTCTTCTGAATTATTTAAAAAAGTAAGAAAAATGTACATTGAAGAAAATGAATAGATCCTTCTTCAGTACACATTAAATTTACCTTATTTTTCCTTTAAAATTAATATCCGTTCAGCTTTCAACTTGCCACTCAGCCAGGTTTTAATTTCGTTCTCTTTAATTTTTCTTAAACTATCGTTGAGCTTGGTATTCCACTTTAAACTAACAACAGTGACTGTATCTACTTTTATAAAATCTGTGGATTCTAACATTTTTGCATAACCGAAATACTCCAAATCCGAAAACTTAATTTTAGCATCTTTTGCTACTGAAGCATATAAAATATTGTCTGTGTTTTTTGATTTGTTTTCCAATTGATCATTCAGACTCTTAATATTATTTTTAAGCGTTTCTATTTCTTCTCTCAAACCAGAAATAACATATTCTTTTTGCTCTAAATCTATTGTAGCTTTATCATAAAGCTCAATGATTTTATCAGAACTTCTATTTTTATTACCACTTATTTTTAAATCAAAATTCTGAATGTTTTCGTAGTCTTTAAGTTCATTTTCCAAATCTGTTATCGTTGCTTCTGCAAGTTCACCATTGAAATATAAGGAAATTGTTCTGGCATCCATATCCATACTTTCACGTTGTAACCACAAACTAGGATTTGGTTCTATTTCATTCTTAAGAAAGTTCTTGTAATCACGTTTATATTTACTTTCAGTCAATACATTTAAAAACGTCCAAACTGCAGGAACCATAACTACTACTGCCAATAACGTCGCTATTCTGGAAATAGATCGTCGACGTTTAGAATTGGCATATTTAAGCATTGGAAAACGCAATATCTTAAGCACTAAAAATGTTGCTAATGCAATAAATATTGTATTAATCGTAAACAGATACATGGCTCCTCCAAAGTATTGGAAATTACCTTCAGCCAATCCGTAACCAGCCGTACATAAAGGTGGCATTAAAGCTGTAGCAATAGCAACACCAAATATTACGGAAGCAATTGTTCCTTTTTTTGTTCTTGCAATAATTAAAGCCAGACCACCAAAAAATGCAATTAAAACGTCTCGAATATCAGGTCGCGTTCTTCCTAAAAGTTCAGAGGTTTCTTCACTTAAAGGAAACAGCCAGAAAAATAAAAAGGCAGTTAATAAACTCAGCACAATCATAGTTGCCAAGTTGATAAGCGACTTTCTTAAAGTATCAATATCATTTATAGCGATAGACATTCCAACACCTAAAATCGGACCCATTAAGGGAGAAATAAGCATGGCTCCAATAACAACAGCTGTTGAATTTGCATTCAATCCAATTGATGCCACAAAAATTGAGCAGACTAAAATCCAGGCAGTTGCTCCTTTAAAAGAAATATCACCTTTAATGGCCTGAATGGTTGCATCTCTATCTGTAT
>JAAEZL010000002.1:72443-73746 GCA_018222875.1 Algicola sp.
TCATACTCTGCCAGAGTCCTTTAGCGTCTTTTCTTACAGCTTCTTTAGATTCCTCAACAGCTTTGTCTTTATTCATCTCATTAGTCGCTCGCTGCTGTTCTTCCTCAGAAAAATTGAATTTATTTTCTTCGCTCATAATTATCCGTAATGCTCTCCAAAAGTTGACTTAACATTCTGAAGTACTTTTTTAATATCCTGTTCTTTTGCCTTCGGAAAGATAAGTAAAACTTCGTCTTTGTCGACAACAATATAATCTTTCAACCCATCAACTACTACAATCTTGTCTCCTTTGGTTCGAATCATATTACCTGAAGCATCTTCGGTTAGTGTTCTGGCATTCACAACCGCATTTTGATTTTCATCTTTATCGAGTTTATCATATAAACTTCCCCAAGTTCCTAAGTCATTCCAATCAAAAGTAGCTGGTAACACATATACATTCTGAGAAGGTTCCATAATAGCATAATCCACTGAAACATTTTCAGCCCTACTATAATTCTCTTTTATAAATTCATCTTCGGCTTCGGTATTGTAAACCTCAACTCCGCTTTTAAAAAGTTGATATAAACCAGATTGATTTTTTTTGTAGGCATTAATAACGCTTGAAACACTCCACATAAAAATTCCAGCATTCCAAAGAAAATTGCCTTGAGCTATAAACTCTTTAGCTGTTTCATAATCTGGTTTTTCGCGAAACTGATTCACCGATTTAATGGCGTCGTTTGAATTAGCATCATATTCGATATAACCATAGCCTGTATTTGGGAAGGTAGGCTGAATTCCTAAGGTCATAAGCGCATCATTCTGAGAACAGAAATCGAAAGCCTGTTGCACATTTTGTGTAAAGGCCTGCTCATCTTCTATCCAGTGGTCGCTTGGAGCAACAATCATGACAGCATCTTCATTTTCTTTTTGAATTTTTAGAGCTGCATATAAAATACATGGTGCCGTATTTCGCATAGCAGGCTCTAAAACCACCTGACGTTTGGTGACCTCTGGCAATTGTTCAAATACCAGATCATTGTAACGTTCATTGGTTAGAATGAAGATATTTTCTTTCGGAATTAGATTTGCCAGTCGGTTAAATGTTTTCTGAATGAGCGTATCACCAGTACCAAGCATATCGTGAAATTGTTTCGGAAAATCCTGAGTACTCACTGGCCAGAATCTTGATCCTACTCCTCCAGCCATTAATATGGCATAATAATTTTTGTTCATTACTATATTTTTTTGTCAATGTGAGGCCATTGAAATATCTCTTCAGAAAAAGGATCTTTCGACTGCGCTCAAGATGACGTTATTA
>JAAEZL010000002.1:73756-95243 GCA_018222875.1 Algicola sp.
ACGTTATTACTAATTCAACAATTCTACTTCAGCATTAGGATTAAACAAATACAATCGTCCTGTTTTAATCTCTATACATTCGTATCTCGTTCGTCGTTTTGTTCCTTTTTGAAACACACGACCATTATACAATTTGAATGTGCTGTGCAAAGGTAGTTCAAATATAAATGTTTTATCATTTGGAGCGTCGAATTGCTTTAGTGCATAGGCAAGGTGAATGTCTGTATCGCTGGATGCCTTCGGATTTTTAAAATGTTTAGCCAATAGAGGTAGGATTTCAACAGGAAAAATTTCAGGGTTTAAAAACGGTAACATCAAATGCTGAAAGGTACGTTTCCATTCAACACCATGAGGCTTGATAGTTTTTCCATAGGTTTTATAAGCTTCAAAATGTGCGATTTCATGAATTAGGGTTATGAGAAACCGATACCTATTCAAATTAGAATTAACCGTTATTTGATGCTTTCCGTCAGGCAGTCGTCTGTAATCCCCATGTCTGGTTTTACGTTCTTGCTTAATTTTTACAACGAGACCATCATGTTTTAATAAATCTAAAACTTTTGAAATTGATTTTTCCGGAATGTAATCCTGAAGTGTATCTAGCATAAAGTAAAAGTAATAAACTCGAATTAGTTTTTAAACAACAACATGACCGAGTTTCCATTAACGTTTAGGATGTATAACCCTTCAGAGGTATCCTGCGGAAACTGAAGTCTGGTTCTTCTACTGAATTCATTAAAATCTGAATTAAGAATGGCTATTTGTCGTCCTCTAATATCAAACAAACTAAACACATCTGAAGCATTAGTATTGGTTATAAAGACTTCAAAATTCACTACAGGATTTGGAAACACAATTTGACGTTCATCCTGTACAGTGCTCACCGCACCATTAAAATAAGGGACTGCAAAATCGAAGGCATCTAAACCAACTTTCTCGCCTATTATTCGTCCAGGAATGTCATCTGCTGGAGGATGAATGCCTCCCCAAATTCTTGATAGGCTTGTTTGATCTGAAGCATCTCTATAGGTTGCCCATTGTAATGTAACATCTACCGAAGGTCCTTCTTCAAAAACTAAAAATTCATTTTGTTTTGCCACAAATTCACCTACACCTCCAGGAAAAAATTCGCTACCAGTAATCTTAGTAAGCACTTCAGCTGCTGCTCTTGAATACGTCGAATGACCCGAAACGAAGCCTGCAAAAGGAGGCGTTACAAATGTAGGTCGTTGATATGGCCACCAGTTTTCGGCTAAAATCCAGCCAACACCAGCTTCATCAGTAGCTTCATTATCAATATAATCTGGACCTTTCCATGTATATAATTTTATCTTACCTCTATGTTCGTCATTAATTCCAGCTAACGGATCACCTGTTTCAACAATTTCGATATATCCATCTATCAACGGAATACCTCCAAAATGATAGTTACTTAAATTTTCATTTGTACTCTGACCTAAAAGTGCCATATACCGAATTGCCGAAATTGGTCGCACATAATCATACCATCCTTTGATGCTCCATGCCGAAATTGCAGCATCATGCATAGTTCCTCCTAAAATAAAATACGATTTCACATCCCATTCTAAGTCGTCTAAAACGGCTCCTTCTCCTTGAAATTTTTTCTCTAATAAATGATGATCATTCACATAATTTAGAATTGTAAACCAATGACCTGGAGGTGTTTCGGAATCTGGACCATCTGCCCAGAATTCAGCTAAAACCCTTGTATAATCTCCTCTTGGAACCACATTAGATTCATAAGACTGACCTGTAACCGGGTTTAGAGAATGTCCAGTGCCAATATCTCCTCCTTCGAAAACATTGTAAAAGTTTGGATAATCTTCATAATCTGTAGGAAACTCATCAATATTAGTATTACCAAGCGCTCCTGGTGAAATATCCCAAAGTACACCATCATCGGGATCAAGATGCGAACCCCAAATAGATACCATTGAAAACCCTAACTTATAGGCATCGCTAGACGTGTTATTTTCTGTTAAACTCAAATATGGTGGTGAACCTGGATCGTTATAGACTTTATAAAAATCTCCATTTCTCTGATAGGTAACACTTTCGCCTTCAGTCATTGCAAAAGGTAAGACGTTTCCCCATTCCGGACTTAAGAAATCTATTGTAGATCCTGGAATGAGATTCCCACTCTGATCAATAAAAGTATTCAAACTCAAAGGCTGCCAGCGATTAGGATCTTGCATTTCTACTGTGGTTGGAATAGCTGGTGCTAATGAAGAATTTACAGGCTCATAGTAGGCATTGTCAAATTGAGTAAGCTCTCGTGAACCGTCAATATTTCCATAGGCTATAATAGTTTCAGCAACATAGTTACCCAGAGCTGCTGCATTACCAAACTCATACACAGTAGAGGTTGAAGTTTCAGTATCATAACCTAACTGATTCATTACTAAATCGAATAAACGCTGAGATGCCTCTGCATTAGGTGAATCCTGAAAACGATAACTCAGCAGTCGATACATAGCAAAACTGATTGCTTTTTTTCTTGAAGCTTCTACACTTTCTATTGGAATAAAAGTTTCCAAACTGCTACTAAACCCATTAAACGCATTTCCTATAAGATAGGGTTTGGCAACCTCATCATAAATTGCCCAAATATCGTACATAGCAACACTGGAATGAAATAAATTTCTGGCATGAACTGTTGGTCTTGCAAAGTCATTTCTTATGGCTTGAAGTAACACTTCATTCCAAATTCGGGCAATAGAGACATCTTCAGGAATGTCATTTACATTTAAAGATACTTCAATAGATTCCTCTAAACTAAAACAAGTGCCATTTGTTTCTCTGACGCTTAAATGTCCTGTTTCATTTAAACCCCATTTTACAGTAACTGTGCTCGTCCCTTGCCCTTCAATAATCTCACCTTCTGAAATTTGCCACACTGCTGTTGATCCAGGTGATATAGGATAGCTATACGTTTCGGTAACCAAGAACCCAGTAGATATATTCCCTGAGATTTGATTAGATTGTAAATAGGTACAGCTCCCATCATCTAAGGTTGCCTCAGGATTATAGGAGCAAGATTCCGGATCTATACAACCGTATATTTTTTGACTGGGCTCAATATCTAAAGTCGTAATTCCCTGACCTTCGATTGCTCTGATTGTAGTGTTAGCATCTAAATTTTGATAGGTTTCAACCAGTCCTGAAGGCCATTTTATTTCTAATTCAGTAATTGAATTTTCATTACCTAAACCAAAATGTACAGCTTGCAGGCTTTGAGATAAAAAACCTACACCTGTATAATAACGTTTGAATTGTCCTTGATTTGTTGTAATCGTCAATGTTGTACCAATAGCATCACGATTAGATTCGGTTCCCTGAAGCCATACTTTAAACCAGTTTTGAGTAAGAGGCTCATCGAAATTTAATAGTTTATTTTCATAAAAAAATGAAGCCTGATCTGAATTTGTTACGAAAATATCTAAATCACCATCATTGTCGTAATCAAAATCTACAGCTTCGACACTGACAGTTAGATCGTCGAAATTTACTAATGCAGAATTATCTTCAAAACCCGTTTGACCTTCAACTGCTAGGTTTTTATAATAGACGTTATTTTCTGTGGTGCGATCTTCAAACACATATCCATTTACGATAATTAAATCTTCATCGCCATCAAGGTCAAAATCTGCAAAACGCGTTCCCCAAGACCAACCTGTTTCGCTAATACCATTTAAGGCAGAAACTTCAGTAAAATTATTAGAGCCATCATTTTGAAATAAAGCGTTTTCATCTATTCCTGTTACAAATACATCGAAAGCACCATCAAGATTAAAATCACCAACGGTTATTCCCATATCATCAAGTGTACTTGCCAAACCGTAATTTTGTGCCTCATCTGTAAATGTTAGTCCGTTTTGATTTATAAAGAGACTGTTTGGGTCGTTAAAATCATTAGCGACGTATAAATCCATCCAACCATCATTATTGATGTCGAAAGGCACAGCTGTATAACTTGCTAATTCCTCAGTAGCCTGAATATTAGTCTGAATTGTCACATTGGAAAACGTACCATTTCCATTATTTACATAAAGAGAATTACTATCGCACTCATCCCAATCGCTCACATAGATATCTAGAAAACCATCATTATTATAATCAAACCAGGTTGCTCCTGTATTTCTGCAACTATTGAAACTATTAAAACCAGCATCTTGAGTTACCTCAACAAACGTACCATCACCTTCATTATGGAATAATTGTGCTTTGAAAGAGTGGGTAAAAAACACATCTGGAAAGCCGTCATTATCATAATCGCCAAACGATACGCCATGTTTAAAACCATCTAAACCATTAAATGCCGGAATTGTACTGACAGGATATAAATTACTTAGACCAGATTCAAGCGTTACATCTGTAAAACTTCCATCGTTATTGTTTCTAAAAAGTTTACTTTCACTCGAATTCTCTCCCTGAATATCTTGTTTTAAAGCAACAACAAAAATATCTAAGTCTAAGTCACCATCATAATCGGCCACAGCAACACCATTGTTATTTTGTAGGCCACCAAATCCTGAAACAAACTCAACCCGATTAAAGTTTTGAGCATTTAAAAATTGCGCGAAGCAAAGTATCAAAGTAAAACAATACTTAAATAAACGTAATTGTAATTTCAAGGGAACAATTTTTTTATAAAGATAGTGAATAGACTCAAAAAATAAGAAACCCTTTAAGCAAATCTTAAAAGGTTTAATTTAATAGTGGATTGATTAATTTTTTGCTTTTTTTGGTTTGATTTTTCCTCTAAACCAAAAGGCAAGTATTCCAGACAAAATCAATAGTGGCCAAACATGTAGTACTGCAACAAATATATTTTCTAAAAAATTCCAACCAAAGACAAGTCCTTCCTTAGATTTAGACCACAAAGTCTTATTATAAGCTCTAGGTTCTTCTTTAAAAACGACCATCTCGTATAAATCAATTTGAATAGTACTAAACGACACTTTATTTGTTAAATATTTTAATCGTCCTTGAGCAGATTCTATTTCTTCTTGGATAATACGCAACTTATCTTCAGTAGCCAGGATATCTTCAACAGTTTTTGCATTCTTACGTAGAATAGATTCATAACGGGATTTCACCTCTAATTTCGTCTTCAAACGTGTTTCAATATCTACATATTCTTCAGTCACATCTTTAGTAGTAATGTTTTCAAATTCTATAAATTCAGCGTCTTTATTTATTGAATCCATTAAGGAATCAAAATATTGATTTGGGATTTTTATTGTAAATCTATTCTCTTTATGATGCAGATCATTTTCAAATCTCAAGTCTGAAATGTAAGCGTTATAGTGACTAGCCATTTGTTTAATATCCCGTGTTGACTTATTCACATCAAGTACTTTATACCTTACATTTGCTGATTTAATAATTTTCAAATTCTGAGGTATCTCATTCGTACTAGCATCGATAGATGAAAAAGTTTCCTGATTTTTATTTGAAACAGCTTTATATTCTTCAGTAATATCTGCTGAATTCATTGAAATATCTTCTTTATGATTTTGCTGACATGAAATAATCCCCATGAAAACCATACCAAGGATTAACATTTTAAATCTTCTTTTTTCTAAAATTGCATTCATAATTTCATATTTTTAATGATTATGTCCCAAACATAAAATGAAGCATGAATTTATTCTTGTAAAAGAGTTGTAAACTAATTGTAATATGTTTTACAATCTATAAAACCTTAAAAATTAAAACATTACATATTTTTGAACTCTGAAAATAAATATCATTTTAATAAATTAAAAACTGCTATATCTGAAACATTTTTAGAGAATCACAGTAATTCCAGTCCAATAGAATCGTGGAAAGGAGATGACATTATATTATTTCAAGAAGATTTATTTAATAAAGTAAAGGCCAGAGTTAGTGAAAAATGGTTTTATACCTATTTTAAAAATAGTCCTCAGAAATTACCTCGCATTGATATGCTAAATTTATTAAGTGAATATGCAGGTTTTAAAAATTGGGCAGACTTTAAAATGAACCACAAATTTAAAAAGGAAACTAATAATAAAATAGGATTAAAGGTATTCGTTTCTGTATCAATTATCGTGATTTTTTATATCGTGATTTTTTCAAAAAACAGTTTCCATTTTTGCTTTATAGATGATATAAAAAATCAGCCTATAACTAAAATTACATTAGATATCAAACTATTACAAGAGAAGGAGTCTCCATTATTTTTTAAAACAGATAGTAATGGCTGTTTTACTTATAAAACGAAAGCCAACCGAATTAAATTTGTGGTTAAATCCCCTTTTCATCAAACAGATACTATAAACAGACATATAGATTCAAATGATAATCAAACGGTAAAATTAACAACAGATGATTACGCTTTAATGTTACATTACTTTACAAATAGTAACATTAAAGATTGGAAAAAACACAAAACACAGCTTCACGACTTAATCTCAGATAATGCTAAAATCTATCGTTTATTCGATGAAAGTATTGGTATTGAATTGTTTACAAAGTCAGAATTTATCAGAACACTTACATTACCAACAAATAGTTTAAAACGTATTATTATTTTAGATAGAACTCTTGAAAATGATCAAATCGTTTCACTAAAATTTATTATGAGATGAAAAATGCATACTATATTATTATTATGATTTTATTGCTATCCTGTGCTAATGACGCTAAAAGCAATGATGCATATCTTATGGATACGGAAAAAATCGATGCATTTGAATACACTAAATACAATACGCTAACTGACTATGAAAGTATTGCTTCCCTTAAGCTTGAAGAATATTTTGATTTATTAAAACTTGAGAAAGAGCATCCTAGTTTTAAAGATGACATACTTTTACAAATCAATGAGTATTCTAATGATTCGCTATTAAATTATGATATTTCTAAAATCAAATCGATACAAAACATAAGACAGGTTGGTAACACCGAACAATTTTCCGATTCAATAAAAAAAATACAACTAAGATTTAATCTTATCATGGAAAATAAAGTGATTCAAGATTCAATAATTGCTGTTATCAATTCAAAATCAATTCTCCTAGATGGCAAAAAAACAACGTCTAATAAAATCACATTATCAAGAAAACACTAACATCTCTCCTATAGCTTCCATACTTTCAAAAGTATAAGTTGCTTCAGATTTCAATTCATTATTATAATCGTGGGCAGAGTATCCAATAACATCAAATCCTCCATTTTTGGCAGCTCGGACTCCTGTTAAACTGTCTTCTATAACCACACAATCTTCTGGACGATAACCTAAAGTTTCAGCAGCCCAAAGAAAGACAGCTGGACTTGGTTTCCACTTTTGAATAGAGTAACAACTAAAAATTTTAGTTTCAAAAAAAGGAAGTAAGCCTGTGAGTTCAAGATTAAGTCTGATTTTGTTTTCTGGTCCGCTTGAAGCCACACCATACGGAACCTGTAGACTCTCAAGCAATTCGGTTACACCTTCAACAGGTTTGATATCTAACTTAAACGCTTCAAAACTTTTTTGACGATAATCAGACGTGAAATTTTTCGGGATGGGTTGATTAATTAAGGTTGCTATCTTATCAACACAAGATTGCATTTTTCCACCTTTGAAATGTTTATAGGCATATTCTAAATCGATATCAGCACCTAATTCGTTTGCCATATCAACCAGAATTTGATTTCCGATAGGTTCACTATCCACCAGAACACCATCACAATCGAAAATAACACACTTATATTTAGACATATTATGGTGTAGAATTTGAAACCTGCAAGACTTTTCCGTTATAAAATTTGTTTCCGTTAAGTGCAAATTCATGAATGTATGTTGCCATTTCTCTTGCAGTA
This sequence comes from Algicola sp., assembly GCA_018222875.1. GTDB lineage: Bacteria > Bacteroidota > Bacteroidia > Flavobacteriales > Flavobacteriaceae > Psychroserpens. The sequence goes on from JAAEZL010000002.1 coordinate 81,608, forward strand.
GTTGGTGCTTTATAATCTGGAAACGCTTCTTTTAACATTTCAGTTTGTACAGCTCCAAGAGCGAGCACATTAAATTGCGGACCTGTTTCCTTGTATTCTTCGGCAAGTAATTCGGTAAGTGTAATAACTGCACCTTTGCTGGAGCTATAAGCTGCTAAACCGGGAAATTTCATACTGCCTTGAATTCCTCCCATGGAACTGATTGTTAAAACATGTCCATCATTTTTCATAAATGGCAACACAATTCGAGTTAATTCTGAAACACCAAACACATTGGTTTCATACACTTTTGAAAAATCTTTAAATGAAGTCTCAGAGAAAGGTTTATTGAGCAACAACCCTGCATTATTGATTAGAATATCGACATGTTTCCATTCATTTTGAATAAACTGTTCTACCTTTTTGTAATCATCTTCTTCACACAAGTCAAAAGCGAAAGATGAAATATTATCAAAATGAAGATTACTAATTGGTTTTGCATTTCGTGATAATGCCAGCACATTATGACCTTGATTGGCAAACAAATGAACCAGCTCGAACCCTATACCTCGACTCGTTCCTGTAATAATAATATTTTTAGGCTTACTCATACAATTCAATCTCTTTAGTTGGTGTATTGCTCATTTGTTCCATAGCAATAATAGTTTTATTAATTAGGTCTGCCATAAAATCAAAATCCAGTTCACTAATTTCATCATCAACATGATGGTAATAATCAAAATTAGTTAAATCACAGGATGAAATAGTTTGACATGGTGCATTGAACTCCTGATAAAAGGGATAATTATCGGAACGCTTAAACAAACTATATTTCTTTGAAACATCTGAGAAACCTACAAGGCTACTACCAACGTACTCATTTATTTTTGAAGCCATATTTGACTTATCATATCCTGAAACAAAAGCTTCATAATCACGATCTTTAAAAGGAACTCCAATCATTTCAAAATTAACCATGGTGTATAGGTTAATCTTATCAGATTTTAAACGTTTAGCCAGATGTTTTGAGCCTAACAATCCAAATTCTTCAGCAGAAAATAACACAAACATGATACTGCGTTTGTTGTTCTTTTTTGAAGCAAAATATTTTGCCATAGAAAGCACTGCACTAGTTCCTGAAGCATTATCATTTGCTCCATTTGCTATAGAATCAGTTTCAGCGATACCTATATTTCTACTTTTCTTTCTGGCATCATCACCATAACCTATATGATCGTAATGCGCTCCAAGAATAATAATTTCGTCTTTAAGCTTATCATCTGTACCTTCAATAAAACCTACTACATTAAAAGCTTGAATAGAATCATAAATTTTAAAATAATCTCTATAGGTTTCAAAATATGGCTTTACACCATAAGTTTTGAATTGTGATTCAATAAAACTTGCTGCTAATTCGATACCATCACTTCCAGCATGGCGACCTTTTAATTCATCAGAAGCTAAAAAACTAACCATCTCTTTAACTTCAGTACTAGTAATTGTAATTGATTCTTGTTTTGTTTTGGTTTTACAACTTACAATAAGCAACATAAAGATTGGGACTAACAAGTATTTCATAGTAGATTTAATTTTTTTTTAAAGATAAAAAAACCTGACTTGAAAAAAATCAAATCAGGTTTAAATTATAATTAGATTCCTCGACTGCGCTCGGAATGATATATTAAATCAGTTTACACTAACATTGTTACGGGGTTTTCAATATAGCCTTTTAAGGTTTCAAGGAATTGTGCTCCTGTTGCACCATCGACTGTTCTGTGGTCGCAGGCTAATGTTAATTTCATTGTATGTCCAAGAACTACTTGTCCGTTTTTAACCACTGGTTTTGAGACAATCGCTCCAACCGATAAAATTGCTGAGTTTGGCTGATTGATAATTGATGTAAAACTCTCAATACCAAACATACCAAGGTTTGAAATTGTAAATGTACTTCCTTCCATTTCATCTAAAGCCAATTTCTTATTTCTTGCTTTACCAGCAAATTCTTTAACAGCAGCTCCAATTTGAGGTAAACTTTGCTCGTTTGCAAATTTCACTACTGGAACTAACAATCCGTCAGGAACAGCAACAGCAACACCAATATGCACATGATTATTCAATTGCATTCTGTCGTCAAACCATTGTGAGTTAACTTGTGGATGTTGCTTTAAAGCCAAAGCACAAGCCTTAACTACCATATCATTATATGAAATTTTGGTATCTGGCAATGAATTGTATTGTGCTCTGAATGCCATAGCATTTTCCATATCAAATTCCACATTTAGATAATAATGTGGTGCAGTGAATTTAGATTTCGCTAGATTTTTAGCGATAGCCTTACGCATATTAGAATTTGGTACCTCATCAAAATCTTCCTGACCTGTAGGTACAAATTTACCAACAGAACCAGCATGTGCTGCAGGTGTGAAGTTCTCAATATCACGTTTTACGATTCTTCCGTTTTCACCAGAACCATTAACCTGAGATAGATTGATTCCTTTTTCTTCAGCCATTTTCTTAGCTAAAGGAGACACAAATACTCTTCCGCCTGAATTTGAGTGTGAAGGTTGAGGCTTCTGAGCTGCGCTTGAAGTGGCAGTCGTTTCTTTTTTAGATGCTTCAGCTTTTTTAGGAGCTTCCGCTGTTTTTTTATCCTCTTTTGGTTTGTCTTCTTTTTTTGCTTCGGAAGCTGAGCCTTCCATTTTAAAATTTTTCGCAATATCTGAAACATCAGTTCCTTTAGGACCTATAATGGCTAATAAGGCATCAACTTTAGCAGATTCTCCTTCCTGTAAACCTATGTGTAATAAAGTTCCAGACTGGAATGACTCAAATTCCATAGTTGCTTTATCAGTTTCAATTTCAGCAAGAATATCGCCTTCATCTACAGTATCTCCTTCTTTTTTTAACCAGGTTGCAACAGTTCCTTCTTCCATAGTGTCGCTTAAGCGAGGCATAGTAACAACGGTTACACCTTCCGGAAGTTCCTGAGATTCTGCTGAACTGTTAGAGTCGTCATTGTCTTTTTCAGCATCATCATCTGATTCCTCTGAGTCAGACGACTCTTCTTCACTTGACGAGGTTGAATCATCTTCTTTTTGTGCTTCAGAATTAGTTCCATTCAAATATTCTGAGATATCTTCACCTTCTTCTCCGATTATAGCCAAAAGCTCATCAACTTTAGTTGTTTCCCCTTCTTGAACGCCTATGTGTAATAAGGTTCCTTCATGAAAAGATTCAAACTCCATTGTTGCTTTATCAGTTTCAATTTCAGCAAGAATATCGCCTTCTTCAATTTTATCTCCAACCTTTTTTAACCAAGCAGCAACAGTACCTTCTTCCATGGTATCGCTCAAACGAGGCATATTTATTACTTCAGCCATAGCTTATATTTTGTGTTGTATAAATGGATAATCTTCTTGCTCATAAACAGAATCATACATGACATTCTTTTCAGGATATGGAGATTCTTCAGCAAATTTCTCACACTCACTCACAAGTTTCTTAACGCGTTTATCAATCTTTTTTATGTCATCTTCAGTTGCATATTTCTTTTCTAAAATAATGTCCTTAACCTGAGTAATAGGATCTATTTTCTTATACTCTGCAACTTCATCTTTCGTTCTGTAATGTTGTGCATCAGACATTGAATGTCCTCTATATCTGTATGTTTTTAACTCTAAAAATGTTGGTCCTTCACCACGACGAGCACGTTGAATTGCTTCATCGAAAGCTTCAGCAACTTTAATAGGATTCATACCATCAACTGGTCCGCATGGCATTTCATAGCCTAAACCTAGTTTCCAGATATCTGTGTGATTTGCTGTTCGCTCAACTGATGTTCCCATGGCATAACCATTATTCTCACAAACAAACACTACAGGGAGCTTCCAGAGCATTGCCAGGTTAAATGTTTCGTGCAAAGATCCTTGTCTTGCGGCTCCATCACCAAAGCAACATAAGGTTACGGCATCACTATCATGGTATTTATCACCAAATGCGATACCAGCTCCTAAAGGAATTTGTCCACCAACAATACCATGACCACCATAGAAACGATGTTCTTTAGAAAAAATGTGCATAGATCCACCTAATCCTTGTGATGTTCCTGTTGCTTTTCCGTACAACTCAGCCATAACTCGTTTAGGATCTACTCCCATACCAATAGGCTGAACATGGTTTCTGTAAGCCGTAATCATTTTGTCTTTGGTAAGATCCATAGCATGAAGTGCTCCAGCTAAAACAGCTTCCTGACCATTGTACAGGTGCAAAAATCCTCTTACTTTTTGTTGAATATATACTGCAGCTAGTTTGTCTTCAAACTTTCTCCAGAATAACATGTCTTCATACCATTTTAGGTAAACTTCTTTTGTTACTTTTTGCATTTAGTTTTGTATTGATATCAAACAAATACTTCAGATAAATCATCTCAAGCTTCTATTATCAAATCCTAATGTAAAATATAGGATATGCGAATAACAAAAGTAACACATTAGATAGTAATGAAAAAACTGAAAATCGTAAATTTATTACGAAATCGTTATAGAAAGCTACGATCAAAACCCAATGGCAACAAATTTGCAAGGGAATTTGATTTTACAACTTTCCCTGTTTCACCCATAAAATAGATCTCAATAGGTGATTCTTGTTTCACTTCGTATTCAGCAATGGCTTGTCTGCAAGCACCACAAGGAGGAATTGGCGTAATGGTTTGGTTAATCCTGGAACCTGCGGTTAATGCCATCTTTAGAATTTTAGCATCAGGATATTGTGCTCCTGCATAATAAATAGCAGTTCGTTCGGCACACAAGCCAGAAGGATACGATGCATTTTCCTGATTATTACCAGTAACTACTTCATCATTATCCAGTAAAATTGCAGCACCAACACTAAATTTGGAATAAGGTGCATAGGCATTTTTACGAGCTTCAATAGCTTTTTCCATTAAGGATGCTATATCAGAAGGCAACTCACTAAAGTCATCGTAAACGGTAAGAGTAGATTCTATTTTAATATCCTTCATTAGATGTTGTATTAGACAAAAAAACTATTGCTTTTAGAAACAATAGTTTTTTTATTTGATATTTATATGGCTTTCTAGTATTCGTCATATTCATTATCTCCAAAGTTAAACACAAGAGAAAAACGTAATGTATTTTCAAGCGGACTTTGAATTTTTGAAGCTGAAAATAAGTATGATAAATCAATATTTATTGTTGTGTACTTAAAACCTGCACCTAAAGCAAAGAACTTACGAGCACCTTTTTCTTCACTTTCATTAAAATAACCTGCTCTAAATGCGAATGAATCCTGATACGTATATTCTGCTCCCAAAGACCATGTGAACTCTTTTAATTCTTCACTAAAGCCTCCTGGTGCATCACCAAATGATTGAAAAATTCCTTTACCAAAACCTACATTATTTTCCTGACCTGCGATAATATAATTAGTTTCTTCTTCAATCACTTCATCTTCATCTTCCTGAAACCCTTCAGTTTCTCCACTCTCATTATATTCAATTCGTGTTCCGCGAACTGGAGGTGTTGGGACTAATAATTTAGTCACCTCAGCAGTTACAGCTAATTTATTATAATCATCAAATATAAAATCGAAACCACCACCTAATCTTAAGGTTGTTGGCAGGAAGTTTTCTCTACCTCCATCATCATATTTAATTTTTGGACCTAAATTTTGAATGGCAAAACCACCTCTCCATCTTCCGTTGAAACTATCGTAAGCTTCCTCTTCACTTTGGTAAAAACCAGCAATATCAACGCCTATTGAACTTGCAGCAGACGCATTAGCATCAACAGCCTGAATTCTTAAATCTGATCGTAAGTAACGCAACGCAACAGCCATTGAAAATTGATCTGCTAAACGTAAAGAATACGAGGCATCAAAGGTTAATTCATTAGGTTGTTCGATTAGAGCTTCAGAAAATTCATCTTGTACAATCTCAATCTCACCAAGACTAAAATATTTAAAACTTACAGCAAAAGCACTACGTTCGTTAAGTCTGTTAAAGTACGTGAAATTTCCCAGAAAAATATCATTAACTAATCGGCTTAAATACGGTGTATAATTAACTCCAAGGCCTGATTTAGATAATGAGAATGCATATTTCGCAGGATTCCACTGTTGTGAATTTGCATCAGCTGATGTTGCCACACCAACGTCTCCCATTCCAGCTGCACGAGCATCTGAAGCAATTAACAGGAAAGGAACTCCTGTGGTAATAACTCTAGAATCAGCACTGTTAGGAATGATAACAGTTTCTTGCGCATTAGTCATTGTAAACAATGAAACTGTAATAAGGGCTAAAATGTATTTTTTCATGTGTAATTTGTTATCTTTTTAAGCAATTTTAAATGGCCTAGCAATTAGGCAAATATAAATCTTTATTATAGTATTACAAGTTTTTCAATTTTTTCAACTTGTTTATTTAAACGATTAGATCTTACTTTTAGTTTATAAATATAGACGCCTTTACCAATTTTATCACCAAAATCGTCTCTACCATCCCAAACGATGTCTTTTGATAAAGAGCTTGTTACTTTACTTCCTCCATTAGTCTGACCATTTAAAGTTCTAACCAATTTACCTGAAACCGTAAATATTTGTACTGAAACGTCTAAAACATCCGGACTATTGTGGTTAAACCAAAATTCGGTGTAATCAATAAACGGATTCGGGTAATTTAAGACATTATCGATAACTAGTTCTTGATCCTTGTCGTACACTACAAATTGAATTTCAGCAGTAGATGAATTGTTATACACATCCCAGGCTTTAAGCGACAATGTATGTAATCCAGGTTTTAAATCTCTAAAAGGGTAACTTACCTTGCCATTTTGATAATCATCGATATCAGCTTGATAGTAATCGTTTAAAACAAATGGATTAGTTTCATCTCCATCAATAATAGCCACAATGTCATGGCCAATTCCGCTGGCAGTGTTAATTCCGTTTTCATCCTGTAACTTAGCTAAAAGTGATGGTTGTTCATTAGTGATTCCACCAGAAACGAAGTTTTCATCATTCATAAATAAGTTTATTACTGGTCCGACATTATCTTCTTCTGCATTTTCATTAATACCTCCAACTTGAATATCGAAACTTGAACCTGCTCTGTTTTCTAATGGTAATGTTCGCATCGTGTAAAAATTCACTTTACCTGGACCAACAGGAATACCAATATCTCTTGGTACAACAAATTCAAATTCAAACTCTCCATTTGCAACTGTAGCTTGCCCTTTAAAGATAACTTCACCTAAGGTTTTAAAATCCATAATAACAGGCTGTCCGTTATTTGTTTGATTGTCGTTATTTAAGGTTTGTCTGTCAATTTCCTTATCGTAAACTGTGGCAGTTAATATTCCATTGTAATCTGATAACAAATTACCAGATTCGTTAACCACTTCTCCAGATAATTTTACTTTACCAAGCGCTTGTAAAACGTCTGTATTTTCGCCAATTGGCACATCATTAATTTTAGTTAATTTAACATCAGGTTTAGCAAAAGCTAATTTCATTGCTGGATCACCAATAAACCAAACTAAAGGTTTTTGAGGGTTGCTGCTAATACCTGGATCATTTTTTGATTGACGCAATGCTTCGGCTACTGAAGGATATTCATTAGAGCCAAATGCAAACAGATAAGGTTCAATAATTACATTAAATGCCTGTCCAAGACTTACAAAAATTTGTCTGGTAGTGGTCACTAAACCAATAGCGCCTCCTTTTGTATTCCAATAGGTAAACTCGCCTGCTGTTTGTCGCAGAGGATCATCAAACTTGGTATATTCACAAGTTACAGTTATAAAGAGATTATACTTACAAGCATTTGCTACTTCCTGAGAATCATTTTTATCAAAAATACGTTCTGACGCTAAACCATCTTCACCTCCATGTCCGAAATAATTAACCACTAAAGCTCCAACATCTATAGCATCCCTTATTTCTTTATTTACCTGAGGATAGCGTTCACCTGCTGAAGAGGATTCTTGAAGAAATGAATCGGAATGTATTTTTATGGAATTTAAAAATGGTTTTTCCTGCGTAATAATATTTGCTATATCATCTGTTGTTTGTTGCAAATCACCCTCAAAACTACCGTTATCAACATCGTCTGAAATCATTAAGATATTATTTCTCCAGCTTCCAAAAGAAAGTTCAGAATAATACTCATCAATTTTATCAACCAATTGTTTAGCCTGCTGCGGTGTATTTGCCAAAATTCGTCCAACAGCAATATCAGCTCTGTTTGACGTTGACATATTGCCTTCATTATCATCCATCATGGCATAAAAATCATCAGAAACAAAAGAACTTGTCAAACTAAAGCTATTATAGGAAAACCAGGTAGGCACGATGTTTGTGTTGTTAGAAATTCTATTTTTATAATCAAAAGAGGCATCTCCGAAGAGACATAAATACTTCAAACGTTTGTCTGGAGCACTTGCATTATGATAGACATATCTAACCATGTTTCTAATAGCACCAATATCCTGATTTCCAGAACTAAATTCTTTGTAAATTTGCCTTAATGTGAGTACTTTAACATTCAAGTTGTATTGTTGCCTGTTAATTTCGGCTAATCGTTCAGCTTGAGACAACATGTTATTTGGCGTCACGATAATATAATCTATATCCTGAAACTCTCCCTGACTATTTTGAAAGATGGTTCCTTTAATGTTTTGATTACTAACAAATGTATTTCCATCTCTTAATGGCTGAAAGAAATTTTGATTGTTGATAGCAATGTATTCTCTTAGACTTCCTGAGACTGCTTTAAAACTAAGTTCTGAATCCTGGTTTTCATTTGGAATACTGGTTACATTGTATTTATCTGTAATATCCCAAACTTCTTTTACATTTGAAGCATTTGATATCACATATTCTGCAATGCCATCTGTTGTTGCAACACTTTTATTTTTAAAACGTAACTGACCACCTGTATACGTAAGTTCTCTTGTGGCTTCAATAGAAACATAATCTAAATATCCTAATGATGATGGGTTACCATTATTATTGTATTCTATATTAACATTGGCTTCAGAAGATGTAAGCAACACACTCCCTTGATACGAAGCTCCGGTTGCTAAAATTCCATCTGTAAGACCAATAGGTGATGGGTTTCCGACTTCCACAGAATTGACTTTAATCTGCATAGATGTTTGCACTTCAGATATAGCAGCCACATAAACTTTAATTTTAGCTGGTTCTGTAGTTACAATATTTGGAAAATTAAACGTAAATGTTTTTTCATTTTCTATATCGAAACGATCTCCAAACCATCGTCTTCCTAATTTAGCAATATTAAATTCGTCAACTTCATGAAATCTGTAATCTTGAAATGTATCAATGACGTAATCTGCATTATCATCAGGTAAAACTGCAGTTTCTATACGTTTACCAAAAGAGCCTCCAAAATTAACATAATAATTAGATCTGTTTGTGTATGGATTAATGTTTGTGTTGATATCAGCGTTTTCAACATTTCCTTGCGGACCTTCAGCATAAAATAAAATGTAATCATTATCATTAAATACACCATCATTTTCACCGACAAACTTTATGGCATTTTCCGTGAGATCAATTGGGTAAAATTCATTGTTTGCCATAGGAAGCATTGCACCTCCATTTCCGTAAATCTTTATTGTTCTTGGATCAACATCAGTATTGACACCAATATCTTGTAAAAAGCTTTTTGTAATTTTAAAAACACCCGAATTTTCAACATAAAAACGTCTCCAGCTACCAGAACTCAAAACAGAATTAACGATTTCCTGAGAATTGAATGCGTTTCTATTTGAAGATGAAGACGAAGAATAGTTTATGGTAAACGAGGTGATTTTTTTAAAAACTCCATTATCATTGATAATAGGACTAACTTTGAGGAAGGCATACCTTTTATTTCTATCGATAGAATTAGATAGGGTTACTTTGGGAGTGTCTGGTATTAAATCTCTGGATAAAGACTTTAACTCGTTAACAGAGATAACTTCATAAGACACATTAGAGAGCTGAAACGTTTTTTCATTTATTAAGGCATTTATTTCCCATTGTGAAACAAAGTATAAGCCTTCTGAATCAATATAGCTGAAATTTTCCTTATTGAAGGCTGGCAACTCAAATTGATATGATGATGTTTCTAATGTCGTTGTGCCATCCCATTGTATTGTAAATTGTTTTTGCTGAGCATAAGCAAAAATACTGCACAAAAGAACAGAAATGAGTAACAGTTTTTTCATAGTATAAATAACGACTATAATATGATGTTAGTATAGTGTTTCAATTTTTTATTCAAAATTACAACAATATTTGATTTAACCAACCGTTATTAAAGTCAAAATACATCGATTAACTGAGTAAAAGTCCGTTATATTGCATGAAAAACAGGATGAAATGCAACTTTTTTTCAATCTATTTGCCAAAAAATGTTGTTAATTTACCTTTAATTGCTATATTGCGTCTCTAAAATTTAATTAGCTTACTTAAAAGTATGGATATGAAAAACGTCTTAAACCTAAAGGTACTATTAGCCCTAATGATATCTTTAACAATTGTTGGTTGTAGCAGAAATTCTTCAGACAAGAACAGTTCTAGAGCCACAGGATGGAAAATTAATGATAAAAATGGTGGTTTTCAATACAATGACAAGTTCCAAGAACAAGAAACAAGTCCTGGTTTAGTATTTGTTGAAGGAGGAACTTTTACTATGGGTAAAGTTCAGGATGATGTGATGCATGATTGGAATAATACTCCAAATCAACAGCATGTTCAGTCATTCTATATGGACGAAACAGAAGTTACCAATAAGATGTACACTGAATATCTTGATTGGATAAAAAGAACATATCCACCAGAAGAAGAAAATTACAGATTAATTTATCAAGGTGCTTTACCAGATACTTTAGTTTGGAGAAACCGTTTAGGTTATGCAGAAATGATGACCGAAAATTATTTACGTCATCCTGGTTATGGAGAATATCCTGTTGTAGGTGTAAGTTGGATTCAGGCTGTAGAATTTGCAAACTGGAGAACCGACAGAGTTGCTGAAATGGATCTTCAAGAGGCTGGTTACTTAGAAAGAGACTCACATTTAACATCTTCGGCAGACAGTAATTTTAATACCGACACGTATATTAATGCACCTACATTAACTTATGGTGGAAACGACAGTATTATAAACCCGTCAAAATCCAGAAAAAGAGTTCAGGTTACTGCAGCTGGTGACACTATTAATAACTACGCTAGAAGAGAATCTGGTATTATTCCTCCTGATTATAGACTTCCAACTGAAGCAGAGTGGGAATATGCCGCTTTAGGAATGAGCGAATTACGAAGTTTTAATGTGTACAGAGGTCGTAAGAAATATCCTTGGGATGGACAATACACACGTTCAGGGAAAAGAAAAACCAGAGGAGATCAATTAGCTAACTTTAAACAAGGTAAAGGTGATTACGGCGGAATCGCAGGATGGTCTGATGATGGAGCTGATATTACTGCACAAGTGATGAGTTATGAGCCTAATGACTATGGTTTATATGATATGGCTGGAAATGTTGCCGAATGGGTAGCGGATGTTTATCGTCCAATCGTTGATGATGAGTTTAGTGATTTTAACTATTACAGAGGTAATGTTTATACTAAAAATGCCATTAATGAAGATGGAACAGTAAAAGTTGTAACTCCTGATGAAATTGTGTTTGATACATTAAGTAACGGACAAGTAGTAGCCAGAAATTTACCTGGAGAAATTTTACAAGTTCCTGTGGATGAAGATGAAACATATTTAAGAACGAACTTCGACAGAAGTGATAACAGAAACTTCAGAGATGGAGATGCAAGATCTTCGAGAAGCTATGCTACTAATTTTGATGAAGAAGAAGATGAAGATGCAGAAGCTGCTATGACAAGAAAAATGTATAATTCCCCTAAGCATAACATTCAGAGAGATTCTACAGGACAAATGATTAAGGAATATGACACTTCAAACCAAAGAACATCTTTAATTAACGACGAGGTAAGAGTTTACAAAGGTGGTTCATGGAGAGATAGAGCTTATTGGATTGATCCTGCTCAACGTAGATATTTCCCACAAGATATGGCAACTGACTATATTGGGTTTAGATGTGCAATGTCTAGAATAGGTTCAAAATCTCAAGGCGGAAAGAAAAGAAATTAATATAGTTTTTAAATAAATAAAAAAGTCCTAACGATGTACGTTAGGACTTTTTTATTTAAATTTATTTTATGACAATAGAACATATTTACAATGCCTTTTTAGAGTGCAATTCTGTTTCTACAGATACAAGAAAAATAACATCAGGCTGTCTGTTTTTTGCTTTAAAAGGAGATAATTTCAATGGAAATACATTTGCTTCAGAAGCCTTAAAAAAAGGCGCTAATTATGTCATCATTGACGAAGCACAATATGCTAAACATGAGCAATGCATTTTAGTTGATAATGTTCTGCATACACTACAAGCATTAGCCACTCATCATAGAAAAGTATTGAATACGCCAATCATTGCGCTAACAGGAAGTAATGGCAAAACCACAACTAAAGAGTTAATTAACGCTGTGTTATCTACCACTTATAAAATATGTGCTACAAAAGGAAATTTAAACAATCACATTGGAGTTCCGCTAACCTTGTTAGAATTTACAAGTGATACCGAAATTGGCATTGTTGAAATGGGAGCAAATCATCAAAAAGAAATAGAGTTCTTAGCGAATATTGCTTTACCAGACTATGGTCTGATTACTAATTTTGGCAAAGCTCATTTGGAAGGCTTTGGAGGTTTTGAAGGTGTGATAAAAGGTAAATCAGAACTATATGACCATCTCAAGTCACATGATAAAACCATTTTCATTAATAAAAATGACGAAAAACAAATCGAACAGATAGGTGATTATAATAAAACAGTTCTTTTTGGTTCTAATATGTCTTTGATTAGTGTTCAGCCATTCATTACCATTACATTTGATGATACCGAAATTAAAACGCATTTAACGGGTGCTTATAATTTTAATAATATAGCTGTTGCAATAGCTATTGGTGAGTATTTTAAAGTAAATAAAGATTTAATATCTAAAGCTATTGGGAATTATATCCCTTCAAATAATCGTTCTCAGATTATCGAAAAAGCATCTAACAAAATCATATTAGATGCCTATAATGCCAATCCCACCAGCATGATGGCTGCTTTAGATAATTTCGGAAAACTAAACGGTTCTGATAAAATAGCTATTCTTGGAGACATGTTTGAATTGGGAAAAGATTCCGAAACAGAACATCAATCCATTTCAGAATACGCCCAAAAGTTTAATATTGAACACATTTACCTGGTAGGAAAGCATTTTTTCAACACTAAGAATGACTCTAGCAATGTGGCACGTTTTGAATCTTTTGAAGACTTAAAAACTCATTTAATCAACTTTCCCTTAAAACATAAATATCTTCTTATAAAAGGCTCAAGAGGCATGGCATTAGAAAGAGTTTTAGATATATTATAGATTTATGTATCTAAAGCCATGCGATACGTAGGCATACAACAAATAAAAAAATCCATATTTTCATATGGATTTTTTACATAGTGTGGGTCATACTGGATTCGAACCAGTGACTTCTACCCTGTCAAGGTAACACTCT
>JAAEZL010000137.1 GCA_018222875.1 Algicola sp.
GTCCCGAAGGTTAGATTAATATTACTCTTGTTATTTAATATGTAATAGTAATCTATTTTGGCATCTAATTGATTCGACTTGATTCGTCGGTCCTGATTAAGATTGTATCCAAATTGATCTCTGTCAAATCCCAGCGCTGAAGCAGTATTGTCAAAAGCATCCTGATCTTGAGGAGGTGCATCATTATTTGTTGGATCATTAACAAGTAATGCATTGTAAAACGGATCTTCATCTTTAATCAAGTGCTGTGCTTCAAGAGCAAAAATATTTTTCTCATCTAATGTATAGTAATAATTTAAGTTTTGATTGATACTAAAAGGTGTTACCTCATTTAACTGATTGGTACTTCCAACAACAGATGACACTTCGCTTTGTCTTTCAGAATCATTTGACATACGTCCCAGCAAATCATAATCTAACTGATTATTGAAATTTGGTTTGTAAGAAGCGCTTAATTTGGCAATGCCTTGATTTGTGGCTTCTCTGCCTGTTTGCACTGTTTCTTCATTTGGTATCCCTAAATTAGGATCTATATATCTGATAAAACTTTCCTCACGAGTTGTTAAGCGACTACTGTTGTATATCAAAAAGCCACTAAGGTCTAAAGCTTTATTAGGCGAATAACTAAAGTTTGTAGCTGCGAGTTTTGTTTCAATTGCCTGAGCATTGCCAAGATTGGTCAACCCTCCAAGTCCATTATCTCCAAGATCAATATTCGTACCACTACTTTGACTAGGACGTCTAAATCCACCACCAAAATTTCTAATATCCCGATTGGTTAAAGCGACTTCTCCTATATTATTCATATCGCCTATGACATTGATGCTGTATTTCGGACTGTAATAAAAGAGTTTTGGTTGTACTAAATATAATTCTTTATCTGGTGCTGTTCCTGCTCCAGCAGTGACGTCGCCGAACCAAAAGTTTTCTTTACCTTCCTTTAATTTAATATTAATAGCCACATTATCCTGGTTGTTTTGAACACCACTTAACTGACCAATTTCTGAATAGTTACGTAAAACCTGAATTTTATCGACCGCATTTGATGGAATGTTTTTGGTTGCGAGTTTAGAATCACCATCAAAAAAATCCTTACCGTTAACCATTAATTTATTGACAACTTTTCCCTCGACTTCAATTTGTCCGTCGTCATTTATTTCAACACCAGGAAGCTTTTTAAGGACATCCTCAAGTTTCCGCTCAGAACCATCTTTAAAAGAATCAGCATTATATACTAAGGTATCTCCTTTTATGGTGACTGGCATTTCATAAGTCAGCTCCACAGCATCAAGTGCATTATCATACTGAAGGGTAAAATCTTTAGTAATATCGTCTTCCTTCGTGGCTAGTTCATCAGAAACCGATTTCATTCCAATATAGCTAACTTGTATGATAAAGGTTTTATTTTTATCGAGATCTAATTTATATTGACCTTTGTCATTTGATATGGCATAAGATGCCATTGCGTTTGTTTCCTTATTGATGGCTATTACATTAGCCAGTTCCAGAGGTGACCCAATACTATCTTTCACGACTCCTTGAACAGTAATTTGCGAATTTGCTACACTTGTTATAAGAAGTAACGCTAGTAAGTATAAATTTCTCATTTGTAGTATTGTATTTCTTTTATTATTTCTCTTTAAAAATTGAAACGTGAATCCAGTTAATCTCTTCGTCCTCTTCCGCCTCTACCACCATACATTTCTCGCATCTCTTCGATTTTTTCTTTCATAATGGTATTGTAAACTTCTCGAGTTACAACCTCACCTGTGTCTGGTCTGTTTATCTCTTCTTTTTCCTGAGGATTCATAACTATTTTAGTACATAATATGACTGTACGATCTGCTGTAACTTCTAAAATTAAACCCGGAAGTCCGTGATATTCACCTGGACCAGTACTCACAGGTATTTGAGGCGTGTACCAGGCCGTTACTACTACAAATTTTGGAACTTCCATTTCGTCAAGTGGATTATCTGAACTTGTTGAATCTTTTACAGTTTCTCCTTCTTTTTTTTCGTCATTATCTCTCCCTCGTCTTCGCATGCTCATAAAATCCATTTCATCAACAGGTTTTACTGTAGTAGCTTTAAAACAGGTGTATTGACCAATGAGTTTCGTTTCATTTTCAAGTTTCCATTCTAATGTTGGTAATGAATCCTTAACCAGAAACTGTTTTCCAAAAAACTCTTGCTCCTGCAAAATGATATTTTCTTTAACATTTTTATATTGAGGACCACCTGTAAAGCTACTCATCATTCCTCTCCAAGGACTACCACCAGAACCAGGAGCGTCCAGTTTTTCTTCTTCTTTATAGGTAGATTCACTACGGTTAAAGTTTAACACGTATGTTTTTTCGAGCATACTTTTCATACGTTCAGCAATCATCTTTTTTTGTTGATCGCTCATTTGGCCTCCACCAAAATCACTCATATCCATAGTTGTTTTGGTTTGATAAATGGCCTGGCCTTGAAAATCTTGAGCTAAAAGTGAACCGCTTATAAAAAGTAGAACTAGTAAAAGCGTAATGGTTGTGGATTTCATAATCTTTATATCTAAAATTAATGCATTAAAAATAGCGCATAAAAACAGGTTAGACTTAAAAACTATGGATTAGTTAATTCTATGAAAGTTAAAGTATTCTTAAATTTAACCTCCAATTTTAATAACCCTTCTTTCTCCATCATCCCGTCTTGAGTGAAAACGCTCCATCATTTCTTTATTCTTATCTTCCATAATTTTTTCGTATTCCTCTTGAGTAACCTCTTTTCCTTTTGTAGGTTCATTTATATTTATCTCGTCTTCAGGATTAATTATAATTTTAGTGCAAACCAAAGTTAGTTCTCCATCATTAATCTCCATAATTAAACCTGGTAACCCATGATAATCCATCGGACCATGGGATACAGGAATTTGAGGTGTGTACCATACTGTTGTTGTTCTATCTTTTGTTACAGTTTCAAATTCTTCACCGTCAGTAATCGTCTGAGTTTCATACGAATCTTTAAACACGGCTTTATAACAGGTATAAAGGCCAATGTTTTTAGTTTCGTTTATGAGTTCCCACTTCCTATTTACTAAGCTATCCTTAATTAAAAAAAGCTTACCAAATATTTCAGTTGCGTTACTATACCTGTTCTCTTTAATATTTTTGTACAATAAATCGGATCCTTCAGAAATTGTAATTTTTATCCCACTAACTGAAGGCGATGGAGCTGCTAATTTGTCGTTTTTTTTATATAACGATTGATATTTATCAAAAGTCAAGGTGTATTCTTGCTGAAACTGTTTCCTTAATTGTTCCTGAATTTGCTTTTTCATCTCAGCATTTTCATCAGCCTCATCCATTTTTAAATCAACCTTACGATGGGATTTATAAACGGCTACACCTTGAAAGTCTTGTGCGTCCACTTTAGTAAAAACAAAAAGTATAGCTACGACTAATAAACTTATATACGCTCTCATGATTATTGTCTGTTATTGTAATAGTTAATGGCTCCTTTTCTGATCTTTCTTATGGTTTTCAAAAAGTCTTTTATATTATCTGAATTACCATTTACGTTATAAGACAGTCTGCTTTTTTTTCCATTAGACATTTGGTTTCCATTGCAAATAATTTCAAACGAAACATTTTCATCTTCATCCACTTTATTGAGTAGATCTTTAATATCTTCTAATTTGAATTTGGATTCAATGTCTTCTGCTGAATCCACTGTAAGCGAAATTTTAAAATCGCTAAATGTTGTTACTTGTGATGTTTCTGAAAGATTAACATTCTGTTTTTGGGCAACGCTCATGGTTGCTACGAATAAAAATAACATTGTAATTACTGATTTCATATGTATTGATTTTAAGATTAATATTCCACAAATATAAATGTCAAATTCATCGCTTATAGTTAACTAGTGTTAACGTGTGTTAACCGATTAGTTTTTAAGCATTTTAACATATACATTTGAATTATGAACGATAAACGTTATCAATACATCTTATATCTTATTGTTTTTGTAATAATTAGCACGATCGCAATTCAGGTATTTTGGAATTACAAAAATTATCAAGCCAATAAACAACACGTTTATAATGACATACAATGGAGTTTAGACAATGCGGTAGAAACCTATTATACCATACTTTCAAAAAATAATTTTTTAACTATTGTGAATTCCTCTGATGCTAATAGTAAACCTGATTTCAGTGGTGTAGAATGGGATACCTTATTAAAACCGTTCAGAAACAAAGTAAAAAGTATCAAAGACCAAAGCAGCGAACCCGATTCAATATTTAAAATCACTTCGATTGATGTTTCTGGAGATGATCCATCTGAATTTGACAGCTTGGAAGTTGGTGCTTTTAATGAATTTTTTAATTCTTATCAAGATAGTATTAATAAAAAAATTATTTCTAGAGATTCCATAAAAGTTGAAAAATTTACGCAGCTTTCTGAAGACAAAAAAAAGGGATTAACCTTGAATAAAGATGAACAATCTGTAACAACCAATAAAGTATTCTGGGGCAAAAAATCAAGGGATAGTCTAAAACTAATTAAGGGACTTTCTACAATTTACATTGCTATGCAGCAGGATTCTATAGATTATAAAAAACTAGATTCTTTACTTGTTTCAGAGCTAAAAAACAAAGGTGTGGACAATGATTTTTATGTGACTCACTTCAAAAATGAAGATATATTACATACCACTAAATCTAATAGTCAAGCTGAATTTCCTGTCAAAAAAAACGCTAAAACAACCTATCTAAAAGCAAACGAAACAATTACATTATATTTTGAAAATCCGGTTAAAGAAACATTTAAACGTAGTCTTTTAGGCATTTCACTTTCTACATTACTCATTTTGGCGGTAATAAGCTGCTTGTTTTACCTGTTAAAAATCATCAAACAGCAAAAGCAGTTATCTGAAGTTAAAAACGACCTCATCAGTAACATCACTCACGAATTTAAAACACCAATTTCTACAATTGGCGTTGCTTTAGAAAGTATTCAGAATTTTAATGTAATTGACGATAAAGAAAAAACAAAAACATATTTAGATATGTCTAACAATCAGCTATCTAAATTAAACACAATGGTTGAAAAACTTCTGGAGACTGCAACGTTAGACAGTGAAAATTTAGAACTTAATAAAGACCGTTATAATATTTCAGAAGTGATAACCACAATCATTGAAAAACATAAAATGCAAAATGACAAATCGGTTAATTACGATATCGATGATAATCTATTTCTTAACGTAGACATCTTTCATTTTGAAAATGCTATCAACAATGTTATTGATAATGCTTTCAAATATGGAGGTAATCAAATAGAAGTGTTAGTCAAAAATAAATCATCACACATAGAAATCGCTATTTCTGATAACGGAACAACACTAACAAAAGCCAATATTAATCGTGTATTTGAAAAATTTTATCGTGTCCCAAAAGGCAATACACATGATATTAAAGGCTTTGGAATAGGGTTATATTACACTAAAAAAATAATAGAAAAACATAACGGAACAATTCAAATTCAGTTAGACAAACAAAAAACAACCTTCAAAATCGTATTGCCAAATGCATAAAACAACCATTTTACTTGCTGAAGACGAACCTGCATTAGGGCAAATAATCAAAGAGAGTTTAGAAACCAGAAACTTTAATGTATTATTATGTGACAATGGAGAAACAGCTTTGGAAACCTACCAAACAAAACGACCTGAACTACTGGTTTTAGATGTTATGATGCCTAAAAAAGATGGCTTTACCTTGGCTAAAGATATCAGAGCTATCGACGAGACGATTCCTATTATTTTTTTAACCGCTAAGTCTCAAACTCAAGATGTTGTGAAAGGCTTCTCAATTGGTGGAAATGACTATTTGAAAAAACCTTTCAGCATGGAGGAACTCATTGTTAGAATCAATAATTTACTCAATAGAACAACCCTTCAGAAGACTTCTGAAAAACTTCAATTAGGCAATTACACTTTCGATTTCCCTAAGCAAACATTACAATTTGAAGACGACGATCATATACAACTTACACATAGAGAATCACATTTGCTCTTTCATCTTGTAAAAAACAAAAATAAGGTATTAGATCGCTCGCTAATTTTAAACAAACTTTGGGGAAACGACGATTTCTTCAATGCCAGAAGTATGGATGTTTTCATTACTAAACTTCGTAAAAAGCTAAGCAAAGACAATTCTATTCAAATTTTAAACGTTAGAGGGTTTGGGTATAAATTAATCTGCTAAAAATGGTTTGATTTTTGTACTTTTCAAATCTGTATGCGTTATCTTATTTACATCTGCTTTTTCATTTCAATGACCATCGATAGTCAGGAAACTATTGATGCTACGCTTATAAGTTCTACGGATTTAAAAGTAGATCAGATTGTCGATGTTGATAATTTTGGAACCTTTTACTATATCGACGATACAATTATTTACAAACTAAAAAAGGATGGACACTTAATAAATTACAGTAATTACCAATTGGGAGACATTACTTCAGCCAACACGTTTAATCCGTTGAAAATTAATTTGTTTTATCAGGATTTCAATATGGTCATTATTTTAGATAATCGCTTAGCAGAAATCTTTAAAATTGATTTCAATACCATACAACCTTATAAGTATGTGAGTCATGTCTCTA
This sequence comes from Algicola sp., assembly GCA_018222875.1. Lineage (GTDB taxonomy): Bacteria > Bacteroidota > Bacteroidia > Flavobacteriales > Flavobacteriaceae > Psychroserpens. Next base: position 6,651 of record JAAEZL010000137.1, read on the forward strand.
CCGGATTTGACAATACGTTGTGGATGTTTAATGCCGATTTTCAAAAACTGGAGCTCTACGACTACAAAACTAATAAAACCCGGTTCTCTGCAGTTCCTGTACAATCCTTAGTATTAGATTTAGAAAGTGATTACAATTATTGCTGGCTTTTAACTGAAAACTATCTGTACCAATACAACTATTTTGGCAGTATGATTTCTAAGATTGAAAATACAGGCTTTACGCAACTATCAAAAAGCGATGGTCATCTTATTTTAAAAAAAGACAATCAGTTGTACTTCAAACACAAGAAAAATGAAGATATAAGACCTATTAAACTTCCAAAATTGTTAATAAATCAGTTTTTATTGACCAATGAAACCTTGTATATTTACGATCTTGAAAAACTCCATAAATACCAACTAAAAATCA
>JAAEZL010000138.1:0-3368 GCA_018222875.1 Algicola sp.
TGAATAAATGTTTCTGAATAGGGATTTCTGTTCGGCGAAAAAATGGCTATTTTCAAATTAGTCTTTGTTTTATTTTTTTTAGTATTTGCTTAAACCTAGAATAAGAATCCAAACCAAACTCCTTCTTTCTCTTTTTAATCGCTTGACTAATCAAGTACCGTTTTTCCTTTGAGCGAAAAACCTTTTTAAAAGCTTTTAATGTATTTACACCATTAATTCCCATTTTTTGTCTACTTAAAGAACTCCAAATGGAACTACCATGCTTTCTGTAAACAACCATCTCTTCAGAAAAAACATAGGCCTTTTTATTTTGCAAGCAATGTAACTGTAAATACCAATCTGCAGCTGGAATAGCTGTAAAAATAGAAGGCAAATTGTTCAAACATTCAGTTCTAAACATTAAAGAAGCTGTGCAAATCACATTTTTATTAATAACATCTTCGAATGAATATACTTCCTTCTGTAATAACACTTTTCTAAAAATATCTTTCTGAAGTTCTTGATAGCTCGAGCCACAATAACTAAAATTAAGGTTATTTTCCAAAAAATCAACTTGTTTCTGAAGTTTTAGTGGATCTGTCCAATAATCATCACCTTCGCAAAGTGCGATATATTTCCCTTTGGCAGCCTTTAAGTTTTCGATAAAATTAAAGCGACCAGTAGGATTTCCATTAATATAGATCACATCCTTTCGTGAACGAAGAAACAAACGTATTTTATCTGGATAGGTATTTGCATAACGTTGACAAATATGTCGGGTTGCATCACTACTATCATCCTCTCCCAATATAATCTCATATTGAAAATTAGTTTTTTGCATCAATAGGCTATCCAAACACTGCTCAATATAGGCTTCGTGATTATAGGTCGTTACGGATATACTAAGAAGTATCTGATTCATAGAATTTAAAACTTAAGATTTGCATAAGCTTTCGGTAACTCAATTTCTATACTTTTAGCAAGCTCAGAATTTCCATACTCATAAAAACGCTTAAAAAAAGAAGAAAACTTTTTATCAACATCATAAGATAAAGGTTGTTGTAGCTTTGAATCTAGGGTTTGTTTTATTAAAAATCGCTTTTTTTGAACGTCGGAGTATGTTTCGTGTTCTTCTTCAAAAAAATTTAAATCTTCTTCTAAGTATTTTTTGATACGGTGTTTTTCAGCTGTTTCCATCAAACTATTCCCAATATCATGAGTATTTGCTTGATTCAACTTTGCTTTCAACGTTACTTTATTTGATGGAATAGCCTCGTTATAGTGGCCAAATTCCATTTTTGTTTGTGAAAGACCTAGAAAAGTATTTAAATCATGATAAAGTTTTGGCATTCCGCTACTAACTTTGATTAATTGACCCTTATCGTTTCGATAATTCTCGAAGAAAAACAACCCTACATTCTCATTCCCAAATAAACTTGAATACGTCTTATAAACATAATCATATCGCAAATCGTAAACGAAATTCCTATCTTGATATTTATACAAAAATTTGACAAAATGCGAAAAGTCACCAGCAAAACCAACCCTCACATATTCTCGATACAGAGATTTTATTAAATCAAATTGATTCCTGATAATCATAATAACTTTAGTCTGAGGACCGAAAATCTTAAACAATCGTTCGGATTTCTCATTAGCGCCAAGACCATCATATGTAAACGCAAAACTAAGATGCTCTGCTGATATGCCAACAGCGCGATATCCTTGATTTTTCGACTTTAAGAATACGTCTTGAAAATGATCTTGAATATGTTTTTCAACTTCCTTATATTTAAAGTATTTACAACTTTTCAAATACACTTCCAATGTTTTTTCAACAGTTGAATCACGATATCCTAGGTTATTTTCCAATCCTATACCTAAATGATATAAGTCAGGATGTTTTGAAAAATAATCACGCTGAAGCGAAGTAGAAAAATTTTTGGGATAACCTAAATGAATGTATTTGATCATTACTTCTCAATTTGAATTGCATAACCAAAGCCTGAAGCACCAAAACCGTTACCATTATAAATCAAATATCTCTTACCCTGATTTATGTAAGTTGTGCAATACTCCATCATTACAGAATCCCAACCTTGTTTACTTTTAGCAATTCCAGCGAGATGATCGAGTCTTTTCCAAGAAATTCCATCTTTTGATTCTGAATAACCTATTGAGTAACTCGCCAATTTGTCATTTCTATAACCTATGGCTTTCCTATTGGAATGTATCATTTTGTATATACCATCTTCCTTATAAACACAAGGTCGTCCAATAGCGTCAATCTTACCAAAATCAAAGTCGATACAAACATCATTAGTTCTCTCCCAATCCACACCATTTTTGGAATGCGCGTATTTTATGTTATAAAAAGGTTCAGGATGATCGTTAATCATCTCTATTTTTTCACAATTCAAATACCACATTTTCCATATATCATCCTCTTTAATTACACATGGCTGACCTACCCAAATTGGGTCATATTTAGCTCGATCCATTATAGGACCTTTATAGAGTTTCTTAAAACTTCTTCCTTGATCTTCACTTACCGCCAACCCAATTGACAATCTATATGAAGCTGAAGCACTCTTATTCCAACCTGTATAATACATGTATAGTTTGTTTCGATCAAACAAAAACCATGATGGCATTGTACCTGCATCATCAAAAGTCCCTGGTGTTCCTTTACTTAAAACAGGAGTATTGTGCTCATATAAAATTTTAGAAGGTTCTTGAGGATCGACATCGATAAAACATACTGAAGAGCTACTATCTTTATCTCGAGTTGCATAAAAAATTCTTAGAAGGTCATCTTTTAAGTATAATGCAAAAGGCACCTGAGCATGTGAAATACTCCAAGTTTGATTATCTTTAGGTTTAAATATTAGTCCCTTTTTTTCCCAATTCATATATTAATACATTTTATGGCTTACTTTTCCCTCCAATTTTTTAGCCGGATTACCTACATAAACACTCCATTCATCTGTCATTTGTTTTGTTAGACTCGCTCCCATTGCAAGCAAGGTTCCTTTTGCTAAATGTGAATAGTCTCTTATGGTAGCATTCACACCAAAAAAACAATAGGGTTCAATTATACAATGTCCAGACATAACAACATGGGATGTAAAAAAAACATGATCCTTGATTTCACCATGATGCCCAATATGATTACCACTCCATAGCACCACATTATTACCAATTTTTGTAAAAGGTTGAATAGTATTATCTTCCAAGATAAAACAATTCTCACCAATTTCATTGTTAAAAACAGTTGCTTTACTACTTACATAACTGACAAATTTATAACCTTTACCCTTACCTTGAAGATAAATCTTCTCTCTTAATTGATTCATTTTTTTTGCTGTCATGGGCACAAACATATGATA
>JAAEZL010000138.1:3378-5033 GCA_018222875.1 Algicola sp.
CATATGATATGATTCAGGAGGGTAGATAGAGGTAATATTTTCAAATGGAATAACCGGTAGACCTTTGAAAGTAGGTTTTTCTATATACGCTTCGGAAACTGTAAAAGCAACAACCTCATGCTCGCTATCGTGATTCAAATAAAAATGAGCCAATTCCGCAGTATCGAGTATTCCAAAAATTACAACTTTAGCCATAACTATACTAATTTATAGGATTCTATTAATTTTTGAGTATCTTTTTTTGAATTAAACATAAGAACATCAATTATTGATAATCCAACAATAGGTGTATTCTTAAATTGCTTGTAAGCTTTTAATTCATTCTCCAAGAATAACAAATTTACATTCTGTTCATGAAAATATTCGTGATTATATAATTCCTTACCTCCAGCTGGATTGATGTAATTCTTGCAATTATTACTTCTACATATAGTTATCAATCTCATAGCCTTTTCATAACCTCTTGATTTTGCGTAAACTTCAGAGCTTACTTCAAATATAGTTTTCAATTCTAAATAATGAGAAATCGAGGTAATACTTTCCATTGCTAATTCAGAAATAGTTCTAAATGGTGTATCAAAAACTGACTCAACAAGACTATAAGTCTCATCAAAAAAAGGTGCTTTTTTATAGTTATATTCCAAGTTCTTAAGAATGACTTGTTTAGTGTTTGAAAAGTCAAGTAATTCTATGTCTTTAATTAGTTTGTTTTGTGATGCTTTTGATAATGGGACACTAAACAGTGATTCTTTACCATTAATTAATAGTTTATTTCTATTAATCCAGCCTCGTTTGATAAAATTTACATCATCATAAAAAACAAACTTTTCCACAGAATGAATAAGTTGAAAGTATCCTATATAAGGAAAAAGATACGGTTGCATAATTGCTATTGCCATAACTGATTCTTAATAATTAGCGCGATCTTTTTTATTAATGCTTTTTCCATTTTAAAAAACAAAGGCAAACATAAAACACGACTCGCAATGGAACTTGATATATCAACAGCTTTGCCAGAAACATAAGGTAAAGTCTCTAGACTTGGATAAAAATAACGTCTAGGAAATACGGCTTGTTCATTCAAGGATTGGAGGACTTGTAGTAACTGTTTTTCGTTATGAAAAATAATGGGATAATAGCTAAAATTCCACGTGGTTTCCGGCCGAATTTTAAAACTTATCAAATTCGAATCCTTTAACAACTCATCATACAAACTGACAGTATTCTTTCTAGATTCAATTAACTCATCAGTATATGGCAATACAGAAAGTCCCAAAGCTGCTTGCATTTCACTCATCTTTGCATTGATGCCAACCCCTTGAAACTCCTCTTTGCCGCGATGCCCAAAATTGTGATGATAAAACAAAACGTCTAGGAACGACTCATCTTTACAAAATATGGCACCTCCTTCTCCTGTATGAAACAACTTGGTAGCATGAAAACTACAGGTGGACACATCTCCATAATTAAATATCGATTGACCTTTATATGTGACGCCAAAACAATGTGCGGCATCATAAATAACCTTCAATTTATGGGTTCTAGCTATTTTCTCTATCGCCTCAACATGGCATGGATTGCCAAAAACATGAGTCGCTAAAATCGCCGAGGTATGAGGTGTGATGGCTGCTTCAATTTTAGTTTCATCTATCGTT
>JAAEZL010000138.1:5043-6576 GCA_018222875.1 Algicola sp.
TGTCAATCCTTCCCAAACAATACTGCTTGTCGTTGCGACATAGCTAAAAGGTGTGGTGATAATTTCCCCTTTCAATCCTAAAGCTTTGATTGCAATCTGCAATGGTAACGTTCCGTTAGTCATTGCCAAAAGGTTTTTCACTCCTAAATAGGACTTTAGTTTAGCTTCCAACTCTTTGACTAATACACCACGATTGGTAATCCATTCAGCATCCCAAGCTCGTTTCAAAATGGCTTGATATTCTTCTTGAGGTGGCAGAAATGTTTTGGTTACGTTAATCATTAGAGTTCACTTGTTTTATTTTCCCACGGAAATGTCTCGTATAAAGGTTTTTTTTCTAAAAATTCACATAGGCGAAAATAGGCATCTTTATCGGACACATTCAACACTAATAAATTCGTTTTATTTTTAAAGTAATCTTTTACCGATGCATTATGTGTATTATAATAGGCTTTTAACTTTTTTTCGTCATAAGGATTTTCATCTTCATTTATACCAAATACTCGCTTCCTTACCTCTGCCACATAACCTGGATATCGATATTGGGTAGCTTTTAAATCCTGCCAGTTTGGAGTTCTTGAGCCATTTCCAAACAGTTTAGTGTGAAAATTAACCAAGGACTGGTACCATTGATGATCGGAATCACGTTCAGTCAATATAAATTTCGCATCCTTAAAATGCTGATCTAAAAACATGAAAGTATGCTGAAAGCAGAATGGTGCATCCTGAAATGCATCAGCCGATTTACAAAACTTGACAATTGATTTAAAATCACGATTAGCATAAGCATTTAACAATAATTCACCTGATGCTTGATCTCCCATTTTATAGTCTAAATCGCTTAAAGCTTTTTCAATAGATGTTGTTCCAGTCTTTCCAGAACCAATACAAAATATTTTAGGAGTATTTTTATGAAACATTTTTAACATTAGCAACTATAAAAATTTGAATCCAACAAAAATGGCGGCCAGGTTTCCAAATCACTAAGCACCTGAAAATCAAGAATATTGTTAATTCTTAATAATGGTTCATTTGTGATTGAACTATTCACTGAAATATTAACAGAATAAATCCCTTTCGATAATTGAATATTAGGATGTACAATTTCAAACTTAATGGTTTTATCCGTAGTCATTTTCAAAACACTTGGCTTATTAGGTGTTAACAAAGCTACTGGTCTCTGTTCTTTATCAAAAATAGTCAAATTAAAAACTGGGATTTCATTCAAATTGTTTAATTGGAACTCGAATGCAACTTTAAGTTCTGTATTCCAGATGATTTGAGATAAATCATTGATTTTTTTTGCATCTATAATATCAGCATTTACCAAACTAACACTCTTATCATCAAAAACAACATTACTTTCGTTAACAGCAAATTTGGAATAATATAAGTCAATCGCTTTGCTCACATCAACTCCTTGAAATTTCACGTGACCATTATCCATTAAAATCACTTGATTACAAATTCTTGAAATCATCGGCATGCTATGAGATACAAAAATAACAGCAGTATGTGGCAACAAAACATCAA
>JAAEZL010000138.1:6586-7015 GCA_018222875.1 Algicola sp.
CGTCTGGGGCCATTTGGGCAGCAATGGCAAAACCCAAACGCACTTTCATTCCACTACTGTAATGCTGCACAGGCATATCAATAAAATCTTCGAGTTCTGCAAAGGAAATTATTGTTTGTAGCTTTTCATCGATTTCTTGACGCGAAAAACCAAGAATGGCACCATTATTATAAACGTTTTCACGTCCAGTCAAAATTGGATTAAAACCTGCACCTAATTCAATTAAAGCACCGACACGACCTTTGATAGTTACACGACCTTCATCTGGATTAATTAATCCATTCAATATTTTCAATAACGTCGATTTTCCCGCTCCATTATGTCCTATTAAACCTAAACATTCACCGCGTTTTAGTTCAAAATTTACATCTTTAATAGCCCAAAATTCCTTAGCACGAAGGCGACCTTCTTTTTTCGAGCCTATAATAC
>JAAEZL010000139.1 GCA_018222875.1 Algicola sp.
CCTCCATACAAAACTTCATCTTTTGACAGATTGAATTGTATCGTTTCAAAATCATCATTTTTTTGATAACCATTTCGTTCGGAAATAATTTCTTTATCCTTATACCAATAGGTAATTTGAAATGGTGCTTTCTGAATATGCACTGCAATTCCAGATGTATTAAATTGTATCACATCATCTGAATCAATAAGTTCAGTAGATACAGTATTTGGTTTTAAAACAACTGCATGCGATTGTTTTTTTGAAATTTCTCCTTTAGGAATAAAAGTGGTTTCAACAATTTCTGTATTATAAAATTGAAGCAGGTATTTTCCATCAGAAACAACAACTTCAAGTGTATTCCCTTTTTGGTTGACCCTAATAAATTCTCGTTTCTTAATTTTCTCCGGAAACAACCAAAGCATCGCTTCTTCAAAATTAGTTCGCCATAACTCTTCGTTGTGTTTCCCTTCAGGAACGACCTTAGATTGGATATTTTGAGACGGGAATCCTGTATCTTTTAAAAGTGACGTCATCGCATTCATATGAGCAACCGTCTGACTGATTTCTGTACCTGATGTATTAGTGCCTTCATTTCCACCAGCTAAAACATACATTTTGGTATCCTGGATGTTTCCGTTGGCTTTTGTAAATGCGTTAATATCTTCTGACGCAAACCAAAACGCAGGAGAGAACACACCTATTTTCCCAAACACATTTGGGTGTTTTAATGCTGCATAATGAGAAATTAATCCTCCCATTGAGCTACCTATAATTGCAGTATTTGCTTTATCTGTTAATGTTTTATAGTTTGAATCTATGTAAGGTTTTAAAGTATTTACAATAAACTCCATATACGCTTCGCCTTCTCCTCCACCATATTCTGGATGAACCCATGGCGAATACTCATCTAGTCGTTTATCTTCACCATTATCGATTCCAACAACGATAAAACTCATGTTGTTGTCTTTATATAATGTGTTCATAGTTTCATCAACAGACCATTCTCCATAGTTTGAGGTGCTTGCATCAAACAGGTTCTGACCATCGTGCATATAAACTACAGGAAACGATTGGTTTGCTGAATTGTAATTTGGTGGTAAATACATCCAAATTCTACGATTTCGATGAAGCTGAGGAATTTCAAAATCTTCAGATAAGATAAAAACATTATCAGCCATTGTTGACTGATCAACTTCACTTTTATCCCAACTTAAAATTTTAATATATACTGTGTCATTTGGCTTTTCAAAGTTATAAATGCGGTTTTCTATTGGATTGCCTTTTGCATCTCTTTCTACCGAATCCCAAGATCCTTGAGTGAACTTAAAATTGATATTATCATCTTGTTTAGGGAGCGTAATGAAATAGGCTTTCCCTTCTTTCTCTAGTTTATACGCTTCATTTCCTCCTGACCAGTTTTCAAAATCTCCCGAAATATAGATGGATTCTTCAGTATTATCAGGAAATTCATTAACAACAAAAGTCACCTGTGAATACACTGTTTGAAACAGAAATAAAACAATTATGTATATGTGCTTTTTCATTTAGCTATTTTCCTAATAAAAATAATAAGGGCTGATCTAGTCTTTTATTCCATGAATTTTCAGAATGGTCTGCACCATCAAACTCAAGATTTGTTGTATATCCTTTGCTTTTTAAAATTTGAGAGACCTCATCTTGATAAATTAAGTATTTTTCATCTAGGGTTTTTGTACCATAATCAAAATACATTTTATGTGTATTTGCATCTGGCAAATTTGATTTCATATATTCAAAAAACGCCTTAGGAATAGGGTTGTTCTCGTTAGTGTAAGTTCCAATCCAATGTGTTGACAAACATGCAGCTGACCCAAATACTTCAGGATATTCGGAAATTGCATACATTGAAATTAATCCTCCCATACTTGATCCCATAACAGCAGTATGCTCTTTATTTGTATATACTGAATATGTTTCATCAATATAAGGCTTCAATTCTTGTACTAAAAACTTTAAATAATTATCAGAATTGATTGTATTCATAGTTAAGTGATCTTTTTTAGACACCTGAAAAAGTGAATCTTGTGTTTTTTCCGGAAGTGATTCAAACGGTTTTTGAGGGAAATAATCACTTTTTCTAATTTCGCTCTTGTTATGAGGTGCTACCACAATAAAATCATACGTTTTATTATCGTTCATTAATTTTGTTGCCCATTCGTCTATTTTCCATTCTTGCTTATTCCAGGTTGAAGTTGAATCAAATAACATTTGTCCATCATGCATATATAAAACCGCAAATGTTTTATCTTCAGAATAATGTTCTGGCAACCAAACATCTACTGGTCTTGACATTATATATTTTGAAGGAAAACTATCTATTCTATGCAGAGTTCCTGAAGATAGTTTTATTTTGTCAAGCTCATAAAATTCTATTCTTTCTTCATTATTGGCAATGGTAGTTTCTTTTGACTCATTTTTACAAGCCATCAGTGAGAAAATAAAAACGATATAAATTAAATGTTTCAAATTATTGTGTTTTGGTGGTTAAAAGCGTAACTCCTTTGCTTTTAAGTGTAATAGTATCTTTCCAGATATTTGATTCATTTGAAATTATATTTTTCAATGATTTACCTTCCAGGCCAATTTCAGCATAGCGTTTTAAATCAAGAGTAACGGGATCTTCATTTTTATTCAAAATAAGCACTACAGTTTCGTCTTCAAAAGAGCGCGTCAACACATAAACACCATTATCAGGTGCAAAATGAAGGGTTTTGCCTTCATGAATGGCTTTGCTGTTTTTTCGGTAATTAAGCAATCTCTTTATAAACGACTGCATGTCTTTTTCGTCTTCAGACAAACCTTCTCCTGTAAACGCATTTTTTGTGTCACCTTCCCAACCTCCAGGATAATCTGTTCGTATTAAACCATGATCACCAGGCTTTTCAAAATCGTTCATTAGAATTTCAGTACCATAATACATTTGTAAAATTCTCGGCATGGTGGCATAAGTTGCCAATGCCATTTTTGTATTCGGGATATTTCCATTTAATTGTGTAAAAATGCGACTCATATCATGATTATCTGGAAACACCATGATGTCTTTCGGACTCGCATAATGGAAATCGTTTGCTAATCCTTCATAGATTTTTACCAGACCCTTATCCCAAGACTCTTCTTCGTTGAGTGCTTCCACTACTTTTCGCTGCATGGCAAAATCCATTGTTGATTTTAAATTAGAATCGTAACCATCACGATTGTTAGCACCTTCCTGCCAATACCCAATAAGTAGAGGGTTGTAACTCCATTCTTCTCCAACAATACTGAAGTTTGGATATTCAGTCATAATAGCTCCAGCCCAATCACTCATAAACGCTTTATCTGGATATGGATACGTATCCTGACGAATACCATCTAACTGAGCTGTTTCAATCCACCAAATACTATTTTGAATGATGTAGTTTGCCATAAAAGGATTACGCTGATTCAGGTCAGGCATCGTGGCAACAAACCAACCTTGAGAATTACCTTCACTGTCATAGGTTGAAGCATAGGTGTCCTGATTGGTTGTTCGTCTGTGATTGGAGTTAATAGTCACATTATTATTCCAGTTATCAATGTGTTTTTCATAGTTATCCTGAAGATTCACCCAATCATTAAAAGGCAGGTCTTTCATCCACCAGTGTTCTAATCCGCAATGATTAGCCACCTGATCCATGACAAGTTTCATGCCTTTTTCTTTTAACTTCTGAGACAAATGCTGATACTCTTTTAAGGTCCCAAAACGAGGATCAATTTCATACAAATCTGTAATTGCGTAGCCATGATATGAGCCTCGCTTCATATTATTTGTTAGCATTGGCTGAGGCCAAACTGCTGTAAAACCTAAATCATAAATGTAATCCAGATGTGCTGTAATACCCTCAATATCACCTCCATGACGAGCATAGTGATCCGTTCTGTCAATTGTTCGTTCCAGTAATTCTGGCTGACCTTCCATTGCTAAAGGCGAATCGTTATTAGAATTTGCATTGGCGAAGCGATCTGGCGTTATAAGATATAATGCGTCTGAACTATTAAAACCTATATAATCATCTGAAGGTTTTTCGCGTGCTTTCAATTCATAAACATCAATCAACTCATCTCCAGCATCATCTTTAAAGCGAATATTGAATGTTCCAGCTGAAGCATGTTCAGAAATTTTTAAATCTATAAATACATAGTTGTTACTATTATTGCCTTTAGAAACATTTTCGATTGAAACACCATTGTATGAAATACTGGGTGTGTAGTTTGCAATATCAGTATGTTTGACTAAAAGCTGAAGTTCATCATTTTGAAAACCAATCCACCAGTTTGGTGGCTCAATACGTTCAATCTGACTTTGGTTTACAAGTGGTGCTTCTTCCTGTTTAACTGTGTTTTTCTCTGAAGTGTTTTCTTTACAAGACACACTAAAAACGATTACACATGAGAAACATAAATAAATGAGTTTTTTCATAATAATTATTTTTAGTGTGAAAATATTTAAACGGTTACCAGGTTATTCGGACTAATTTTTATTGTTTTTCCATTAACTAAAATCTCTAAATCTTGTGTCCCTTCAAGCTCAAAATGTGTATGATCCTGACAAGCATTCACTTTTATAATTTGGTTTCTGAAGTTCACTTTAAATGAAAATCCTTCCCATTGTTCTGGTATTTTAGGTTCAAACGACAGTGTATCATTTACAATACGCATGCCTCCAAAGCCTTCTACAATGCTCATCCATGTTCCAGCCATAGATGTGATATGAAGTCCTTCATCAACTTCGTGGTTATAATCATCTAAATCTAATCGAGAGGTTCGCAAATAGAATTCATAAGCCTGCTCCATTCTATTTAATTTAGCTGCCTGAATACTATGAACACATGGAGACAATGAACTTTCATGAACTGTAAACGGTTCATAGAAACTAAAATGACGGTCTAATTCTTCAGTAGAAAAATGATCTTCAAAAAAGTAAAAGCCTTGTAAAATATCAGCTTGTTTAATGTATGGTGAACGTAAAATTCGATCCCATGACCAGTTTTGATTAATTGGTCGTTCAGAATTTGGTAAATCTGAAACTGTAATTAATTCCTTATCTAAGAAACCATCTTGTTGTAAATAGATGTTTCGTTCGTTATCAAAAGGAAAATACATTTGGTCTGCAACCGCTTTCCATTGTGACATTTCAGATGTAGACAATTTCACTTTATGCATAATTCTTGTATAATCAGAACTATACTCCTCCTCTATTTTTTTAATATTTTCTAAGGCATAATCTATACACCATTTGGCGATATAATTTGTGTACCAGTTGTTGTTGACGTTATTCTCATATTCATTTGGTCCAGTCACACCAAGAATAACATACTTCTGTTTTGCTTCAGAAAAATTAGCACGTTGGTGCCAGAATCTCGCAATTCCTATTAACACTTCCAGGCCTTTCTCTGGAATATAACTGTAATCACCTGTAAAACGATGGTAATTAAAAATGGCAAAGGCAATGGCTCCGTTACGATGAATTTCTTCAAATGTAATTTCCCATTCGTTATGACATTCTTCGCCATTCATGGTTACCATTGGATACAAAGCTGCTCCGTTAGAAAATCCTAATTTTTCAGCATTTTCAATAGCTTTTCCTAAATGATGGTAACGATATTCTAAAAGGCTTTTTGCAACGTTTTGATCTTTAGTTGCCATGTAAAACGGGATGCAATACGCTTCAGTATCCCAATACGTACTTCCTCCATATTTTTCTCCAGTGAAGCCTTTCGGACCAATATTTAATCTGGCATCTTTACCTAAGTAGGTTTGATTTAAATGAAAAATATTAAATCGAATCCCTTGTTGTGCAGCAACATCACCCTCAATAGTGATATCTGCCATATCCCAGATTTTTGACCAGGCCTGCTTTTGTTTTTTCAGTAAAGCATCAAAACCAAGTTCTGAAACTTTATTCAGTGTTTTCTTTGCTACTGAAACCAATTCATTCTTATCGTGATTGCGATCTGATGTATAGCCACCAAATTTTGTAAGTGTTATCGTATCACCTTTAGAAACTTGATTCTGATATGTAAAAGCAATGTTGTCAATAGTATCATTGACTATTTTATCTTGTTTTAAAACCGTTCCATTAAGAGATACTTGAGTTTGCATAGACGTACACACATAAAAATGCGTTTTCATCGTTTTGGATACAATAAAAGCCTGTTCATTCTCATGATTGACGCTTAGGACATCCCAGAATGTGTCATCCCAATTAGAATCCTCGTTGGTAATTCCATTATCTAAGTAAGGAGAAAAATCGATTTGAGCATCGTTATTTAAAGGAGTGACATTGTATTCAATCGCACCAATTTCATCGATATCTAAGCTTAAAAACCGTTTAGTTTCCACTTTAACTTCTACAAAATTCTGTAGCGTTGCTGTAAAACTTCTTGACAACCAACCTTCTTTCATGTTTAGTTCTCTTCTGAATTTTTCAACCTTGATACATTTAGCTAGATCTAATGTTTCATCATTTATTGACACATTGATCCCAATCCAGTTTGGTGCATTTAAGACTTTAGCAAAATATTCAGGATACCCATTTTTCCACCAACCTACTCTGGTTTTATCGGGATAGTAAACACCTGCAACATAACTTCCTTGAAATGTTGGTCCGGAATACTGTTCTTCAAAATTTGCACGTTGTCCCATGGCACCATTCCCTAGACTCATTAAACTTTCTGAAGATTTAACGTGACTTGGATCAAATCCTTCTTCAATGATTGACCAATTATTTGGTATGATATAATTCTTATTCATTTGTTATAAGATAATGGAGCTTAGAATATAAATCGTTTCACTTTTTGCTTTGATAGATTTATATTC
>JAAEZL010000140.1 GCA_018222875.1 Algicola sp.
TATCTGTATGATATCTTGCTGCTTGCGGACAATAGCCACAATCTTCTGGGCAACCACCAGTTTTGATTGATAGTAATGTAGATACCTGAACTGTATTAGGATCGTGATGCTTACGATGAATCGTTGCAGCCTTGTATAACAGTTCCATTAAAGGTGTGTTGTATATCTCAAGAATTTCTTCTTTAGTCCAATTGTGTCTTGTTTCGCTCATAAGTCAAAAATAAAATTTAAAATTATTAAATTCTAAAAATGGAGTCGTAATTATGAATTGTTTTTAACAACGTGGTTGAAAGTAATATGTAATAAAAAAATCCGCTAGAAAAACGGATTTTTTAGTTACTAACTTTTGTCGTCCTCCTTTTTCTTAGGTACTATTTTAGCGTCTTCTAAGTCGGTTTTGTCTTTACCTTTTAAATATTCAGGTAAGTCCATACCAGCCATATTAAACATTTCCTGTAAAGGTGGAACTGATTTATACATTCCTGAAAGAAAGTTGGCAGTCGAAGATTTTCCATCTTCGCCATTACTACCATTATCCCAAACGGTAACTTTATCTATTTTGATATTCTTGATAGCTTCAGCTTGCGTTTTCACCAGTTCTGGTAATTTATCTGCGATTAATAATAATACTGCATCACGACTTGAGTTTCCGGCAGCTTTTACAATTTGTTCCATACCAGCAGCTTGTTTCGTTAAAATTTCAAACTGACCTTGAGCTTCAGCCTGCGCTTTAAATAGAATAGCATCAGCTTCACCTTTTGCTTTTCTTCTGATACGTTCAGCTTCAGCTTCGGCATCAATTTCTACTTTGCGTTTATCGATTTCAGCAGGAACAATCACATCAGCCATTTGAGATGAACGTTCGCGTTCTGCTCTTGCAGTTTCAGCATCTTTTTCTGCAGCATAGGATTCCTGAAGTGCTTTTGCGCTTTGTACTTTTTCCGAAGCAATTGCTACACGTTCAGCTTCAGCTTCTCGTTGACGACGTAAGGAATCAGAATTTGCAACTGCAATTTTAGCTGTGTTTTCACCTTCTACAGCTTGAGCATTTGCAGCAGCTACCTGAGTTCTTTCATCTTGTACAGCATTAGCTTCACCAATAGAACCATCTCTGGTTTTTTCGGCAACCGATTTACGAGCTGCGTTAATTGCGTGAGCAGCAGCTTCTTTACCTAGCGCTTCGATATAGCCAGACTCATCAACAATATCTGTAATGTTTACGTTGATTAATTTCAGTCCGACTTTCTTTAATTCGGTTTCAACACTTTGAGAAATATTGGTTAGAAATTTATCGCGATCGTTATTAATTTCCTCAATATCCATAGACGCGACTACCAGACGCAATTGACCAAATATGATTTCTTTAGCCAGTTCTTGTACATCTTGCATTGCCAAACCTAAAAGGCGTTCGGCAGCATTTTGCATCACACCAGGTTCAGTAGATACACCAATGGTAAAACGAGATGGTACATTTACTCGAATGTTTTGTTTTGATAAAGCATTCACGAGGTTAACCTCAATAGAAATTGGTGTTAAATCTAAAAACTCATAATCCTGAATGACAGGAAAAATAAAGGCAGCTCCACCATGAATACATTTTGCCGATTGTCCACCACCTACTTTTCCGTAAACCACTAAGATTCTGTCGGAAGGACAACGTTTATAGCGTTTAATAAGAATAATAAAAAAGACAAATACAATGAGTACCGCAATTACGATAACAATTGGAAAGCCTAAATCAAAGTTTTGTTGTGTCAGAAGGTAGTTCATAGGTTGGTGTTTTAATTGGTTCTATAGGTTTATTTGTTTGGTTTACTATTAAAATGCCGTTGCTGGTGATGTCAACCACTTTAACAATTGTCCCAGATTTGAGTTCTACTATGGAGTCGCTTAAGGCTTCAAGTTCACGCAATGTGCCTTGAACTCTGATGCTTACTTTTCCCATTTTACTTCGGTTAGGACCAACGGTTAAATAAATTTCACCAATGGCACCTAAAGCATTTTTGTAATCTAAAGTTCCGCTATCTGCTAATTTTTTCATTGAGAAAAACATAAAAGCCATGACAGCCATCATCAGAAGTCCGGAAAAAAATGCGATAATTACACTTGCTGGTTGTGATAGTCCAGCATTTAGACATGCAACACCTGTCCATCCAAAAATGGTAAAAAATCCGACGAGGTTTTTAAAGGTGATAAATTGAAATCCAATTCCAGTGTCGGCATCAACGTCTGCATCTGTATCTAAATCGTTTCCACCATCAATGCCAGCGAAGGTTGTGATGATAACGAAAAGGAAAATCAATGAGCCAACGAGAGCAATAATCCAAAAGAATTGGGAGAATCCATCTAAAGCTGAAAACCATTCCATAATAGGTTCGTATTAAAAATTAATATTGAAATATAAGACCTTTAAAGATGTCTTACAATTTTATTTTGAAAGCAAAACAGATACTGCATTTCCACCAAATCCAACAGCATTAACCATAATATTAGTGATGTGTTTTGGTGTTTCTGTCTTTAGATAAGGGATTGAGATGAACTCTTGTTTTTGCAACATCAAAATAGCCATTTCAATATTTAAAAGTCCAGAAGCACCAAGGCTGTGACCTATCTTCCATTTATTAGTAGTTAAAGAAGGAATTTTGTTACAAAAAACGCTATGAATTGCATTTATTTCAGCTTGATCACCTTTTATAGTTCCAGGAGTATGCGTGACAATAACATCGATATCTTCAGGGTTTAATTTGCCTAAAGCCATTTTCATAGAGCGCTGAAAACAATTCGCATCTGTTGATAAAGACGCATTGTGTTCGAGAATTTCAGTAGCATATCCTATTCCAGTAATTTTTGCTAAAGCATGTGTGTGTTCACCAGATTCCAGACATGCCATTGCAGCACCTTCACCCAGAATCATAGTGTTCTCCGTTTTGTTGAGGTTGAGGGATTGATTTGGGTACAGAAGTGGTCTGATTGCACTTCGACTGCGCTCAGTGTGACCATTTGGTTTTGCATAAATTTTAAGCGCTTGCATTTGAGCAATCGTAAACGGAGTTAAAGGCGCTTCGCTACCTCCAACCAAAAACTTATCACACATACCAGAGTTGATCCAGGCAATACCATTTAGCATCGCATGTAAGGCGGTTGAGCAGGTGATAGAATGTGAGATTTCGGGACCTTTAGTTTGCAAATCGTGAGCTACCCAAGAAGAAATATTTCCTAAAGTTGTGGTAGGCGAGGTTAGAGTTTCAGCTTTGTGATTTTGAAGATAGTCCGCATGGTATTTTTCAAAAAGAGCAGTTGCACCTCTTGAAGATCCAATATTTATTCCGAAGTTATCTGAAGCCTTCCAGTTGGCATTTTTAATGGCTTGTCTGGAAGTATAAATCGCAAATAGGACGGAATCATCTAATGCTTTGTATTTTGGATTAGTTTGCTTAAGCTTATCAATTTCTTGTTTTTGTTCTGAAGCTAAAGCTGCAATCCAATTGTTATCTTTTAATGTAAAACAATGCCTGTCGTTTTTATAGGCGTTCCAAATATCATCAGGAGCGTTTCCTAAAGGAGATATGGAAGAGATAGCAGTTATGGAGATGGGTTGTTGCATATTTTTTGTCATGCTGAACTTGATTCAGCATCTCATAATATTATGTTGTGAATCTGATTTTACAATCAGATAGGTATTAATAAACAAAAGTAAGACTTATGCGTTAAGGATAGAAGCGGCATCCTTTTTAATTTTTTTTATTAAAAAGATACAGCGGATAGCCTGACCCTTGTGGTAACGCCCTAAATACTATCTAAAGCATCTTCAATAGTTTGATACACTTTTTGCAGTTGTGTTTCTGTAATGACGTAAGGTGCCTGAATATAAATCGTGTTTCCTAAAGGTCTTAGAAATACACCATTGTTCATAAAAAACTGGAAGAGTTTATCGCGTAAATTTCCGTAGCGTTCCATTTTAATATCCAAATCTAAAGCGAAAATCACACCAGTTTGGCGGATAGACTGAACCTTAGGGTGTTTTTGAATATGCTCACCAAATTGTTGATGAGAAGCGATAATTTGTTTGATATTCGTTTGAATGTCTTCAGATTTCAGCAATTCAATTCCAGCTAAAGCTGCTGTACATGCTAAGGGATTGCCAGAATAGGTATGTCCATGAAATAAGCCTTTTGTGATGTCATCACTGTAGAAAGCATCATACACATTTTGGGAACAACTTGTAATAGCCATAGGTAGCAAACCTCCAGTTAAGGCTTTACTTAAGCATATAATGTCAGGTTTAATGTTCATATAATCTGAAGCAAAATAGCGTCCGGTTTTACCAAAGCCTGTCATAACTTCGTCTGCAACAGTGATAATGTTGTTTGCTTTACAAAAGTTCAGAATTTTATTTAAGCCTTCGGCATGATGCATTTGCATAGCAGCAGCACCTTGAACCAATGGTTCATACACAAAACCAGCAATTTTGAAGGAAGCAACTAATGCTTCCAATTGATTTAAAATTAAATCATGATTCTTGCCATTTGGTGTTGGAACACGCTTAACCTCTAAGAAAAAATCTTCAAACGGACCATTATAAACAGAAAGTCCTGACACACTCATTGCTCCAAACGTGTCACCATGAAACCCATCTTCGAAAGCTAGTAATACATTGCGTTTTTCACCACGATTGAAATGGTATTGCAATGCCATTTTGATACCTATTTCGACTGAAGTAGAACCGTTATCACTAAAAAAAAGTTTGTTTTGGTTATCTGGAAGAATGTCAATAAGAGCTTCAGAAAGTTTTATAGCTGGTTCATGAGTAAATCCGCTAAAGACAACCTGATCAAGAGTTTGCATTTGACTGGCAACTTTTTCAGTAATATACGGATTACAATGACCATACATGCAGGTGTACCAGGACGCAATAGCATCAATATATTCGTTGCCATCTTCATCATACAACATACAACCTGAAGCTTTTGTAATCGCAATGGTTTCAGGATGCAGTTTATGTTGCGTAAGCGGATGCCAGATGTGTTTTTTATCTCTTTGATTTAGTGTCATGTTCTTGTCATGCTGAACTAGTTTCAGCATCTCATTATTTATGCGACCCTGAAACTAGTTCAGGGTGACGTCTTATTAAACGTTTTCTAATACTTTTTTAAATTCTTCCGCATATTCCTTAACGACATTCTTATCAAAATAAGGTTCTTCATCAATGCGACCAATAACGGTAACCTCAGTCATTTTTTTAATGATGTTTTCAGTGGTTTTATGTTCATTTCCGCTGAATATGATAGATACATCAAAGCCTTTGTCTTTCAATAAATTTAAAGTTAATAGTGTGTGATTGATACTTCCCAGATAATGTCTCGATACCACAATAACTTTATAATTGGGCTTGATAAGATCTAATACTGTGTTTTTGCTATTTATTGGCACGAGTAGTCCACCAGCACCTTCAATCACTAAATTATTCTTAGTTTTTGGAGGTGTTATGTTTTTGAGTTGAATAGAAACACCATCTATATCTGCAGCAGCATGCGGACTCATAGGCGTGTGTAAAGCATAACTGTTTTTGTGAAATTTAGAGGCTTTATTAGACACTAAGTCTTTAACTTTTTTCGTGTCGCAATAGTCCAGTTCACCTGCTTGAATAGGTTTCCAGTAATCGGCTTCAAGTGCTTCGGTAATAATAGCAGAAGCGATTGTTTTTCCAACATCAGTTCCTATGCCAGTAATAAAATATGTAGTCATTTAAAAAATGGTTTTGCAATCGTTACAAATGTATTTTGTCTTTTCAAAAAAAGGAAATAACATAAGAAATAGATTTTTACGCTCTAAAGGTGCAATTAAAATACGATTAGAATCACACGACGGACAGTTAACAGGATTCCTGTTCGCATCCACTTCATACGACCTGATGTCATTGAAAATTTGCAATGCCTTTTCAAAATCGTTATTAGATACCAACAACTTTACACCACCAATTGCCTGACTTATCAAAGGATCTGAATCGACTGTTTTTTCATCTAACAGAATGACAGAAACGCCTTCGTGTTCAAGTTTTGATTTGGTTATTTGCGCTTCAGTTGAATATGGAAATGTTGTTAAAACAGTATAATTATCTATCATATGAATACATTCATTTTAAACAAAAGTAGCAAGTAACTCTAAGACTTTTGTGATTTCTTCTGAAGAATTATAGCTGTGTAAACAAAAGCGTAATCGTTCTTTATTTTTAGGAACAGTAGGAGAGAGGATGGCTTTTACATCAAATCCATGATTTTGAAGTTCTTGAGCAATGTGTTTGATATGTTCATTTCCTGAAATCACACAACAATGTATGGCAGAATTACTTTTGATAAATAATTGCTGAAGGTTGAGTCGGTTTATTTCAGATATAAAGCATCTGATGTTATGGTGAAGTATTTTTATTTGAGATGTTGCGTTTGTACTCTGAAGAGCCAGTTCTTCATAGGCTATTTTTATGGTTGCCAGACTGTGAGGAGGAAGTGCAGTTGTATAAATAAATGGTCTTGAAAAATTAACGAGATATGTTTTTAAATCCTGATTACATAAAATGGCTGCTCCATGGCTGCCTAAGGCTTTGCCAAATGTTATAATTCTGGCAAAAACATCGTTTACTAATTGTAATTCGTGAATTAAACCTGCTCCATTTTCTCCAAAAATACCAATAGCATGCGCTTCGTCAACGATAAGTTTAGCATTGTA
>JAAEZL010000141.1:0-2451 GCA_018222875.1 Algicola sp.
GTTTTCATTAATTCTTCATATTCACTGCGAAGTTTGTCTTGTTCAAGTCCTGTTAACTGACGTAAACGCATTTCGACAATTGCTTTCGCTTGAATTTCTGAAAGTTTAAAACGTTCAATTAACTTTTCTCTGGCTTCATCAGCGTTTGAAGATGCTCTGATGAGCGCAATAACTTCATCAATATTATCTGAAGCAATGATCAATCCTTCTAAGATGTGAGCACGTTCTTCAGCTTTACGCAGTTCATATTTAGTACGTCTTACTACAACATCATGTCTGTGTTCCACAAAATGATGAATCATATCTTTAAGATTCAACAATTGAGGACGACCTTTAACAAGTGCAATATTATTAACACTAAATGAAGATTGAAGTGCTGTATATTTATACAACATATTCAACACGATATTTGGAATGGCATCACGTTTTAATACATAAACAATGCGCATTCCATTTCTATCAGACTCATCCCTAATTAAAGAAATGCCATCAATCTTTTTATCATTAATTAGATCTGCCGTTTTCTTAATCATATCAGCTTTGTTAACCTGATATGGAATTTCTGTAACGATAATGGTTTCTCTACCTTGAACTTCTTCTATATTGGCCTTTCCTCTCATTACTATTCGTCCGCGTCCTGTTTTAAAGGCTTCACGAACGCCATCGTATCCATAAATTGTTCCTCCTGTTGGAAAATCCGGTGCTTTTATATGCGTAATAAGTTCATCAATTTCAATGTCATTATTTTCAATGTAAGCAACAGTACCATCTACCACCTCACTCAAATTATGTGGAGGCATATTCGTAGCCATACCAACGGCAATACCAGAAGCTCCATTTACCAGAAGTCCTGGTATTCGCGTAGGCAAGACAGTAGGCTCCTGTAGGGTGTCATCAAAATTTAATTTATGATCAACAGTTTCCTTATCAATATCAGCAAGCATATCTTCAGATATTTTTCGCATGCGTGCTTCTGTGTAACGCATTGCTGCAGGACTGTCACCATCAATAGAACCAAAGTTTCCTTGTCCGTCAACTAACATATAACGCAAACTCCACTCCTGAGCCATACGTACCATGGTGTCATAAACTGAAGTATCTCCATGTGGATGATACTTACCAAGTACTTCTCCAACAATTCTAGCCGATTTTTTATGAGCTGTATTAGATCTAACTCCTAGTTCATGCATACCATACAATACACGTCTGTGAACAGGTTTTAACCCATCTCTCACATCTGGTAATGCACGTGACACAATGACTGACATTGAATAATCAATGTAAGCCGATTTCATTTCATCTTCTATGTTAATAGGGATCAATTTTTCTCCTTCTGCCATAAATAAAATTATTAGATTTTTTGTAGGTTTTCAAAACACGCTAAGATAACTATTTTCATAGTGTTTACAGAACTTATACAACCCTTTTTTAATATTTTTTATTAACAAATTTTAACGTCTATTTTTAATAAGTTAGCTGTTAAAAACTTTGATTTTGTAAAGTTTTTTTAGTCTATTAGACTAATATTATATTTTAAGGTATAGTTTTTGCCTTTTTATACTTGTTTTTACTATTTTTAAAGCAGAAAGAGTTTATTATGGATGATAATTTTTCCCCAAGAGTCAAAGATGTAATTGCGTTTAGCAAAGAAGAAGCTTTACGTCTGGGACACGATTTTATAGGTACCGAACATTTAATGTTGGGATTACTTCGTGATGGCAGTGGAAAGGCAATAGATATTTTAAGTGCTTTAGATATTGATCTAAATCATTTGCGACGTAAAGTAGAAATACTAAGTCCTGCCAACCCTAATATAACTGTGACATCAAACGAGAAGAAAAACCTTCATTTGACAAGACAAGCTGAACGTGCTTTAAAAACAACGTTTTTAGAAGCTAAACTTTTTCAAAGCACCTCTATCAATACTGCACATTTATTATTGTGTATTTTAAGGAATGAAAATGATCCTACAACGAAGCTTTTAAATAAGTTAAAAGTAGATTATGATAATGTTAAAGAACAATTCAAATTTATGATAACAAACGAAGATGATTTTATAGATGAGCCAAAAGCTGAATCTTTCTCTGATGATGAACCAACAGAAGAGGATGATGCAAAACAAAATCCATTTGGCCAGACAGGTTCTAAATCTACAAAAAAATCCAAAACACCAGTTTTAGATAATTTTGGCAGAGACTTAACGGTTATGGCAGAGGAAGGCAAATTAGATCCAGTTGTGGGAAGAGAGAAAGAAATTCAACGTGTCTCACAAATACTCAGCAGACGTAAAAAGAATAATCCTTTGCTTATAGGTGAACCAGGAGTTGGTAAATCTGCTATTGCTGAAGGCTTAGCTCTAAGAATTGTAAAACGTAAAGTATCTCGTATTCTTTTCAATAAACGTGTTGTTACTCTTGATTTGGCAAGCCTAGTTGCTGGAACAAAATACAG
>JAAEZL010000141.1:2461-6374 GCA_018222875.1 Algicola sp.
AATACAGAGGTCAATTTGAAGAACGTATGAAAGCCGTTATGAACGAGCTTGAAAAAAACGATGATATCATTCTGTTTATTGATGAAATTCACACCATTGTTGGTGCTGGAGGTGCAACAGGTAGTTTAGATGCTTCTAATATGTTTAAACCTGCATTAGCACGTGGAGAAATTCAATGTATTGGAGCTACAACTTTAGATGAATACAGACAATACATAGAAAAAGATGGTGCTTTAGAGCGTCGCTTTCAGAAGGTCATTGTTGAACCAACTTCAGTTGAAGAAACCGTTGAAATTCTTAACAATATCAAAGGAAAATACGAAGAACATCACAATGTTGATTATACTGATGAAGCCATTGAAGCTTGTGTAAAATTGACAAATAGATATATGACAGAGCGTTTCTTGCCAGACAAAGCTATTGATGCTTTAGATGAAGCAGGATCTCGAGTTCATATCACAAATATTGATGTACCAAAACAAATTTTAGAGCTTGAAAAGAAGCTCGAAGAAGTCAAGGAAACCAAAAATACGGTTGTTAAAAAACAAAAATATGAGGAAGCTGCTAAGCTTCGTGACGATGAAAAACGCTTAGAAAAAGATTTAGCTTTAGCTCAGGAAAAATGGGAAGAAGAAACTAAACAACATAGAGAGATTGTCACTGAAGATAATGTTGCTGATGTTGTGTCTATGATGACTGGAATTCCGGTGAATAGAATCGCACAAACCGAAAGTAATAAGTTAGCACAATTACCAGAACTGATAAAAGGTAAGGTTATTGGTCAGGACGAAGCTGTTGCAAAGGTTGTAAAAGCCATTCAGCGTAATCGTGCCGGACTTAAAGACCCAAACAAGCCAATCGGCTCATTTATCTTTTTAGGACAAACTGGTGTTGGTAAAACGCAATTAGCTAAAGTTTTAGCTCGTGAATTATTTGATAGTGAAGATGCTTTAGTCAGAATTGATATGAGTGAGTATATGGAGAAGTTTGCTATTTCCAGACTCATCGGAGCACCTCCTGGTTATGTTGGTTATGAAGAAGGTGGTCAACTTACTGAAAA
The DNA here is from genome assembly GCA_018222875.1 of Algicola sp. Classification (GTDB taxonomy): domain Bacteria; phylum Bacteroidota; class Bacteroidia; order Flavobacteriales; family Flavobacteriaceae; genus Psychroserpens. Next base: position 3,522 of record JAAEZL010000141.1, read on the forward strand.
AGTAAGACGTAAGCCTTACGCCGTGATTCTGCTTGATGAAATTGAAAAAGCGCATCCAGATGTCTTTAATATGTTGCTTCAGGTTCTTGATGATGGCTATCTTACCGATAGTTTAGGTCGAAAAATTGATTTTAGAAATACAATCATTATTATGACCTCTAATATTGGTGCCAGAAAATTAAAAGATTTCGGACAAGGTGTTGGTTTTGGTACAGCAGCAAAAACAGCACAAGCTGATGATAATAGCCGTAGTATTATTGAAAATGCGCTCAAAAAAGCATTTGCTCCTGAATTTTTGAATAGAATTGATGATGTCATGGTTTTTAATGCTCTTGAAAAAGAAGATATCAATAAAATTATTGATATTGAATTGGCACATCTTATAAAGCGTATTAAAGATTTAGGTTACGAACTTAAACTTTCTAATAAGGCTAAAGATTATATAGCTGAAAAAGGGTTTGACAAACAATATGGAGCAAGACCTTTAAAGCGTGCAATTCAAAAATACATTGAAGATGCTTTAGCTGAAGAAATTATAAACTCACAAATTCAGGAAGGTGATAAAATTATTATGGATTTAGATTCGAAATCTGATGAATTAACCATAAAAATTGAGAAGCCGAAAAAGCATTCTGAATCTTAATTCGAACACTGAATAAAAAACGTCTGGAAAATTTCAAGACGTTTTTTTTTGCTTTACACTTTAGTTATTACTAAATTTAGATATGACTGATGTGTTAAAATACGATTTTTGCACGATGCACATTTATGATAACTATATGATTGTTATTATAAGTGAAGGTGTTACAGTTACACCTGAACACAATAATGTATTATTAAACGTTGCAGATACATATTATAAAAATAAGCCATTTGTTTATATTACACATCGTTTAAATTCTTACGCTGTCGATCCAGCTGTTTATAGAGAAACATCAAAAATCTCAAACCTTTCTGGGTTTTGTGTGGTATCATCAGATTACAAAGCGAAACGGAATGCAGAAATCGAAAAACTCTTTTTAAACAAACCGTTTGAAATATTTGATACAATAGATGAAGCTACCACATGGGCTAGTCAGGTTATTTCAGGTTAATTAAAACTCTTTCCTGTAGTATAAATTATAGTTTTTACGAATCACGATTTTTGAGTAGAAAAAAATCACTCCTCGCAGATATTTTCTAGTATCGATATAACAATATTGTATCTATGATTATACTCAACTATTTAGCTACAAATCAAAGCATAAAAAAAGACAGCTATTTCTAGCTGTCTTTTATATATACCCTTAGGGAATTTCCCTAATTATTTAATCTATCTACCTGAAGACACAATCTTCTTAGTAACCGAACCTTGATTAGTCGTTAACTTCACATACAATACTTGACTAGGTGTTTGAGATACATCTAATTTAGTGTATCCTGTAGAACCTGCAACATATCTATTGTTAGTTACACTAGAAACTAATAAGCCTTTAGTATCAAATAACTCAATAGTTACATCTGTTCTGTAGTCAAACTCGTATGAGATGGTTACTTCATTATCAAATGGTACTGGATACGCTCTGAAGTCTGGTGTAGAGTCTACTAATCTACTTTCTGTTTCTGATAAAAGTGGATCTGAATCTAAGTTATTATCAATAGGAGCATTTCTGAAGAATATTTCTTCTCCAATTGTCCAAGTATACGTTACTGAACACTCGCCTACATTTCCACATTCATCTTCAGCTGTAAATGTTCTAACTAGCGTATAGTCTTCATTACCAACGCAATCACTCTCGAGCGAAGCACACGTTGTGTTTGAAGGTAATAACACCCAACTATCTCCATCACATGGAGCACTTGTTGCATCAGTTTCAGACCAAGTAATTAGTGATGAACCAAAATTTGTAATAACTTCCCATCTTCCAAGACTTGAATTGTATACAAGCTCTCTTCCAAAGTTTGTTCCATCATTACTAACATAAGTAGCATATCCATTTGAATCTGTACCTGTAGCAGCGAATGAAATAGCTGAAATTAAACCTCCATTAGCATCTAAACAATTCCAAAAGATTTCTCCATTACCTGAAGTCGTTGAAGCGCTAGATGAAATTACATCTGTGAAATCACTTGTTATTCCACCTGCATTTCCTTCATCACTGTAAGGTACTGAAGTTGCAAATGCTGTTGGTGCAACTTGTACAACACCAAAGTCTTGACCTGCTGGGCAATCTAATACTGGCGCAACGTCATCACAACCTTGTCCAATTGACCAAGTGTAAGTTACCTCACAAGTAGATTCATTACCACAAGCATCAGCTGCTGTAAACGTACGCACTAAAGTATATGTAGTTGTACTTGAATACTCAGGACATTCTAAAGTAAATGCCTTATTATGACCATCTTGCTCATCAAAGTACCATGCATCAGCGTCACAAGTTTCAAATGCATCTGCACTTGCTGTACCTGCTACGAATGGTCCATTTCCATTTCCGAAATCTTGCCATACTTCATATTGGCCACTACCAGAATTGTAAACAACTTCGAACGTACCATATTGTGGTGATGGATTTCCATTTGTTGTTATTGATCCTGTATAATATGGTTCATCATTTTGAATACCAGCTGGCTGACCTCCTAATGTTAACACATATCCTGCCTCAAAAGTAAAGACATAGTCTCCTCCAACATATACAACTTCACCTTGTTCTTCAGTAATTGCACTGTCAGTATAGTCTGCTGTATCACCAGAACCTTGACAGCTATCTGTCCATTCTGCTTTATCAGCAAAATCAGTTGGTGCTTCATCAACAAGACCAAAGTCCTCATCTTCTAGACACTCGATTACTGGACCTTCAGTATCAATAATGGTTA
>JAAEZL010000141.1:6384-6674 GCA_018222875.1 Algicola sp.
TTCTTGCTGCATATTGCAACTACTGGACATTCAACACCTCCAACTACAACATCTGGTTGTAACTCTAAAGTTACTGAACAGTTATCAGTTGCTACTGGGAATGGAATTTCATTAGCATTTAAATAATCATAGATACTAAATAATTCTAAATTCTCAACTTCAGAACATTCAATTGTAATATCCTCCGGGAATACTTCAAATACTGGATCTTCAGTATCACCACCTTGGTAGTTCACTTTGAAAGTTGGATATGCATTATCACAATCATCTTTTACGATGTATTCAAATAC
>JAAEZL010000142.1:0-1357 GCA_018222875.1 Algicola sp.
CATTAACTAGTACTGTATTCGGAATGATGATTCCCCAGACTTGTTTTGGATTTGAAATTTGTAGAATTTTCTCAATAAAAAGAATATACAAATCATATTTACCTTGGATTAAAGAATATTTGGATTTAAAATACTCTTTTAGATCAATGCTTAAAGATTTGCCTGGAACATATGGCGGATTCCCAATAATGACATCAAAACCACCTTTGGCAAACACCTCAGGAAATTCATTTTGCCAATTAAAGGCTTTATCTCCTGCAAAAAATGGGTCATCAATTAAACTATTGCCACATTTTATATTATCATTCAATGAAGTTAGTTTTCTTCCTTTTTGAGCTGTACGTAACCAAAGTGAAAGTTTTGCAATATCAACACTTTCTTCATTAATATCTACACCGTAAATGTTGTTTTCTAAAATGGCATTTTCAACTTCACTCAAGACCATAGCATCGCCAAAGAGTTTGGCTTGTAATTCGTCAATGTATTGATGTTCTGCAATCAGAAATTCCAACGCTTGGTTTAAAAACGCACCACTACCACAAGCTGGGTCGCAAATGGTAATTTGCAATAACCATGTTCTATAATCTTCTAATTTTTGAGTTAGTTTTTTTAAAGTTGCTTTTTGTCTGCCTTTACGTTCTTTATCGTATTCGGCTTCTTGTATGTCGAGTTCGGTTTTCTTTTCTTCACAAAGTTTACCAACGGTATTATCTACAATGTATTTGGTAATATATTTTGGTGTGTAAAAAACACCATCTTTTTTACGTTTGGTTTTGCTTTGTTCTGGTGCTACTCCTTGTATTTCGGCTTGAATTTCGTCGATGTCGTTTAACGAATGTTCAAATATGTGTCCGAGGATATTAACACTTACTTCACTCTCAAAATCGTAGTTGCTTAAATTAACTGTGTGTTTGTAAAGTAAGTCATCGTTGATTTTGATATTGTCTAAAATCTCGTCTGGTGCAAAAAGTCCGCCATTGTAAGCAAAAATGTCGTGTTGCTGTCCTTTGTGTCCTGTGTTCATATAACCGAAATATTTTTTAAATCGGTCATACAAAGGAAAATACTCATCGTATTTATCTCTCAAATCAGCCCATTGGTTTACTATAGAGCGAATAGAGTTTGGTGGCAATAATAATCTGTCTTCTGCAAAAAAGATAAATAGAAAACGGTCAAGTAATTTCTGTGTTTTCTTGAATAGCGTTAGTTTGTCGTATTCAGGGTTTTCTTTTTGGATAGCATCAAAAATCTCGTTTCTAAAAGAAGCGTAATCTTTGTATAATTTTTTGGTGACGTTTTCTTCTTGTGTTAAAGATTCATCTTTTATCTTTTTCGGAATGTCTTTTAAAAGATAATC
>JAAEZL010000142.1:1367-2475 GCA_018222875.1 Algicola sp.
AAAGTATATCAAAACGTTCTTTGGTAAGTTGAAACAGATTAAACTCCTCAAAATCAACCGCATTATCTATATAAAAACGTAATTTTTCGAAGTTAGAAGTTATGACATAGTTACAGCCTGGTTGGTTGTTTTTGTAACCAAAGGCTTGAGTTTCTACTTTACTTAAATCTGTTGTATTTGTTCCTTTTAGTTCAATTACTGCAAGTGCTTTTCCATCTTTTAAAATTGCACCATCGGTCTTTTTAGAACCTTTTATATTTTTTAATTCTGTTGTAAGATTAAAGTGAGGTGTTGGGTTTTTGATATAGCCTAAAACATTTACAAATAGGTCGATTAGAAATTCGCCTTGGTATTGCTCCTCATTGTTTTTTCTTATGTTGTCTTGAATAGTTAAATCATGGAAATGGCTTTTAAATCGCTCGTATGCTTGCGAAACTTTTTCGGACTCCAATCCTTTTAAGTATTTATTTAGAACCGAATTTTGAAATAATGCCATAGTATCTTAGAAAAAAAAAAATACTTTTTTGAGTATTTGTTATATGATTGTTTTAAGTAAATATCAATTGTATGCATAGGGAGAGTTTAAAGATAGAAACTTTACAAATTTGGCAAAAGGAAAACTTGATAATTATTACTTTTGCTTTAAACTAACAAAGCCGAAGTTCGCGAGTCATGTCAAGAATGTGAATGCTTTGTTGTTTATAACACCAAAGCGTAGTTCCTAACGGACTGGATCTGTCAAGGCAATGGCGTTGGTATTGAGCACCAAAGTGTAGTTCCTGTTGGACTGTATCCTTCAAGGCGATGGCTTTGGTGTTTTATTTTTTACAACATCTTAGTCTTCACTATAACTTATCCGTTCCCGAATCCCTCCACTTTCTCTATGAATAATCACATCTGCTTTGTAGCGTTTGGCTAAGGTTTTTGCTTTTTTTATGGCTGTGCTTTGTTTACGGTGTTTAGAGGTAATGCGTTGGTTGCCTTCACGACGCACTGCCCAATCATCTTGATAAGGGACAACGTGTTGATGCCAGGTGCGTTTTCTGGTGGTGTTATAACCTAAGGCTTTTAGTATCGCCTGAATTACCTTTTGGATATCTTTTGCTAA
>JAAEZL010000142.1:2485-6543 GCA_018222875.1 Algicola sp.
CATTAATTGTAGGCTAAATATATAAAAAAGCCCTCAGGTTAGTGAAGGCTTCATTAGTTAACAAGCTTTTATTCGCCTTTAAATTTAGAAAAATTATAAGTAAGACTTAAGAAATAGCCAAATCTTGGAAAAACCTTAATTGCTGGAGGCGCTTCTGGTAAATCTGCTGTATTGTATTCTGTATCGAGCTTGAATGATTTATCCAGAATTTTAGATTCTCGTAGTGTGACTCCAGCTGTAATTACAATACGGTTTTTATGACCAAATATAGCTGAACCTCCTAAATGAAAATTTAACTGATCAAAATCTGTTGAAGCACTTAAACCAGGACTAATTGCCCAGTTGACTTTTTTTGTAGTTCTCTTATAAATATGCATAAGACCTCCTATACCTAATAATAAGCGATCGCCTCCATCTTTTGATTTAATCATACTGGTCGTTTCTGACGTGGTACTGTAGTAGAGTTCTCTTCCTAAGAAATCATCATTTCCACCATTAAAAAAAACACCAGTACTGAAATCTACTTTCCAGCCGCCTTTTACTTTGAATGTTTTTTTTATTGTTTGAGAATTTGAGGTATTACATGCTAATAGGTTTTCTGAATTGGCTGTGATTTCAATAGTTAGTTGATCTCCTCTTACTTTAACAGGTTCACTAACGTAGGTGAAATTAGATGCATTAATCTTATTGTAATTATCTAATAGAGTTTGTATTTTATTTTCAGAATTAAGTTTTTTAATTTCATTAACCGAAGCTTCCGCTTTTTCAATAGTTGCTTTTAAATCCTCTATATAGGAAGCATTAGCTTTATTCAAACGTTTTAGGTTGGCTATTGTTACCACACTACGAGCATAATTAGAATTTATATCTCTACTCTTATCTGGCTGTTGTATTTCTGCTTTTAGGATTTCTAATTCATTTTCCGCAATTGCATTATTTGATAGCTTTTTTTGTTCCTGATATAGTAGTTTTAATTTCTCTAAAGCCTTAGTTGCATTATTTACAAGACTCTTTAAATAAGCTTGCAATTGTATAGCTTGTTTTGCTCTTGTTGTATTTTCAACAGTATCAAAATTACTTGTCTCATTAACGAGCATAGTTTCAATATCTTTATAAGTTATATTACAGGAATTAGAGAGATTGGTAATGTAATTTTCGTAATTGGCTACAGCAGTGAGGTTTTTTGCATAGGTCTCAATTTCTTTTAAAGTATTTTCTATTTCATCTGAAATATTAATTCCTGTATTTTCATTGATGGTTTTCACTCCATCGGAATCGTCTATTTCCGGAAGCAACAAATTTAAAAATCCTGGCAATTTGATATCTTTAAAAATTGATGGAATGTCTGCATTAAGATCGTTTTGACCTATTGTATCTTCTAACTTATACAGCTTTCTATTGATATCATTTACAATAAAAATGTAAGTTTTACCGCTCTCTAAAACATTGGTAGTACTAAACACTTTTGTGTCGAAAAAATTCATACTAATCGTATCATACTTTTTTTCATTTGAAGACAAGTTGGTCTGTGAATAATTAGAACTAGAATACGTAAAGAGTAGTAAAATAATTGTTCGTTGAAAAATTCTTTTAGTTTTCATGGTTGGTTGTTTAATTGATTAGTAATACTTATTTATGATGTATTTGTCATCTTTTGATAATCCCTTTGGCCACAATATGGCTTGACCATCTTTTAATAGTTTACTGGGAATTTGATATATCATAATAGAATTTGGGTCGAAACTAGAACTGATAACACGTTTAGGTGGTGGATTTAAAATGTTTTTATCGATATCAGAATCTTTCCATTTTAACCCTTTAAAATAGCTACGCACCTCATCTTCATTCCAATTAAATTTAGCATTAGGATTTTTTAGCTCATGCAGCATTCCTAGAGAATGTCCAAATTCATGAAGTACAGTGCGTTTAAAAACGGTTTCTGGTTGTTTATCTAAATCATCTAACCACATTGTAGGCAAACCTGAATATTTAAATTGCAAAGCTTCATTGCCAATTAGAGATTTATAGCCTCCTCCTCGTCTAAAAGCAACACGAATATCTGATATAGCCAAGTTTTCTTCTTTTACGAATTTAACATTGGTTTCATCTAACCAGCTATTTGCAATTAATAATGTTTTATTAGCTAATTCCTTATTGGCATCTAAAAAATAGATCTTTATTTCACTACGTCCTTTCCACATATAGACTGGGTCAAATACATATTTTACTCCTAAAGAATCTTCTTGCGTTTGATTAGCTAAATAAGGCGAAACAGCACAAGGTTTTGATGATTTATCAATCAATTCTTGTTGATTATTATAATAGATAAACAGTATGATACTAATCAACATTAAAGACATTGTTATAATAAAAAGAATATTGCTTTTATTATTTTTCATAGTGTTGTCGCAATTTTTATACAGTATAAAATTATTAGTTAACACCATAGTAAACCATACCCAATATTGGGTAATTATACTAGCGTGCGTCAACAACGAATTATGTTAATCTGTAATTACAGGAATAAGTACAAAGAGAAATCTCTAACAAATTAATAAAAAATGTAATACGTTGATTAAAAGATATTAACAATTTTTTAGTATGGTTAGATTGTATTTGTTTTATCCGTGCGTCTCTATGACTTATGAACCTATGATGCTTGAGGCGAGTTTTCTATCTGTATCGGAATTTCAAGTGAATTGATGGTTTTGAGTTTAGTTAATACTTCTTTATTTGGTAAGCCCTTTTTCACTACATTTAGCATCAATTTAAAACCCTATCCCAGTTATGGCAAAATCACAAGACGCAAAGAAAAATGTAAAAAAAGAACCTGTATTATCCGCTAAAGAGAAAAAAGCCGCAAAACTGGCTAAAAAAGCAAGTCGCAGGTAATACTTAAAGGATATGGATTTAAAATTAGCAGTGCTTATAGATGGTGATAACATCCCTTCTACTCACGTTAAAGAAATGATGGAAGAAATTGCCAAATATGGCAACCCTACCATCAAGCGTATTTATGGCGACTGGACCAAACCGCATTTAACAAAATGGAAAAACGTCTTGCTGGAAAATGCTATTACACCTATACAACAATATGGCTATACCACAGGCAAAAATGCCACAGACTCTGCAATGATTATTGATGCGATGGATATTTTATATTCAGAGAAAGTTGATGGATTCTGTTTGGTGTCTAGCGACAGTGATTTTACGAGATTGGCAACTCGCTTGCGTGAAGCCGGAATGAAAGTGTATGGTATAGGTGAAAAGAAAACACCTGATCCGTTTATCGTGGCTTGCGATAAATTTATTTATATAGAGATTTTAAAACAACAAAGTCTTGAAAATGAATCCGAATCTAAAGAAACCACTCCAGGGTCTAAAAATGATTATGACAAAATAACTCCGAAAGATGTTCGGTTTATTGCGTCTACCATAGATGATGTGGCGGATGATGATGGTTGGGCATTTTTAGGTGATGTTGGAAGTTTACTGCAAAAGAAACAACCAAATTTTGATTCTAGAAACTATGGCTTTCAAAAATTAACACCTTTAATTAAATCCATTCCTAACTTTGAAATTGAAAGGCGTGAAGATTCGAAAGGTCGAATGAAACTTATTTATGTGAAGCTTAAAGAAGTGAAAGGTAGAGGTAAAAAGAGATAAAGAATATTCCTTGTTGTGTTTTAAGCATAACACTATTCTATTGTTTCAATCTTTTTTATACTGTTCATTTTTTTCTTGACAAAAAAACGAACCAAAAAAGTCAAGACTGATTGAGGAAATTATTGCATAGTACTCGCTTTAGTGCATTTAAATATTTCACTTCTTAATAACCTGTCATTTCAATCCTGAATCTGTTTTATCATTAATGTTTTACAGCTCATTATTTCTGCAATCAGTCATACTTTCCGACTGTGTCGGAATAGCAAGTACATTGGAGACTTCTGGTATACTTTTGGTGTCTTCTTGTAAATAATTTTCATTGCGAGCGAAACGATAAGACATCTCTTAAAATGAAACTATTCTTCATCTTTCGCCTTTTTAATAATCGCTTT
>JAAEZL010000143.1 GCA_018222875.1 Algicola sp.
CGTTTGCAGATAATAAAAAGCGATTTTCATATACTTTTTTTAGTGGAAGTCCCGGACTGATGAGAGTTAAAGTTCACACATTCATTTCTACAGAAGGGCTAACAACTGCCGAAACTAGATCGGTAAATGAGGCCTCTCATAATCTCATTTTAAATGAATTATTACGAATTAACATCAACCAAAAAGCTACTCTTGGCACAGAGTAGCTTTTAAGTCGTTATTGTGAATTAACAATAACTATCTAACCAACTAAAAAACTAAAATTTAAAACTAAGTCCAGTGTAAACACCTATAAAAAAGGGTTTATAATCACCAGATGTATTATTGAATGTGTTTATTTGATACTTGAACGTAGGTTCCAGATTAAACTGAAACTGCTGAGAGAAGTTATAATCCAGACCTATACCAAAATTTGCGGTATAACTCAAATCTTTAACATTAGTAGCTTCACCTAAACGTGTACGATCACCATTATTTAAAACAGCATACACATCATTATCGCTTAAAAACAGTGTACTAAAACCACCAATTAAGTTCAATCCTATTTTTCGTTCAATTAGGCTGTATTCAACTTCAATAGGAACTTCTATAAAACCAAGTTGTTGATCTATTGAACCTTGTTCTTGAGTAAATAAGGTCGCTGGAGCATTATCAAATTTAAAACTTCTTGCACTGTAAATAGAATGCTGGCTCATGCTGTCTGTTAAATTCACATTAGCAATTTGTCGTCTTCCTCTCGCTACAGGATTTGTATTTTCAAAAATTAAAATGTCATTGGTTTGATATCCTAATTGTACTTTATTGATTCCTGCTCTGATTTTGAATTTTTTATTTACAGCATAACTTCCGTTAATACCATAACTCATATTAATTTCAGATTCTTTTGTATTCTTAATAAACTGATCGTCTAAAGGAGAGCCTTCACCTAATGAACTGAAATAAACAGGTGCCACGCTTGGAGAAACGCTCCACCTGTTTAGTTTCTCTTCCTCTTCTTCTTTTTCCTCTGTATCTTCGGCTTCAGCTATTGCATTTTCAATGGCATTAGTCTCTTCCTCTTTCTCTTCTTTGTTTTGCTGGTCTTCAGTAGCGTTCAACTCTAGGTCAGTAGTGCTTTTTTCTCTAGTATTTACATCTGCAACCGTTGTGTTTGAATCTGTTGTATTAGGATTTAGGAGCACATCAATTTCAGATTTATTCTTAATCGGACTTTCATTTTCCTGATTACTTTTAGAGTCTGATGTTGACGTATTAGCAACTGCATCTTTAGTGAGCTGATTCTGAACAGGAGTTCTGTTTTGTTCCCGCAAATCTTCTTTATAATCGTTACTGTTTTCTGAGCTGTTGTTTTGACTGTTTTCTTTAAGATTCTTTCGGTTCGAATCATCTGAAGCCACAGTAGTTTTAGACTTGGAATCAGACGTAATTGTGTTACTCTTGTTTTGATGTTCTGATGAGGTTACGTCTTCAACTGAAGATTTAGAGTTGGTGTCAACGAGATCTTCTGGAACATTATTTTCTGGCAGGTCTTTTGACGAATCAGTTTCTTCTAAGGTGTTATTTTTATCCTGAGCGTCTTGAGAGTTAGAATTGTAGTCCGTTTTTGTGTCATCAACAATAATATCTTTTGAAAAATTATCTGCTTCTGAGTTGTTGAAAAACTGATTAGTAATAGTAAATAAAAGAACTAAACCAGCAGCTATTCCGGCAACCCTCCACCAGATAGGAATGATTCGTCGTTTTTTACGCTTGTCTTCGTGAAGTCTTTCTTCTATGTTTTCCCAGATATGATCTTTAGGAGCAACATCAAAATTTTTGAGTTGTTCTTTAAAGAGTTTATCTATGTTCTTTTTTTCGTTCATTATAAGCTTTGCGAATTATTATTCGCTTTGTATTGTTCTATTTTATCTTTCAAAATCATACGAGCTCTCGCAAGATTTGATTTTGACGTGCCTGTTGAAATATCAAGCATTTTTGCGATTTCTTTATGTGAGTAATCATCTAAAGCATATAAGTTAAAAACCAATCTGTAGCGATCTGGTAGCTCTTGAATGATTTGCAATAAGAAATCTAAACTAATAGTATCGTCATCAATTTCAACTGAAACATCTTCAATTTGATCTTCGTTAACGATGTCGTAAACACCAACACTTCTATAGCGTTGCAAGGCTGTGTTAATTGTTATTCTTTTTAACCATCCTTCAAAAGAGCCTTTACTTTTAAACTGGTCTATTTTTTTAAAAATGGTAACATAAGCATCTTGCAAATTATCTTCAGCTTCAGCATAGTTACGTGAATACTTCAAGCAAATCGAAAACAGTTTACTCGCATAGAGTTTATATATTTGACTTTGAGCCTGAGCATCATTTTTTTTACATTGTGCTATGAGTTGTTCTAAACTCAAACGGATTGGTCTTATTAATTAATACGAATTTTATTAGTTCTCTACTGGAACTTCAATAATGTAATAGACATCATTTCCATTTTCATCCTCACCTTGCCAAAATCTAAATACGTAAGGATCAATTTCATTTACTTCAAGATTAAAAGTTACTGTTTCCATTTCTTCATCAAAAACTTCACATTCCTGATTAGGAAAAACGGCCGTAATTATAGCGATAGTTTTTTGGTTGAGATCGCTCTGATAATAAAAGTCATTAAACACATGACAACCAGTTGGTTTAAAGTAACTTATGTTAATTTGCTGTGTGCTGCCAAATTGAAATACTGAAGGCATATTAACTCCAGAAATAGGTAAAGTTTCATAATAAAAATCAGAATCGTTATTGTTTTCAGGGCTACAAGCCAATATCGAACAGATTAAAAAACTTATTAAAAGTAATTTCTTCATATATTAAATATTTTGGTATTATATACCATAATCAACATGTAGATGCAGTAAAACCTTAAAGGTTGCGTCTAAAAATTAAAAAAATCCCTAATTAGGGATTTTTTTAATTTTTAAATATTTTAAGCGTCACCTTTGATAAGGGCTCTTACCTTATCTTCAAGTTCATCCATTAACTCTGGATTATCCTTGATTAAAGCTTTAACAGCGTCTCTTCCTTGTCCGAGTTTAGTTTCTCCATAACTAAACCACGAACCACTCTTTTTAATGATTTCGTGTTCTACGGCTAAATCTAAAATTTCACCTACTTTAGAGATGCCTTCGCCATACATAATATCAAACTCACACATTTTAAAAGGAGGAGCCACTTTATTTTTTACAACTTTAACTCGTGTTTTATTACCTGCAACATTTCCATCAGTTTCTTTAATTTGAGTAGAACGTCTTATATCTAATCTTACCGATGCATAGAATTTTAATGCATTTCCTCCTGTTGTTGTTTCAGGATTACCAAACATAACTCCTATCTTTTCTCTTAGCTGGTTAATAAAGATAACGGTACATTTAGTTTTGCTAATAGAACCTGTAAGTTTTCTCAAAGCCTGAGACATTAAACGCGCATGAAGTCCCATTTTTGAGTCTCCCATTTCACCTTCAATTTCACTTTTAGGCGTTAATGCAGCAACAGAATCTATCACCACAATATCAATTGCTCCAGAACGAATTAAATTATCAGCAATTTCAAGTGCTTGTTCACCATTATCAGGTTGAGAAATAATAAGGTTATCAATATCTACATGTAATTTTTCGGCATAGGTTCTGTCAAATGCATGTTCTGCATCAATAAAAGCAGCAATTCCTCCGGCTTTTTGAGCTTCAGCAATAGCATGAAGTGTTAATGTCGTTTTTCCTGAAGATTCAGGTCCGTAAATTTCAATCACTCTGCCTCGAGGATATCCTCCAACACCTAAAGCGATATCTAATCCTAAAGATCCAGAAGATATGGCATCAACATCAACGACTGCCTGGTCGCTCATTTTCATTACTGTCCCTTTTCCGTAGGCTTTATCAAGCTTATCTAATGTTAATTTTAAGGCTTTTAATTTTGCTTCTTTTTCACTGCTCATTACAATCTGTTTTTATTTGATAGGTCTGCTAAATTACAACAACTTTTAATTTTTTTCAATCTTCTGACGCAACCTTTTTAAACATTTTGCATCTACCAATTGAGATTGGGAAATCTTGCTATGAAAAAAGTCAATTTTTTGACATATCCACTTAAATTTAATTCTTGTACTTAGAATGAGATTTTTTAGTAAAATTATTTTTAACAATGCATTAGGTGTTTCAGTTACCGTACATACAAACAGTAACTGTAAAGCCGATGGAGGCTAACTCGCAACATATTTTTAAGATCAAATTAAAAATATTAATAACGAGTTAGTCTGTAAAAAAAGCACTTTGGAAAACCCATAAGTGCTTTTTTAGTTTTAAAACCAAACACTAAATACTAAACACTATTTTTTACTATCTTTGCCATTCATTTTTTTAACACCTAAAATTAGTATAGCATGCAACTGTACAATAACTTAAGTGCTAAAGAAAGAGCAGAACTTATTGAAAAAGCGGGAAAAGACCGCTTAACAATCTCTTTCTACAAGTACGCCAAAATTGGCAATACCGAAATTTTCAGAAACCACATGTTTTTAGCCTGGAACGATTTAGATGTTTTAGGTAGAATTTATATTGCTAAAGAAGGAATTAACGCTCAGCTTTCGGTTCCTGCTGAAAACTTTCAACAATTTAAAAACCATTTAGACACCATTTCTTTTTTAGAAAGCGTAAGATTAAATATTGCTATAGAGCATGATAATTTTGCCTTTTTAAAGCTGAAAGTTAAAGTCCGTCAAAAGATTGTTGCAGATGGTTTAAACGACGATACCTTCGATGTCACAAACAAAGGAGTTCATGTAAATGCAGAAGCGTTTAATGATTTAATTGAAGATCCCAATACTGTTTTGGTCGATATGCGCAACCATTATGAAAGTGAGATTGGACATTTTAAAAATGCGGTAACTCCAGATGTAGATACCTTCAGAGAGTCCTTGGATCTTATTGAAGAAGATTTGAGAGAGCACAAAGAAGATAAAAATCTGGTCATGTATTGTACTGGAGGAATTCGTTGCGAAAAAGCCAGTGCTTACTATAAACACAAAGGATTTAAAAATGTGTTTCAGCTTGAAGGAGGAATTATCAACTACGTGAGGCAGGTTGAAGCCAATGATTTAGAAAATAAATTCATTGGTAAAAACTTTGTGTTTGATGAACGTCGTTCTGAGCGCATTTCTGACGATATCATTGCCAATTGTCATCAGTGTGGTAAACCTGCAGATTTACATACCAACTGTGCTAATGAAGCCTGTCACTTATTGTTTATTCAATGTGACGAATGTAAGGAGCAGATGGAAAACTGCTGTTCTTCAAGCTGTATGGAAATAAACAGACTCCCTTATGAAGAGCAAAAAGCTTTACGAAAAGGACAAGGTAACAGTAATGATATATTTAAGAAAGGCAGAGCAGATCATTTGCCTTACAAAAAAGACCTAAGAAACATTTTTGAAGTTTTAAAGAAATAATCTGTTTTTTAGCTTTCATTTTTTAAAGTAGGAATTAGATAATTTGAAAATGTCAAAGAAGAATCTTACATCAAGTATTTTCAGTTGAATTAATAATCTTATCTTTACGTTTGAAATGTATTTTGCAGAGAGAATCTTTGCTTAAAATTTACGTTTAATCGTCTTCTGAAAACACTATTTTTCAGAATCTATTATATAAAAATTTATGAGTTGTAACAGTTGCTCAACTGGAAAAGATGGACAACCAAAAGGATGCAAAAATAATGGAACTTGTGGCACAGATAGCTGCAATAAATTAACTGTTTTTGATTGGTTAGCCAACATGTCGTTACCACAAGGAGAAGCACCTTTTATTGGTGTTGAGGTGCGTTTTAAAAATGGAAGAAAACAATACTATAAAAATACTGAAAACCTTTCTTTAAGTATAGGTGACATCGTTGCTACGCAAGCACAATCTGGTCATGATATTGGCATGGTAACACTTACTGGAGAACTGGTAAGAATTCAAATGAAGCGTAAAAAAATAGATATTAATGATGAAGAAAACGTCATGAAAATCTATAGAAAAGCATCTCAAAAAGATATTGATGTTTGGTCTGAAGCCAGAGACAAAGAAGAACCAATGAAGGTAAAAGCGCGTCAGTTCGCTATTGATTTAAAACTGAAAATGAAAATTTCTGACATCGAATATCAAGGAGATGCCAGCAAAGCTACATTTTACTATACTGCTGAAGAACGCGTAGATTTTAGAGAATTGATTAAGTTATTCGCTCGTGAGTTCAGAACTCGTATCGAGATGAAACAAGTTGGTTTTCGTCAGGAAGCTGCTCGTCTTGGAGGCATTGGCTCATGTGGTAGAGAATTGTGTTGTTCGACCTGGTTAACCGATTTCAGATCTGTTAGTACATCCGCAGCACGATATCAGCAATTATCTCTGAACCCATTAAAATTAGCAGGTCAATGCGGTAAGCTTAAATGTTGTTTAAATTATGAACTCGATGCTTATCTGGATGCCTTAAAAGCATTCCCAAAGAAAGACACTAAATTATAC
>JAAEZL010000144.1:0-4130 GCA_018222875.1 Algicola sp.
CATTAAGGATGTAGCAATTACACGACCTGATAAATCTTTATAAATGGCAGATGCTTGTCCATTAGGGCTAACAGCAATTGTTCTTTCGTAAAAACTTTTAAAACCTACGTTGTTCCCAAATAGCATTAACAAAGGAGTTTGGTCTGGAACGTCGTAAAAATATTTAGTGCTATGATTAATTTGTTTCTGATTTGTGCCTCCATCAAAAAAACCAGCTTTACCAATACCGGATTGCTCTTTTACTCTTCCTGTACCATCATTTAATGAAATTGTACGTGTAAAAGGATATCCTTCTGCATCAGCAATAAACTCATAATTTATTCCTAATTTTTGTTTATTATATTTTGAATAATAATTACCAGCTCCAAAAACAGTATTGTTACTACCATCTGTAGGAGATAGTGGACTTGGTTGATATATATTATTATCTAAATCAAAATCTTTATAACTGTACTTTTGACCTGAATTGTTAAAATGGAGGTCATCATAATATTGAATACCTTTTGATTCTTGAGGTGCAGGTAATACATTTAAACTTTCTCTTCCTATCCAATCTCGAATAGGTTGCTTTACTATGGCAGTATTGTCTGTATTTAAAACAGTAACACTTTGCTCTTCCATTAAAAGCCCATTAGAATATTGAATGACTTCTTTCTTTTTACCCTCTTCAGCAAAAACAGCAGAATATTGCCAGTTTTTAGATTGCTCGTGTCCTTTCCAATAAAATCCTATATATAATCCTAGGTCAGATGAAAACAAATGTTTTTTTATAGACGTATTAGGATATAAACTATTTCCAATATTTGTTATACCAGATCTTTTTGCTGACCACTTTCCCTCTTTTCTCTTATAACCAGTTGCGGTTTGCTCTTTACCTACAGGTCTATACCTAAATAGAATTATAGACTCTGGGTATGCCATTGAAACTGAATAAAAATTATTTTTAGTGGTTATACGGGTTGCATTGTTAAAGTTATATTTAATAGGGTTGTTGAAATAATTACGATCTCCTTCTAATACTAAATATTCAAAATCATATTCTTTTGCACCATGAATAAAGTCCCAATTAAAGTTCAATTCATTTTTTGCAGGATCATAATCTCCAACTCTTGCAATAGGAACATTTATGGTTTGGTCTATATCTATATACCTGTCTACTTCTAACTCTAAATCTAAATGAATTGTATTAGGAATAACGTTTTCATCAAAATGTAGTGCAGTAGAAGAAGGATTTAATTGTTGAACAGAAACATTTGTTATAGTGACTTTTGCGGCATTATATTGATTTTTCGAAATGTTATTTGTTGGTCTATATAAGGCTACATCAATGTCTTTATAGTTTGAATTCTGTCTGTAATCAATAGTTAAACTTTGAGGACCATTTACATCGTTTTGCCATCCAGAGTTAATATTATAGAGGTCAATAGAGTATTCTACTTTTAAGCTCCATTCTGCTTGAGGATATTGTTTAATCAAAGCCTCTTCAAACCAAAGCTTGGTATAGAGTTTTGTGCTTTTTATTTCAAAAGTTAACGGACAATTGTTTGCAATTGAACATTGATAATATTGCTCTTCAATGTTAATATTTCCATTATTAATGGCGCTTCCAATAAGTCCGTCAACATACTTCTCCTGCGAAAAAGCAAAAAATACTGTAAAGAACAATAAAATAGAATATATGCTTGATTTTATCCTCATTATAATTGATTTATAAATTCATATGATTCATATCTTTTATTTAAAAAAACCTCACTGTTTTTAATTTCTATGAAATCATTTAAGTCAATTGTTATATTTCCGTCCTCTTCATTTAAATTTGTATCATACAACATGGTTATAGAGTCGTAAGGATTGTTAGAATCCGTGTAAATTGTGATTGCTTTGTCTAGTAGATGAGTGTTTTTGTTAAAATAATAGATGTTTGTTGCGTTATTTTCTGTTTCATCTAAAGAAAAAACTATGTGTTCTTCTGTTGTATTTGTTTCAGATAAGTCTATAAATCGTTTTATATTTTCATCTATTGTTTCTATAAATGCTACAGGATTTAGAACGCTATCGGTATCAACTATTTTTTGCAATTGAATATATTGGCTATTATGATCGACAAACAATCTTAATGAGTCTGTTGTTATTAGTTCAGTTTGCCTTATAAGTAGGTATGATTGATTACCCTTCTTTTTTGTAATACATTCAAATGATTGTTTAGTATTATTGTCTTTTTCCAATAAGTTGACAGAAACATTAATTTGAATTGAGGAGGCACTATTATATTTTTCCATTGAAACTTTAAGAAAATTTGAATAATCAATTTGCTCTTGAGCATAAAGCGTTGAACAAAATAAAAGTGTAATGCAAAAACAATATTTAAAATACTTGTCCATCTTTTTAATTGTTTGAAATATTATTACGATTAACAGAAAGTGTTTTTTTGCCTTCTTCTGTTTCAATGTTTTTTTGAATCAAACTACCTTCAGAGTCTCTTATAAATTCTGAAAAATAATTTTGATTGTTTAGAATATATCGTAGCGTATAATCCGAAGGGTCATAAACATAAGTTTGCATCGTTGAGTTGAATGGGTGTATTCTAATATCATCAAAAACACTTCCCATATTACCATTTGATGTCTGCAGTGGAATGAGCTTAATTTTAATACTGCTATTAGATGTTGAAGGTTCAAACTCCCCTTCAATTTTTATCCAACCGTCTATGATATTGTTTTTATCTCTGTTTGGTGAGATTGAAGCAATCAAATTAACCCCTTCCCAAACTTCAATTTCACCTCCTTTATTTAATGATGTTGTCGAGTTAAAAAGTGTAATATCTCCCATATAAACCCAAGCAGATATGATATATTTTTTTTGAGTTGGTTTAAAATATTTTGGATCTGATACATCTATAGTTAATGGTGCTTCTACAATTAAAGCACTATTCCCTGTGTGGGAAATCCCTTCAATTAAACTAGTCGTTTTAAGTTCAAAGTTTAAATTTCCATGATTTAGATCTCTATACGTAGGTGATGAGCTTATTGTCCCAGCTTGTAGAGGTGTGGTATCATAATCTTCAAAACCATCAAAAACAATGTCGTTGTGTTCGGCATTTTGAGTCGAAGCGGTAACCAATAAATTTTTATACCCAAATAGATTGGCAGAGAACATTTCTAGCCTGTTTTTCCCTTCTTCAGAATTTCCATTTGCATTGTATTGCGTAATTTCATTTACCCAACGCCAGTTATAAGTTTCATTATAATTAGGACTTTCATTCCAATTGAATGGATAATAATCAAACTCTCCATCTAAATCATTACGTAGTCCTTCTCCCAAAACACCTTCTTGCTTACGAGACTCAATATATGCCCAAGTTCTTTTGCTTCTAGGAATTCCTTTAACTCCAAACGCATAAGGGTTGGCCGAATTTGTTAAATAAATATCTGTTAAGTTTTGCCCTGAAATGTCGGTTTCTTCGCTTGGTAAAGTGTTTAGATTGGGAATAAAATCTTCTGAAAATTCGATAGCATTTGCTTGTAAAACAGGGATTGGGTTTCTATTACACTCTATCTCGCAGTTTTCTGATATTTGTCCTATAAATGTTCTTTGAGTAATTGATAGAGGAAACAAGCTTCCTAAATAGTCAAAAGTAATGGTTGAACTGTTTGATAATGATGAATTATATTCAAATTTATCTATTTCTAGTTTTGTATAAGGGAAACCACTATCTGAGCTACTTAACCCTAAAGGAATTCTATTGGCACAGAACGAATTTTCATTATTGTTATAGTTTTTCAATTCAACACCCAAATACACTGAAAATGGTTTATTTTTAGTATATCTTGGGTCTGTTATTTCTAAAGGAATGACATCAAATCCTAAAGCAAGGTCTATTTCTGTTTCACAGTCATTTAATAACAAGACACCACTATGAACATTATAATTTAACCTAGGCTTGACGGTAAAGTTTGATTTTTGAATATTGTATAGAGTAAGAAGATAATCTAAATCCAACATATTAGAATCAGGAAAACTATAATTGCTATTATCTTTCAAACTCACAATACTTCCCTTATTAACAGATTGTAGATTTCTGTATCCTGAACGTTCTAATTTACCAAAAGCCCAATTAACAGGTATTTGGT
>JAAEZL010000144.1:4140-6475 GCA_018222875.1 Algicola sp.
CGTATTGATAGTGTGTAAGCTATTATTAAATCTGTCTATAAGCTTAAAATCGTTGCCGATAGTGTTTATGTCACTTACATAATATTTAGTAGACGTATTACTATTTTTATTTAAGTAAATATTAATCTCATCTCCTTCAATTAATATTTGATTCACTACTTGTCCAGCTAATTTGAATCGCCCTGAAATTGAGTTTTGAACCATCATCACTGCATCATAGTTTTTATAAGCTCCTTTCATTCTAGGATACGACCAATGAGCTGGGAATGAATAGGAATATATTTTATTGCCAAACTCATTTGTTACCGAATTGATGATTGGCGTTCCTGTTTCGTAGTCATAATATTCAGGGCTACTAATTACTTTTGAACCATCTTTGTATTGTATGGTTTTTTCTAAAATAGGAGAGTTATATATAACTTTCGTTGAGCTTATATAACTACTTGTGCTTTCCATATATTGGAATGTAGGCCATAAACTAGGCCATGGAATAGCCAATGGACTAAATTTAATATCAGGTCTTACACCACCGCCAATTGTAGTTGTTCCACTTTCATATTGCTCTAAATAAAAATCATATTCTTTCCCAAGATAAGCTTCAACAACTTCTCCTTCTTTCTTTAAAAACTTTACTTTGTTGTTTAGCGTTTTATCTGCATTGGTTTTATAAATATATTCTACTTCAGAAACGGGTTGCCCTAGAGGCTCTTCTTTTGAGAAAGGGTAAACAGCAATACGCTTTTGTTTGCCATAAGCCTCGTTGTTTAGTGTGAAAGTAGCACCCTGAGTAAAGCCTGCATTATTAATACTTAAACTACCAATAAAAGGGATAGTAATATTTACAGGTTTAATTATTGGTCTAAATGGGTTTTCTGTGATTTTAGGTTTAGTAGGGAAGTCTTTAGCGGTGTAAAATTCCGAAATAGTAATTCCATCCATAGATTTTTCTACCTTTTCAAAAGGCTCTTTAGGTAATAGAGAACGCTCGATAACTCTAGAATAACCTACACTTGCGGCTGGTAAAAAACTTGTTCCAAATGGCGTTTCTACAAAAGCACTTTCCGTTTCACTTTGAATGAGCCATAATAATTTATTTCCTGTAGGGTCTTCATAAAATTTTGGTTGAACCATACCATTTTCTTCCTGACCAATAATAGGTTCCATTTCAGCAACTCCTGAAGACGTTCCATCTTTTAAAGTATACTGATACGATTTTCCATAATAGATATCGCTATTCGAAGGATCTGGAAATAGCTTTACTTGTGAAACTCTGTTATCTCCGCCAAATTTCTTCTTATAAGTGTTTAATCGAAGAAAACTAGGTTTTTCATTGTGAATATCTCTACCCCATCCTTTTGAAGCCTTGGCTTTTATATATCCGGTAAAAAGTGGCTTAACAGCTTTTATTAATTCGATTGAATTTTTCCTTGCAAATACAATAGGATCAGCTTCTAAATTAAAAGTTGTTTGTAAATCAGGTCTGTAATTTCTGATATATTGAATAGTAGCTATCTGAAAAGGATGAAGAGAATATTGTGCTGTATTGGTTGGTTTAATTTCGTTTATCTGAAGATATACCCCATTACTATCCTCGTTCACAATAAAATCTTTGTTCTCAAGATATCCACTCACATAATCTTCATAAGGTTTAGAACCTGAAATTATATCTTTCTTGGTAGTATTTAAATACATGAACGCTTTAAATCCTATATATTTTAATCCTTTAAGCCTATCTTTTAACTCAATTGTATCAGCAACCTCTAAATAAATTCTATCTGCATAACCATTTGAGTTTTTTAGATTAACTTTTGATGAACTTAAATCTACATAGCTACTTGTTTGACTATAGCCTAAACCAATTATTTTTACATATTCCATGGCTTTCTTGTCTTGCACAAACTGGTAATCATCTTTTTCATAATCTATTTCTATTGTTCCATTAGATGGTAATGTTATTTTGTTAAGACACCAAAGCCCTGCTTTTTCATCTCTTAATTCTTTTGAATCTTTTTGATAGGTATATGGGTTTTCATAGGAATCATAATTCCCAACTTTTAGTTGATAGTTTCCCCATCTATCTTCAGAGTAATCTGTCGGAAATTCTCTAATAGTATCATTATATTTAGTATTGTATTCAAATTTGTATCTTGAATCTTTACCTGTTTGATTTTTTTTGTATGTGAAGTAAAGTTCTTTAAGAGTGAGTGTTCCCTTTTGACCTTGTGAACCAACGGCAGATAATATATTATCCGAAGACGCATCAGAAGCATTGAAATTTGGTATAGTGGATGGGCTATTATCTGAAACAGACTTTGATGAATAATCATAGTTAAAA
>JAAEZL010000145.1 GCA_018222875.1 Algicola sp.
ATTTCTTGCTCAGCCACGGGTTTTCCTGACATAAATTTCTCTAGCTTCTCTATGTCCTTGTAGGCGTAATATGCGAGGCAATGTCCTTCACCACCATCACGACCTGCTCGTCCCGTTTCTTGATAGTAACTTTCAATACTCTTAGGAATATCATGATGAACTACAAACCTTACATCTGGCTTGTCAATTCCCATTCCGAAGGCTATGGTGGCCACAACCACATCACAATCTTCCATAAGGAACATATCTTGATGTTTTACTCTCGTTTTTGGATCTAAGCCTGCGTGATAAGGAACGGCCTTGATACCGTTGACTTGTAATACTTGAGCTAATTCTTCTACACGTTTACGACTCAAACAATAAACAATACCAGATTTACCCTCATTTTTCTTTATAAATCTAATGATATCAGCATCAACATTTTTAGTTTTAGGACGTATTTCATAATAGAGGTTTGGTCTATTAAAGGACGCTTTAAACGTTTTAGCATTCTGAATGTCCAAACTCTTCAAAATATCCTCTTGAACTTTAGGCGTTGCTGTTGCGGTTAATCCAATGATCGGAATATTTTCACCAATACGCTTGATGATATGTCTTAAATTTCGGTATTCTGGTCTAAAATCGTGTCCCCATTCACTGATACAGTGCGCTTCGTCAACTGCCATAAATGAAATCGTTACAGACCTTAAAAACTCGACATGCTCTTCTTTTGTTAAAGATTCTGGTGCTACGTATAATAACTTGGTCACACCATTTTTAATATCTTCTTTAACACGTTTGACTTCCGTTTTATTAAGTGAAGAATTTAAAACATGCGCTACGCCTTCCTCGTTGGAAACGCCTCTTATAGCGTCCACCTGATTTTTCATTAAAGCAATGAGTGGTGATACAATAATCGCAGTTCCTTCTTTTATTAGTGCGGGCAATTGGTAACACAAAGATTTCCCACCACCTGTTGGCATAATAACAAATACATCCTCACCTGCAACAACACTTTTTATAACACTCTCTTGAAGTCCTTTAAATTTTGTAAAACCGAAGTATTGTTTGAGAGCAGAATGTATATCAATTTCTTTTATACTCATTAATCCCTATTAGTATTTTTGATACATTTGCACAAGACTAAAGATAACAATTTCTTTAAACCCATCAAACTCAAAAAAAATTAATTTTGAACAGTAAACAATCCATTCTCGATACGGCAAAAAAAACCATAGATTTAGAGAGAGATGCCATTGCTAATTTGAGTGCACTTTTAACCGATGACTTTGCTGAAGCAGTCTCTTTGATGTATGAATCTAAAGGTCGAATTATTATTACAGGAATTGGAAAAAGCGCCATTATTGCTAATAAAATTGTGGCCACTTTAAACTCTACAGGAACACCTGCTGTTTTTATGCATGCCGCAGATGCTATACATGGTGATTTAGGCTTGATTTTAGAAGATGATGTTGTCATCTGTATCTCTAAGAGTGGTAATACGCCTGAGATTAAGGTATTGGTGCCTTTGATAAAGAATGCCCATAATAAAATGATAGCGATCACTGGTAACGATCAATCGTTTTTAGCCCAACAATCGGATTATGTTCTCAACACCTTTGTAGAACAAGAGGCTTGTCCGAACAATTTAGCACCTACCACCAGCACCACTGCTCAATTAGTGATGGGAGATGCCTTGGCGGTTTGTTTATTAGAATTAAGAGGGTTTTCTAGTAAGGATTTTGCGAAATACCATCCAGGAGGAGCGCTTGGTAAACGCTTATATTTGCGTGTTAGTGACTTATCCTCATTGAATCAAAAACCTGCCGTAGAACTCACAACATCTGCCAAAGAGGTTATTGTTGAAATTTCGGAAAAAATGCTTGGTGTTACAGCTGTTGTTGATCAAGATAAAATAGTTGGTATCATCACTGATGGTGACTTAAGGCGAATGCTATCTAAAAGTAACGAATTCATACATTTAACAGCGAAGGACATCATGAGTGAAAACCCTAAGCGTATCGATGAAAATGCCATGGCTATAGACGCTATGGAACTTATGGAAGCCAATGGAATTTCACAATTACTAGTTGAAAAAGACGGGAATTATGCAGGCGTTATCCATATTCATGATTTGATAAAAGAAGGGATTATATAATGGCAAAAAAGAACACGGACGACATGTCATTTTTAGACCATCTTGAAGATTTGAGATGGCACTTGATTAGAATTTGCTTAGGTGTATTGATAAGTGCTACAGTAGCCTTTATCTTTAGTAGATCCATTTTTAAATATATCATTTTAGCACCCAAACAAATGGATTTCCCCACGTATAAGTGGTTATGCAAAGCTTCGGAATATATTGGTATCAATGACACCACGTTTTGTGCTGCTGAATTTCCATTTATCATCCAAAGTAGAGAAATGTCTGGTCAGTTTTCTGCAGATATTTGGACTTCCATTTATGCTGGATTTGTGATTGCTTTTCCTTATGTCATTTACCAATTCTGGAGTTTTATAAGTCCAGGCTTGCATCCAGGAGAGCGAAAACATTCACGAGGTTTTATCATCATTACCTCCATACTCTTTTTTATTGGAGTGCTTTTTGGCTATTACATTGTCACACCATTATCCATAAACTTTTTGGCGAACTACAGTGTGAGTCCGGAGATTTCAAATGAATTCGATATCAGTTCATACATCGCACTCATTCGATCCTCTGCCCTAGCATCTGGATTTGTATTCGAACTGCCAATTATCATTTATTTTCTAACTAAAATAGGATTGGTCACGCCTCAAGGCATGAAAAAATACAGGAAATTTGCCTTGGTCATTGTATTGATTTTATCGGCAATTATCACGCCTCCAGATTTAGCGAGCCAGATTATTGTGGCTATTCCAATATTGGTTCTCTACCAAGTAAGTATTTACATTTCAAAAGTTGTGATTAAAAAACAAAATAAAAAACAAAACGCCCATGTCTGATATTGTTTCTGAATTTAATGCCTATCGTTCTAAAATGAACGATGCCATCTTGGCTGATAATAACAAAGTCATTAAGCGCATCTTCAATCTTGATACCAACGCTTTTGCAGAAGGTGTGTTGGATAAAAAGACCAAAGAGTTATTGGGACTGGTCGCATCCATGGTATTAAGATGTGACGACTGTGTGAAGTATCATTTAGAAGCCAGTTATAAAGCTGGTCTTAGCAAAGAAGAAGTTGTTGAAGCGCTCAGTATTGCGAACCTTATTGGCGGTACTATCGTTATTCCGCATTTAAGAAGAGCCTATGAATACTGGGATGCCTTAGAAAACGAGCGTTAAACTTTTAATAAACTAAAATATAAGTCTTTTGGATTTTATTATTTTAGCAGCCATCAACGTCAGTTATGAAAAGATTAAGAGCCGATAATTTAATGAAGTCCTACAACGGACGAAAAGTGGTAAAGGATGTTTCTTTGGAAGTCAACCAAGGAGAAATCGTTGGACTTCTTGGTCCGAATGGTGCCGGAAAAACAACGTCTTTTTACATGATTGTCGGACTTATCAAACCGAATGGTGGTTCTATCTTTCTAGATGGCACCAACATTACTAGCTATCCGATGTACAAACGCGCCCAAAACGGCATTGGTTATTTAGCACAGGAAGCTTCCGTATTTCGAAAGTTGAGTATTGAAGATAACATATTGAGTGTCCTCCAAATGACAAAGCTTAGTAAAAAAGCGCAACAAGATAAGATGGAGTCTCTGATTGAAGAGTTTAGTTTAGGGCATATTAGAAAAAATCGTGGTGATTTATTATCTGGAGGTGAACGACGACGTACCGAAATTGCAAGGGCTCTGGCTACAGATCCTGATTTTATTTTGTTGGATGAACCATTTGCTGGCGTAGATCCGGTTGCCGTTGAAGACATTCAAAGAATTGTTGCGCAACTCAAAAAGAAAAATATCGGTATTCTTATTACCGATCACAACGTTCAAGAAACACTTGCCATTACAGACAGGACTTATTTGATGTTTGAAGGAAGTATTCTTAAAGCGGGTGAACCCGAAGAGCTTGCCAGTGATGAAATGGTCCGAAAAGTATATCTCGGTCAGAACTTCGAGCTAAGAAAGAAGAAGTTACACTTTTAAATCCGAGTTGGTGACACCTGCCATAATCAATAGCACACCAATTATCGATACCATCACAGCTCCTAAGTAAAGCTTATACTTCCTATCCAATCGTTCTATCCTAACACTTGAAAAACGAAACAGCATTGCTGCAATGACTAATGCCATTATTCCCGACAAGACATAAAATAGTGCCATGACATCCTTTACTTCTTAACAGCTTCTGCATGCAACTTTGATTTTCGCTCTTGTTCAGCCAATAGCTTTTTTTGATAACGACTCTGCACCACATCAACAATCACTAATACAGCTAACACAAAATAAAACGTTGTTTTACTCATTGGTACAATCTCATTTCCGAAGAGCTTTATATGCGCTAAATGACCACCTTCTGTCACTAACATAATACCCACAATAAACAAAATAAAGAGTCCTAAAACCTCATACATTCTATTTTTTGCTAAAAAGGTAGAAATTCTATCCGCCAATAGGAGCATCAACAAACCACTAATCACGATGGCAATGGCCATGACAATAAAAGCAGTCGTCTTATTTTCAATATCATTCGTTAAACCTATAGCGGCCAAAATAGAATCAAAGGAAAAGACCAAGTTCATTATTACGATACTTGTGATCACGGCGTTTGCAGATTTGATCCGTTTGCCATTGGTATTAGCCACATCATGAGTCAAATCATGGTTAGATATCATATGCCATATTTCCTTAATAGCCGTGTAAATTATAAATCCGCCTCCAGCAAGGACAATCAAACTATGACCGTTGAACGCAACATCCACAATATCATCGATCTTACCCGTCAAAAATGAAAACGGTTCTTGAAAGAAATCAATAATCGATACCAAAACGAATAACAGTACGATTCTTAAAGCAATTGCGATCAAAATACCTACTTTCCGAACGCGTTTTTGATCAGATTCTGGTGCCTTTTTGGATTCTAATGAAATATAGAGTAGGTTATCAAATCCTAAAACCGCTTGGAGTAACACAAGCATGAGTAATGTAAAAATGACTTCTAACATAAATCGTTACGCTTTTGTAGTTAAATTATCAATGAGTGAAATTAAAATATAGATCAAGATGATCAAAGGAATGGCTGTAAAGTGCAAAATTAGCAATAGTGTTAATGCCAAGGCCAGTAAAATATACCTGTATTTATTCTTATTGAAACTAAAATCCTTGAATTTGAGTGCCAATAATTTAATGTTTGAATTTAATAAATAGCAACTGAGGCAAGTCAAAAAGATCAGAAACCACTGATTGAGAATTATTGCAGTCACCCAGTTTTGATGCTGAAATTCAATAATTAAAGGTAATGACATGATGAGTAAGGCATTCGCAGGTGTTGGTAGCCCTTTGAAATACGTTTGCTGTTCATCATCAATATTAAATTTTGCCAATCGGTATCCAGAGGCTAACGTGATAAAGAGTCCTATAAAAGCCACGATTGGAACGTAATGATCTAACGGCGCGTTCCATTCTTCAACGGTGGCAATTTCTGGTGCATCACTACTAAGTAACAGCAATTTGTACATCACAATTCCGGGCACCAATCCACTCGTCACCATATCTGCCAAAGAATCTAATTGCACACCTAATTCACTTTGTACATTTAATTTTCTGGCCAACAAGCCATCAAAAAAATCAAAAAATATTCCTAGAAACACAAAGATAGCTGCGTATATAAAATTATTATGAACAGCAAAGATGGCGGCTATACTTCCGCAGAGCAAATTCAGGAGTGTTACAAAATTAGGAATGAATTTTTTTAAAGCCATTTGAAAGATTTCTGTAAAAATAGGAAACTATTTACGACTAATGCAAGTCTCGTACAATATCTACCTTCTTTTGAAGTTTAATAGGTGAAAAATATTGTGCATCTTTGTAAAAATTTTTGCTATTGAAAAAATATATATTCATTGTTTCGACTTTGATGACTTTTTTTTGTTCTGCTCAAACCAAATATTCTAATGAATTTTTGAATATAGGTGTGGATGCAGCAGCACTCGGTATGAGCAATAGTGTGGTCTCACATACTGCAGACGTGAATTCGGGTTATTGGAATCCAGCTGGATTGGTACACTTGGAAGACAATCAACTAGCCTTGTTACATTCAAGTTATTTTGCCAATATTGCTAATTACAATTATATCGCTTTTGCTAAACCATTAGATGACAGAAGTACTGTTGGTTTATCCTTAATTAGATTTGGAGTTGATGACATCCTCGACACCACACAGCTCATTGATGATCAAGGCAACATCAATTACGACCGTATCAGTTTATTCTCTACAGCCGATTACGCACTCACATTTTCTTATGCTCGAAAGTTAG
>JAAEZL010000146.1 GCA_018222875.1 Algicola sp.
AAATTCAAAACTTAATCAAATTTGTCGCCAAATCAGGTGCAAGTGAGGTTAAATTAGAAATGGATGATATTAAAATCACCATTAGAACTGGTGCAGATGATAAAGGAGAATCTACCACTTATGTTCAACAAATTCCAATGAACCAACCAGTGGCTCAAGCCATGCCAGCAGCACCTGCAGCACCTGCGGCTGAAGCTACACCAGCAGCACCAGCAGCAACAGAAGATTCAAAATATATTACCATTAAATCACCAATAATCGGTACGTTTTACCGCAAACCATCTCCAGACAAACCTGTATTTGTTGAGGTAGGATCGTCTATAGGAGAAGGTGATGTACTATGTGTCATTGAAGCGATGAAATTATTCAATGAAATAGAATCTGAAGTATCAGGAAAAATCGTTAAAATTTTAGTTGACGATTCTTCACCAGTAGAATTTGATCAACCATTGTTCTTAGTTGATCCATCATAACAATTGAAAATTCCAATCCACAAATCCCAAAACCCAATTATTGGAATTTGGTGCTTGGAAATTGAATTTTTAAAATAGAAGTTATGTTTAAAAAAATATTAGTAGCCAATAGAGGTGAAATAGCCTTACGTGTTATCAGAACCTGTAAAGAAATGGGCATCAAAACTGTTGCAGTATATTCTACAGCGGATGCCGAAAGTTTACATGTTAAATTTGCAGACGAAGCCGTTTGTATCGGGCCACCTTCAAGTAGTGAATCGTATCTTAAAATACCAAATATTATTGCCGCTGCAGAAATCACAAATGCAGATGCCATTCATCCTGGTTATGGCTTTTTATCTGAAAACGCTAAGTTTTCAAAAATCTGTGAAGAACACGATATCAAATTTATCGGAGCATCTCCAGAGATGATCGACAGAATGGGAGATAAAGCCAACGCCAAAGCAACAATGCTGGCAGCTGGAGTGCCTTGTGTTCCAGGAAGTGAAGGTATTATTGAAGATTTTGAAGAGTGTAAAAAATTAGCCAAAGAAACCGGTTATCCAGTCATGCTTAAAGCATCTGCTGGTGGTGGTGGAAAAGGAATGCGTGCCGTTTGGAAACCTGAAGATTTACAAAATGCATGGGAATCTGCTCGTACAGAATCTAAAGCCGCTTTCGGAAACGATGATATGTACATGGAAAAACTCATCGAAGAACCACGCCATATCGAAATTCAGATCGTAGGAGATTCTACAGGAAGAGCTTGTCATTTGTCAGAGCGTGATTGTTCAGTACAACGTCGTCATCAAAAACTAACTGAAGAAGTCCCTTCTCCGTTTATGACTACAGCCTTACGTAAAAAAATGGGAGATGCTGCAGTTAAAGCAGCCGAATACATCAAATATGAAGGCGCAGGAACTGTTGAGTTTTTGGTTGATAAGCATCGTAATTTTTACTTCATGGAAATGAACACACGTATTCAGGTTGAACATCCAATTACAGAACAGGTAATCGATTTCGATTTAATTCGTGAGCAAATATTAGTGGCTGCAGGTGTTCCGATTTCTGGTAAAAACTACACACCAAACTTACACTCCATTGAGTGTCGTATCAATGCTGAAGATCCATTTAACGATTTCAGACCTTCTCCAGGCCGCATTACAACATTGCACGCTCCTGGAGGTCACGGAGTGCGTTTAGACACGCATGTTTATGCAGGTTATGTGATTCCGCCAAACTACGACTCTATGATCGCAAAGTTAATTACTACAGCTCAAACACGTGAAGAGGCCATCAACAAAATGAAACGTGCTTTAGATGAGTTCGTCATCGAAGGCATTAAAACAACCATTCCTTTTCACAGGCAATTGATGGAGCATCCAGATTATCTGGCAGGTAATTATACCACGAAGTTTATGGAAGATTTTAAAATCAAACCAGAAACCGAAGATTAATACAACAACTCCGAAATTAACGTTTCGGAGTTTTTTTATGCTGTTACCCTTTTCCGCACTTGCTCCAAAGCGTCAGGCTTTCACTACTCGCTCTCTTCGAGGAGCTCAAACAAACCGTTCAATCCTTAACAGAACCATTCATTAAAAATCATTATTTTTACTCAACAACTCAACAACTCAACAACTCAACAACTCAACAACTTTGAACTTATCCTATTGGGAAATAAAATCCTGGCTCACCAACGTAGATTACACTATTGTTGGTAGTGGCATCGTGGGTTTAAATTGTGCATTGCAATTAAAACAACGCTTTCCTAAAGCCAATATATTAATTCTCGAAAAAGGCATATTACCTCAAGGCGCAAGCACAAAAAACGCAGGCTTTGCTTGTTTCGGGAGTTTAAGCGAACTCATTGACGATCTTAAATCACACTCTGAAGAAGAGGTATTTCAATTGGTTAAAAAACGTATTGATGGTTTGCAATTATTAAGGCATACTTTAGGAGATGGCAGCATCAACTATCAACAGTTAGGAGGCTACGAATTATTTTCAAGCTCCGATAATGTATTTGAAGAATGTAAAACCAGACAGGACGAGATTAATTCATTTTTAAAACCCTTATTCAATCAGGATGTGTTTCGTTTTGAACCTGACATTTTTGGTTTCAAAAACTGCCGAGATACGCTTTGCGTAAACCAGTTTGAAGGTCAGATAGACACAGGGAAAATGATGAAGTCGTTATTGCAGCTGGTTTTAAATTCAGGAATTAAAATATTAAACAGTATTACTGTTGAGGGTTTTTCAGAAGATTCCGCTTCTGTAAAAATTAAAACCAGTCAGTTTGAATTTTCAACGTCTAAATTACTAATTACTACAAATGGTTTTGCTTCATCTTTAAATATTCCCGAAGTGAAACCTGCAAGAGCTCAGGTGTTAATCACTAAACCTATTAATAATTTACATCTAAAAGGAACATTTCATCTAGATCATGGCTATTATTATTTCAGAAATATAGATGATAGAATTCTTTTTGGCGGTGGACGAAATCTCGATTTCAAAGGCGAAGAAACGACAGAATTTAATCAAACAGAGTTGATTCAAAATAAACTCGAAGTGCTTTTAAAAACAACAATTTTACCAAACACACCTTTTGAAATTGATCATCGCTGGAGTGGTATTATGGGAGTAGGTCAACAAAAAAAGCCGATTGTACAACAGATGACTAATCATGTATTTTGTGGTGTGCGCCTGGGTGGAATGGGAATCGCTATTGGAAGTTTAGTCGGTAAAGAGTTAGCCGATTTATTGTACTCATAAACCATGAAACACATTAAACGCTTTTTTAAATTCATTTTCAAAACCTTGTTTTGGCTCATAGTGCTATCAGTAGTCGTTGTCTTTGTTTTTAAATGGGTTCCAGTACCAATAACACCATTGATGGTTATTCGTAATATTGAGCAAACAGATACCAGTAAAAAGGGATGGGAACGTGATTGGGTTCCAATTGAAGAGATATCAACACATTTGCAACTGGCAGTCATTTGTAGCGAAGATCAGAACTTTTTAAAACATCATGGCTTCGATATTAAAGCGATTGAAAAAGCGTATGAAAACAATAAAAAAGGCAAAAAATTAAAAGGTGCCAGTACCATATCTCAGCAAACCGCAAAGAATGTATTTCTATGGCCTAAAAGAAGCTGGCTACGAAAAGGACTTGAAACCTATTTTACGTTTTTAATAGAATTAATATGGAGTAAGGAACGTATTATTGAAGTCTATTTGAATAGTATAGAAATGGGTCCAGGAATTTATGGAGCAGAAGCTGCGTCTCAATATTGGTTTAAAAAATCAGCATCAAAACTATCAAAGAATGAAGCAGCAGCAATTGCATCTATTTTACCAAGTCCGTTAAAGTATAAAGCTCGTCCTGCTTCACCATATATAGAAGGCCGAAAAGCATGGGTTGTTAGACAAATGAATTATTTCGGACCCTTAAACTACCCAAAGCGAGATGACAACAACGAATAATTTGAAAACAGAATTGTATGTTCAATGTCAGGCTTTTGTTAATGCTCGATTAAAAGCCATTCAAAACACCATTGATGAAATTCAGGAATCACTAACGTCTGAGACTAAAAGTTCTGCTGGAGACAAACATGAAACAGGTCGCGCAATGCTTCAGTTAGAACGCGAAAAAGCCGGACAGCAACTGGCAGAAATTCAGAAGCTAAATCAATTACTTTCTAAAATAGATGTTTCGAAAAGCACTTCAGTTATCGGATTAGGAAGTGTGGTGTTTACAACTCAGGCCAATTACTTTATAGCTATAAGCGCAGGTGAAGTCAAGACTCAAAACCAATTGTTCTATGCGATTTCTGCAAATACACCTGTTGGTAAATTACTTTTAGGTAAGAAAGCAGGAGATTGTATTGAATTTAGAGATCAGACGTTTGAGATTGATAACGCACTATAAACAAAAAAGCAGACCAACTTAGTCAGTCCACTTTTATTATTCTAAACCTTAGGTTCTTTTACGCTTTCTTTTCTCTCTTCGGATTTTCCAAGGTGCATTTTTTTGCCAGTCACCTGCCATAATACAACCATAAGGCAAAACTTCATCAATCACGTTTCCTAAACCAAACTCCTCCATTTGCTCTCTTACTGCTTTCGCATTTTTGTAAGCACTTGGCAATTCAGTAATATCAATTTCATTCGAGAAAAAACGAGCATCAATACCTCTGGTTTCTTCTTTAAAAATCTGCATAATGGTTCCTGTTTTACTGTTTCTATGTTGTGTTCTACTCACATTCCTTCCAGCACCATGAGGCGCAAAACCCAAATTGTTCGCTGTGGTTAAACCTTCAACAATTAACACAGGTTCGCTCATGTTTAAGGGAATCAGTCGTGGACCAGTAATGTCAGGCATGAATTTCGCATCTAAAGGTGTTGCACCTTTAGCATGGTAAAACAAATCGCCATCTTTGAATACGAAATTGTGCTCGTTCCAGTATCTGTTTTCAATGGTGATATCTAAGTTTTCTGCAACCGAATTATGAAGCACTTCATGATTGGTTTTTGTCCATTGTCTAATGACCTGTAAAGCTTCCCAGTAGGATTGTCCTTCTTCAGTTTCAAATGGAATCCAGGCATTTTGCTTTTTCGTTTCAGGAGATAACTCTTTTCTGAAACGTTCTGCAATTTTCATCCCTTTAGTGTACAAACGTGCTCCAGGACCTCTTGAACCATGATGTGTTACCATCATTGTGTTCCCTGTTTTTTTAGAGGTTCCGACAAATAAGAAATGGTTACCATCACCTTGAGTCCCTAAGTGCGATCTCGCAATTTGAATCATTTGACCATCATTTAAAAGGTAGTTAGCCTCAAAAGCATCTAACAATTCTTTAGGAAACCTGAACTGTGTGTTTCTATCTCGTCCACCAGGACCAAAATGGGTATTGGCATGTGCGGCATCTAAAATGTCTTTTGGATCTGTTTTACCAAAATCGGTAAGCATCACAGAACAACAAATATCTGCACTATGCATTCCAGGATGAATTGCGTTTTTAGCAACTGCAACACCTCCAACAGGAATTGTACCGTCTGGACCTGCAGGACAAGCATCAGGCATGATGGCGCCATCAACCAATGTTGGCGTTTTCATTAAGGTTTGCATTGAGTTAACTACTTTAAAAACATTGTCTTCTTCCAGTTCGTTTTCGGCTTTAATATTGATTGAAAAGGCTACTGGAGAGTCATGTAAAGCAATTGGATCTGGAGATTTAAACTGCTCTAAGTAACTTGCCATTTCTTCGTCATTTAATTGATTTTCATTGATATGGATTATGGCATCTTTCATCCATTTTCCTTGTTTGAAACCTAAGGCGATTAAATCATGTCCTGTAATTTTTGTTTTCATGTTTTCTGTTTTTTATTAAGCTCCACCAGTTCCCTCGACTGGTGGAGCACTACTACCAAAGTCTAACTAATCAGACTTCTTTATGATTACACTGCAAATATTTAACTCTATTGCGCAATCTTTTTGCGTAGCAATAATTAATTTTTCTTCCCTTTCTTATTTTTGGAAGACTTCTTCTTTTTTTTCTTTGGTTTTATCTTGTTTTTAATTCTGTTGATTTCAGAATCTACATACGAGTTAAAACTGTTATTGAAAATAAATAACTTAGCTTTTTTAAAAGTTTTTAATGCTTTTTTATACGCTTCCTGGCATTCTAAAAGTTGTGCTTCTAATACTAAAAGTTCACCTTTTCCAACTGCTTTTACTGTATGAGCAAATTCTATTAATTTTTTTGCTTCATCATAATCATGATTCCAGATTAAGACCAAGATATATCTTGGATATACTTTTATGAAATCCATTTTATTGGCCAATGCTTCAGCATAATAAAACTTGGCTTTCTCATAATCTCCAAACTGCTCTGCTTGTAAACGTCCCATGAGATATAATGCATAAGCATTAGTACTCTCGTATGACAAGGCGTAGTTT
>JAAEZL010000147.1 GCA_018222875.1 Algicola sp.
TTGCAAAAGTCATGTCTTTTTTACCTGACTCAAAAGTTTTAGATGTTGGAACTGGTGGTGGTTTTCCAGGAATTCCACTTGCAATTTTATATCCTGAAACGCAATTCCATTTAGTAGATAGTATTGCAAAAAAGTTAAAAGTTGTAAATGAAGTCGTAGATGGATTAAACTTAACTAATGTAAAAACAACTCATGATCGTGTTGAAAATATTGATGATCAATTTGATTTTATAGTCAGTAGAGCTGTTGCTGCAATGCCAACGTTTGTACATTGGGTTAAAGGAAAAATTGCAAAAGAGCAAAAGCACGACCTTAAAAATGGAATATTATATTTAAAAGGTGGTGACCTAACCGAAGAATTAGAGGTCTATAAAACGGCAACCATTTATAATTTAAGTGATTATTTTAAAGAAGACTTTTTTGAAACTAAAAAAGTGGTTCACTTACCTTTGAAATATAAAGGATGAAAGAAAAGTCCCTTTTAAAATGTCTCTTCCTTTTTAGAAAAATGTTGAAAGGTTTAAAGATAAGCCTGTGTTTTCAGGCACAATTCTACATACACCTCCAACACAAAATAATCCACCTCGTTGTCTGCCATAATTGAGTGCTACTCGTGTAGCTCCTTTTGTGTAGCTACCTCCAAAATTGTAGTAATGAATTTGTTCTTCCTCAATATCATTCCCGTAATTATAAATATCTGCTACGTAGAATGCCAAATTGCGATTTACAACATACTCCAAAGTTCCTCCAGCCCAGTTTTTCATATCCTCCTGAGTAGATAAGTGTTGTGCTTCTAGCCTTATTGATCGTCCGTTGCGGCGAACAGTAATATTATTCCTGTAGCAGTACACGACGATAATGATATGCCTTTCCCTAACGTTGATGTTTTACTCAGTGAATTTGGAATCACTGGTTTCCCATCAGGACGCGTAAACAGAACCATAAACTGGAACGAATCTACAAGTCAACCTGTTAGTCTTTTAAACAACAGACAAAACATGGGATTAGCAATCAACTCTTCTATTTCTGGTAATACAATTACTGCTGAAGTGAAAGTACATTATGATTTGAAGCCTGCTTCGCCTAACAGACTTGTGGTTTATTTATTAGAAAACGGATTGGTATATCCTCAGGTTAATTTTTACAATGGTGATCCTTCAAGTCCATTCTTTCAACAAGGAAACCCAATCATGGATTACGTGCATAACCATACAGCAAGAACAACATTAACAAATGTTTTCGGAGATGCTATTCCTAATGCAGAGGCAACAACAGGAAACACATACACTGCCAATTACACGTTAACTGTTCCTGGAAATGTTCAAAACTCAGCTAATTTAGAGCTTGTTGCGTTTACAGTTGGACCAGATAACAAAGTATTAAATGTTCAAAAAGCAGATTTAGGAGAAAATAAAGATTTCGACTAAATAATAGTCTACATCTAATCTTTATTAGATAGAAATAATTAAACCTGAACAACACTAATATTGTTCAGGTTTTTTTAGGTGCATTCTTAAGTTAATCTATTACTTAAGCATTAGTTTGCTACTATTTTTGTTCTGTACTTTAAATCATCTTTTGTGGCAACATCTAAAACATATACGCCTGAAGCCAAATTTAAAGGAACTACAGTTCTATTAGAAAGCGAATTATAGTTTTCACTAAACACTATTTTTCCAGTAATATCAACAATAGTAATAACTACATTGCTAATTGGGTTAGCGCATAATAAAACAAGCTGATTTTCAATAGGATTCTTTTCTACCTTGACAAGGTTTTCACTTTCAAAATCTGAATTAGATAATGTTTCCTGAATGATTTCAGTTAAAGCGAAAGCAACGTTTGCATTTGTTAATGTAACGTGAGGCTCATTATCATCTGGCATATACCAGTTTACAAAAGGTGTGTCATTTGTTGTGACTCCAGCAAGGGAATCAAACCAGTTAATCTGATTGCTTGAAGCATCAAAAGCCATAGCACTTACACTTGGAATAAAATTAAAATAATCTGTAGTTAATGCGCCTAAAAAATCACCAACGAGTCCACCTGTATCTAAATCTGTCGTCAAACCAAGAATGTCAAAAAGTCCTCCGGAAGCAGCATCTATTCCATCAGAATAACTGTGAGATGCAGCACTTGCGTTATTGATTCTATCATTAGCCAGAGGAAACCACCATGCAAAATCTAAATGCACCTTGCTCATTTCTATTTGTGTTCCAGCATACGGTGTAAAATAGGTTTTAACTTTTAAATCTGCTCCTGTCATTACATTTATGTTAGCGTCTAAAATCTGACTTCCTGGATATAAACTGCTGGACGGATTCCCATTATTCTGGTAACGGTTGTTAATGCCACTTCCATTAATGATAGATACGTTTCTAACAAGTTCAGGAAATCCCGTTGCAGTAAGATTGTTGAGTCTGGCATCAAATATGTCCTTATAATAATAAGGGTGTGGTAAAGCTAAAGCACTATTAAAAGTCACACCATCACTGTCTGTAATATGCGATTCAAATTGATCGGTTAGCATTTGTCTTGCTGCTGGAGATTTTAACATCCCGTCAATGATAGGTTGTAGTTCTTCAACATTCTGATCACCGAGAATCCAGAAATCATCTAACCCAAAAGCTAAAAAATTAAACTGATGCTGAAATCCAATCGGAACATTCGCACCATGATGAGGCGCATCAAAAGAGATCCAGAGTCTGGTATCGTGATTCATATTTTGATCTTCCATATAATTGAGCGCATAACGTGAAATGAGTCCACCCATACTCGGACCAATAACAACATTCTGCTCGTTTCCAATTTTATCAGTATTAATCAGGTTTATCAAATCGACCAGCAACATGGCGTTTCGTTCTATAAAATCTGCACCACCATCTACAATAGCATTGTCCTGGGTTCTTACATATACTGGAAAATTTAAAATAACAACATCAAAACCTTCATCTCTAACAAGGTCTCCTAAGTTAGACGTTGCACTTCCATCATTAAAATTCAGTAAATCATAAATACCAGTAATTGAGCGACCGTCGTCTGGATCAAAACCATCTACTAAAAATATAGGTTTATCTAAAACATTATCTGCACTTAAAAACAATTCGTATTCTCCAGTTCCAGGATAAGATGTTGTCTCGCCATACACGGATAAATCGGGAGTAATGCTGGATGTAAACGTTGTAATTACATTATTTGATCTTGCATATAAGTCTTCATTAGAATATGTAATTTCAATCGTAGAATTTCTGAAAATAACCTCACCTGTGTGAAGCGTGATTTTAAAATGAATTAACTTCTGACCTGCTTCCGAATACTTAATAGTGATGTTTTCATTTAAACTTACAGGTATGAAGTTATTACCATCATTGAAATCAATTTCTATGGATTGTATTGATTTTTCAGAGGTATTAAAAACTTGAGACGAGGACAAATTATAAACTGTTTGAAGCCCTTTATGTTTAGCACGTAAAGGAGAAGCAACTGTTAATTGTTTTCTTTCAAAAATTGAAGAACCATCATTAACCAAATACCCTTGAGCATCTTTATAAACTGAATTATTCTGCATCGCTTCGTCTGTAATCATGTCGTACTCAGAATGCAAAATTGCCAATGGAACAACTGAGGTAAGATAGCTTTGTTTCCTTAAGTCTTTTAGGCTTTTCAATGGTAATAATCGCTTTTCCAAATCGCCTTGCGAAATTGCTTTATAGGCCTGATAAAAATCATATACATCTATTGCTTTTTCATTATACGTATCAATATCTACTATTGGAGATTTA
Source organism: Algicola sp. (assembly GCA_018222875.1). Lineage (GTDB taxonomy): Bacteria > Bacteroidota > Bacteroidia > Flavobacteriales > Flavobacteriaceae > Psychroserpens. Next base: position 3,783 of record JAAEZL010000147.1, read on the forward strand.
TGAACTAAAACGGAAGTCTCCATATTAGAGGTATCAAATTTTAAAAGAGGGTCTTTTTTGTCTTGAGCAAACATTGAAATTGACGCAAGCAACATAAAAATTGAGTAGTATTTTTTCATTTTGGTGGATTAGTTTTTATAAATATACAAAAATCATTGCATGAAAAAACCCAAAACTATGTGTCTTGGGTTCTGTAAATGTGTTATTTATAAACTATTTATTCGCCTAAAAACGGATAACGATAATCTGTTGGTGTAACAAAAGTTTCCTTAATCATTCGTGGCGACACCCAACGCAATAAATTAAGAGCACTACCTGCTTTATCGTTAGTTCCTGAAGCTCTAGCTCCACCAAAAGGTTGCTGACCCACAACTGCTCCAGTTGGTTTATCGTTGATATAGAAGTTTCCAGCACAATTCTGCAACGCCTTTGTAGCTTCCTGAATGGCATATCGGTCTTTAGCTAAAATAGCACCTGTTAATGCATATTCACTGGTTTCGTCTACTAACTTTAAAGTTTCAGAATATTGGTTTTCATCATATACGTATATCGTAATTACAGGACCAAATAACTCTGTACACATTGTAGTGTACTTTGGATTACTGGTTACAATCACAGTTGGCTCGATAAAGTAGCCTTTACTTTTATCGTAATTTCCACCAACTATAATTTCCGCATCACTGTCAGTTTTAGCCTGATCAATATATTTTGCCAGTTTATCAAAAGACCCTTCATGAATCACTGCAGTAATAAAGTTTTCTAAATCTGCAGGAGAACCCATTTTGAATGATTTCACGTCTTCAATAACATAATTCTTAACCTCATCCCATAAATTAGAAGGCACATAAGCACGAGACGCTGCACTACATTTTTGACCTTGAAACTCAAAGGCTCCTCTTGAAATTGCAGTAGCAACCTGTTTAGCATTAGCCGTTTTGTGTGCTACGATAAAATCTTTACCTCCTGTTTCTCCAACAATTCTTGGATAGGTTTTATAATTGTGAATATTGTTTCCTATTTTTTTCCATAGTTCTTTAAAAATATATGTAGAACCTGTGAAGTGTAATCCAGAAAAATCAGGACTATCCATTACAGTATCAGTAATCATTACTGGATCACCAAAAACAACATTAATCACACCTGGAGGAACTCCTGCTTCTTCAAAAACATCCATAATGACTTTAGCCGAAAAGATTTGGCTGTCACTGGGTTTCCAAACCACAACATTACCCATCATAGCCATACAAGCCGGAAGGTTTCCTGCAATTGCTGTAAAATTAAATGGTGTCACAGCATATACAAATCCTTCTAACGGACGATATTCTAACCGGTTCCATGCATCACTTGTACTTTCTGGTTGTTCATGATAAATATCGGTCATAAACTGTACATTGAAACGTAAGAAATCTATCAATTCACATGCCGCATCAATTTCAGCCTGATGAACGTTTTTTGATTGCGCGATCATAGTTGCTGCATTAATTTTTGCTCTGTACGGACCAGCTATTAATTTAGCTGCTTTTAGAAAAATTCCTGCACGTTGTTCCCAGGGTAAATTTGCCCATTCATCTCTTGCTTCTAAAGCTGTAGAGATCGCAGATTCAACATGCGTTTTTTCAGCCAAATGATATGAACCTACTACATGTTGATGATCATGAGGTGCTGACATGGTTTTTGTATTTCCAGTCGATATATGTTTACCATTAATGTACAAAGGCACATCAATTTTTGAATTCCACATGTTGCTGTAAGCATCTAATACTGCCTCACGTTCTGGAGAACCTGGAGCATACGATTTTACAGGTTCATTTATAGCTATTGGTACGTTGAAAAATCCTTTTCCCATCTTAAATTCTGATTTAAAAATTGGTTATTGTTTTGAAGTTGCAAAGGTACAATTTTTTAGCAACTATTAGATTCAGAAGGTATTAAATGGAAGTTAAAAATCTGCGTATTTTTTTGTAAGTTGCTCATTTTATAATTTACATGAACGACGGAATTATTCTAACACTTGCCTATCCTGAAACCATTGTGTCTCATGCTGAAGAATGGTATTCTCCGTTTCTAAGATTTTTATCTATTGGTAACAAAGAACACGTTAGAGCAGGCCATGCTGCATTAGTATTAATTGACAAATCTACAGGTGTATTAGAATATCATGATTTTGGCAGATACATTACCTCGTCACCTAATGGAAGAGTCAGAGGTCGTGAAACAGATTTTGAACTCAACTTCCCAATTACAGCAAACATAGAAAATGATACTATAAAAAACCTGGAAGACATTCTGAAATTTTTAGCGACACATCCAAAATTGACACATGGTGACGGCAATTTATATGCTTCTGTATGCAATGCTGTTGATTATAAAAAAGCAAGACATCATATTACTGCTCAACAACAAATGGGCTTTATTCGTTATGCTGCTTTTATAAAAGAGGCCTGTAATTGTGCCCGATTTGTTACTGACAGTCTTATCGCTAGTGTAACCGATTCCAAAATCAAATCAGCACTTTTAAAATCTAAATATTTTACACCAAGTACTATTGGCAATGTGGTTATTGCTGATACCGAAAATGATGTTTATGTGGTT
>JAAEZL010000148.1:0-3762 GCA_018222875.1 Algicola sp.
GATTTACGCTAATAACTGTTGTCAACTATGAGAAATTCCAATCTGCTAAGCTTGATAGCAACAAGCCAGTTAACATTCAAATAACAAACAAACAACAATCAAACAACAAACAATCAACAACAACTAAAGAAGGTAATAAAGAAAAAAAGATTAATAAAGAAAAAATAGAGGACAGGTGTAAAATTTTCAAAAAACAAGTTTTTGCCCACTCACAATTTGAGCTTAAAATTTTGAAAGGATTTTTTGAATACTGGAGGGAGCTAATAAAACTACATCAAATAGATAACTATGGAAAATATTAATACTAAAATTTCAGATTGCGATATTGTATTAAGAAAGATAAGGCAGAATGCAAAACAGATTATTAAAACTACATCAGTGAAACATCCATTTAATAAGAAACAGCTGTGGGAGATGTTCTTATCTTGTTTTAAATTAATTCACGGAAAAGATTTTCAATATACAGAAAGCTATATGAAAACTAAATATGGTGCATTGTTTTATTATTTTTTAGGAGATGTACTTTTTTTGAAAAGTTTGAACCTTTATCAACACGAGTTGGTTCCAAACCTTAATAAAGGGTTATTTATTGTTGGGAAAGTGGGAGCAGGGAAAACGACAATAATGGAAACCTTCGAAAAAATTTTCTTTAACTACAAACCACATAAGTTCAAAATAATTCCAACCTATAAAGTGGTTGAGGAGTTTGAGTCTTTACAGACTCAAAATTGCAGGAAAGAGTTTTTTAGAAATTATAGTAGGGGAGATATATTATTTGACGACTTAAATTCAGAGCGGATTGCTAATAATTATGGTAAGGTCAATGTTATGAAAGAAATTATTTTTCGTCGTCACGGTTGTGGTTATAAAACACATTTCACAATGAATCCTTTTCCTGGTTTAGAACATTTGCCAGAGCAGAATTTGTTAATGTTGGCAGATTTTTATGACGCTAGAGTTGCGGATCGGCTTTTTGAAATGTGCAATTATATAAATATTGACGGAAAGAGCAAAAGAGTCTAAAACGTTAAATAAAGCGTTATTTAACGTTTTACAACTCAAAAAATAAGAAAATCATGGCAAAACTAAGATTTTGTAAGCATTGCAGACAACAATTTGAGTCACGCAGAAGCAATCATTTATACTGTGCGCCCAGTTGTAGGACTAAGGCAAGTTATAAAAGAAACAATTACAAATATGTTTCTGGTCACTATCAAAAATCTGAGATTGAAACAGACAGTCAATTACCAGAAACTTTACCTAACAACGAACTTATTATAGTCGTTAAAGAACTGGAAGACAAAATTGAACGCATTAATCAAAATAAAAATATAAACACAACATCTGTTAAGGAAGCTGCACTTGGAACTATGGCTGCGGATGCAGGTTCATACGTTGCTAAAAAATTATTTGCACCCAAAATGTTACCAGCAACAAAAGGCGATATAGAGAGTCTCAAGGAGCAAATACAACAACTCAAAGCCGCTTTAAGCTTTTATCGGTCAAAATAAGTTTCTGAGTGAGTATTAGACACTCTTTTGAAGTATAGAAAACTTTTTAATTGCTATTTTTAGAAATTATAGACTCTTAATTTTTTAAAGGCATTATTTCAGACCTCCTTACTCAAAACATACCTCGCACAGCAAGACAATTCTATTGTAGCACGTGAATATAAAAAATACACCAAGTATTTTCACAATATTACGATAAAGGAGAATATTAAAAACTCTAAAGAAGAGTAATATCAGGCAAAGTTTCTGGACGAACTATTTGTCAATGTCTTAGATTATAATCTAAATTCAAAGTCTAAGTTTAATGTCACAGCCGAATGCAAAAATCAAGAATAATAAATCAATAGGATATTCAGAATGTGAATAAAATTTTATTAAGTAATATACCAAAGTCTTAGATGGTCTTTATAAATTGAGTAAACTTATTCAATGAAAAATGATGGTAAAAAATTTGAAAAATTAACGAAGGAATTTTTCTCTTTTCTTTTTAATAAGTTAGGTTATATTGTTCATAAAGAGCGTATTCAATTTAACGGAACGCAAGATGGTTTCGATGTTCAATTTGTTATTAGTGAAAATTTAAAAGAAAGGTCAATTTACATTGAATGTAAAGACTACTCAACTGATGTGAATTTTGCTAGTATAATTACGAAATCATACGAACTTAAAACTAATTACAATTTGAGTAGGAACGATATGGCGCTATTCGTAAGTCCAAAATCGAATTTTAAAAACAGTAAGAATCCAGAAAAATCAGAACCAACACTTAATGAAATTTTTCCTTTCAATATAAGACTTTTAGAAAAATCTAATGGTATTAAAAAGTTGTTCGCCCTTAATAAAAATATATATAAGGAAATTTACAAGCATGAACTAAGCATAGAGGTTAATGAGGATGAGGAAATTGAAAAGTTTAAGAGTATTATTCTTTCACGAGGAAACTTTAGGAAAATTATAGTTAATGAAGAGAACAAAGAAAATTATTTATCAAATGCTAAAAAATGTTCAAATTACATTCCACGAAATTTAATTAAAGAAAAAAAAGCAAAAAAATCTCATAGATACTTGTATCACGAAGAAGAAGATTCGGATAATCTAATCTCAATAGTTAAGAATAATATTTCAAACTCTAAGAATGATGGGTTAGCATTGTTAGGTAATCCAGGTTTAGGCAAATCAGTTGAATTAGCTGAATTAGGATTATACTTTTGGGAGAATAGGGAAGAAACGAATATCATTCCTTATTACAGAGTAATAAACAGTTTTACTGTTGATAGTGAAATAAGTAGTTTTCTTCCAAAAGACTGGGATAAAATACCCAACCTATTGATAATTATGGACGGCTTGGATGAAATATCGTATATTAATGAGTTCAAGGCTAAACTTCAAAACTTCATTGCGAATAACAAAAATGAATTCCAGAATATTTATTTTGTTCTTAGTTGTAGAACTAACATCTACGAAAACATTGTAAAAGGAATACCAAATTTTGAATGCTATTTTCTTGATAGCATAAGCTATCAAAGCGCAACAAATCATTTACAGTCAGCATTCAAATTTCCTCGAAAAGTTATTTTAGGATTATACGTTAATGAAGACCAAAAAGAATTTTTAGAAAATCCATTTTATTTAAATCTTTTTGGAGAGTACTATTCGGAAAATGCCAGTTTACCAAAAAGCAAGACAGATTTAATTGAAAAATATGTTGATAAAAGGTTAGAGGATGACAGGGATAGGAAATTTCTGAACAAAGAATATGATAAATCTATAATATTTTCTGCTTGTAAAAAAACTGCATTAACTATGGAAGCAATGCAATCAAGGTTAATTGAAGATTCCGAACTAACATTGCTTATTCCAAATCACAAGACAGAATTAATCAACTCTTGCTTTATCGAAAAAGTTTACAACGTAGACAAATGGCAATTTGAACATAAAAACCTTCAAGAATATTTTGTTGCTAAGGCTTTATTAAAATTTCCGTTTGAGGAAATTATAAACTTTGTTTGCCTTAATTCTGTAAACAACAAAACACATCCTTCGTGGATAAATTCTATATCATACCTAATTAATTCGTTAGATTCAACCGATGATACTTATATAAATTTGATTGAATGGTTAAAAAAGAATGATCCTGAAGTTTTGTTCAAGTCTGATTCTGACCGAATATATAAAGATATAAGGTCAGATGTTTTTCAACAATATTTTATTAAAAGATGTAAAGAGAATACTTTATGGATAGGAACTAATG
>JAAEZL010000148.1:3772-6294 GCA_018222875.1 Algicola sp.
GAACTAATGATGGTGAAACGAGAAAAATCGCTGCATTTGGTGATAGTACTGAAAATATTAATTTTTTAATTTCTGAAATAAACGATAAGTCAAATCATAGAAGAACAAGAATCTCGGCTTTTGATCTGTTATCTCGCATGAATCTAAATGAAAGAGAAAAGGAGATAAAAGAATTAATCTTAAAGAGCTTAGATGATAATAATGATGATTTTGATTTAAACGCTAAATCAGATGTATTAGGGTTTGTAAAGCGTTTAAGTTATCATTTAGATGAAACCTTTTTCGAAGAGCTTCTAAATGTTATGCAAGAAAATGATTATCATAGAACTTACACTGCAATACTGGGATGCTTCCAAACAGACCTGTTTACAAATGAAAACCCTATTGACCCAAATAATCATATCAATTATATTAAGAATATTGCCAAAGTGATAAGCGGCGATAAAGAACGGAAGTATGAAAAAGAAAGAAATATTGCTTCTAATGAAAAGCAAAACTTAAAGAACGTTTTGTTGCAATTTAAAGATATTGATGACTTCCTATTTGCTTTAGACTTTCTTTTAATAAGACAGGATAATTATCATCTTAACGAAAGTGAAATTATAGATTCAGTTAAAAGGCTTTCTGTAATGTATTCTAAAGATGAAAAAGTCTTAGATAAAGTTGTGAATTTTATTTATATAGGTATTGAAAAGAGAAAATATCTTTTTGAGTTTGAAAAAAGATTTTGCGAATTTTTTAAAATTACAAATACCCAACACAATGGCTTTTTAAAATTCTATGAATTACGAGATAAAATTGGGATGCGATTTATGTCCTACATAGCTACTAAAGATTGCATCAGATTTTTGGTAGATGAATACAAGAAAAATAATATTAAAGAGAAAGCAGTTCTTTACTTTAGAAATAATCTAAGCTATGAAAATTTCGAATTAAGTTTAGTGTTTCAAAAACTTATATTAGCACAAACAAGTTATGATTTTGAAGGAGACAAATTAGAGCAAGCAAAGAGAACTGAATGGCAACAGTTTCATGAGGTTAAAGAAAGTTTAAATTTTGATTTATTATTTGAACGAAATCAGATGAATGATGTCATAAGATTACTATTTAAGAATCTTGATTCTGAGAGTACAAATTGGGAATTAATGGATGATTTCAGAAAGAAGTACTGGAAAAATCTTGAACTACAAAAGTACATCCCTCAGTCTGCTATTGATATTGTATATGATACTTTACGTCTTTCCGATTCCGAACATGTTACTTGCAACGACGTTTTAAAATTAATTAACAGCGAATTATATCTAATAAAGAAAATTAGAGAGATAATACAATCTAAACGAAAAAACAGACTAAATCAAGGTACAAGTCATGGAACAAAAATCACAAGGAAACAATATGATTTTATAAATGATTGGTGCCAACAAACCATTGAGTCCATAAATCTTAAATCAGAATCTATAGTAGATAAAAAGGAATGCGGACTAATTTGGTATTTTAGAAATTTACTCGATTTAGAGTATCCTGAAGAAATCCTTTTAGAATTATTAGAAGTTGATGGCAGAATGAATTTTAATGAACAGCATCACGGTATTGGCTATATCTGTAAAATTTTGAATAAGTCAAAAGTTGATAATAGAATTATTCAAAATATAGAAAAAGGACTTAATGATGAACAAATAAGAAAAAACCACTTCATTTATGCGATAGACAACCATTTAAGAAACGTTTATCCTATCATAGAAGATTACTTATTAGACAATAATCAAAACCATTATTTTAGAAAGGAAATCTTAAAGAAGTATTGTCAAGTTAACCTATCATCAGATTTACTCAAAAAAATTGCAGATAAAAATATGCAAGAAGAAATCACAGATGATATTGTATGGTCTATTTTTGATATTCTAATTGAAAACAATGAAGGTAACTTTGTTAAAGATAAAATACTGCATTATTTTGAAGCAGATGAAAAACATTTAAAAGAATTAATCACCATTAATTACCTTATTAAAACAAATTACGAAAAGGCATTTCTATACTTTAATAATTGGATTAAAGAACAAAAAGTTTACTCAAAAAAAACTAAAAATAGTTTACGTACTGAGGATTTTCCAAAACATACTAACCCAAAATCAATTCCATATATTATTGAATTGATAAATACTTATTATGCCAACGACGAGTTTAATTTTGATGATTACAGTAATCCAATAAGATTTATAGTAGAATCAATTACTGCTATTGCTCAAAATAATTCTCCAGATGTCTGCAAACGACTCATTGAAGAATTAGAAGAATGTAGAAAATCACTCAATAAAAGTAAACATGATCTCTATTATATCAATCAAGCCATATTAGATTTAAAAGACATAAACATAAAACTTGAATCTAAACCTATGTCCTTTCCTTCTATTGCAAATAAAATGGTTGAGTATCAATATTATTTGGCATAGTTCAATTAACTTTTGCACAACCATTGCAGTCAATAATTTGTATATTTGTCTAAATTATATGAAAATATTTGT
>JAAEZL010000149.1 GCA_018222875.1 Algicola sp.
GTCAAATTGAGAATCGTATCTCTTACAGACGAGCAATCAAAATGGCAATTGCTGCTGCTATGCGTATGAATGCTGAAGGAATTAAAATCCAAATCAGTGGTCGTTTAAATGGTGCTGAAATGGCACGTAGTGAACACTACAAAGAAGGACGTATTCCTTTATCAACCTTTAGAGCCGATATTGACTATGCTTTAGTTGAAGCACATACTACTTATGGTAGATTAGGTGTAAAAGTATGGATCATGAAAGGTGAAGTATATGGAAAAAGAGAACTTTCTCCATTAGTTGGCTTGTCTAAGAAACAAGGTGGCAAGACTGGAGGACGTGGCGGAAACGCTAACAAATCTCGTCGTAGAAAGTAATTTTTAAAGACAAAGAACAATGTTACAACCGAAAAGAACAAAATTTCGTAAAGTCCAGAAAGGACGTATGAAAGGAAATACCGGAAGAGGACACCAGCTTTCTTATGGTATGTTTGGTATAAAATCTCTAGACTCAAATTTCTTAACGTCACGTCAAATCGAGGCAGCTCGTATTGCAGCAACACGTTATATGAAAAGAGAAGGTCAATTATGGATTAAAGTATTTCCAGACAAGCCAATTACTAAAAAGCCTTTAGAGGTTCGTATGGGTAAAGGAAAAGGTGCTGTTGAATACTGGGTAGCTGTAGTTAAACCAGGAAGAATCCTTTTTGAAGTTGGTGGTGTACCAATTGAAGTTGCTAAAGAGGCATTACGTCTGGCAGCTCAAAAGTTACCAGTAAAAACTAAGTTTTTAATAGCTCGAGATTACGAGGCTTAATATAAAGAAATTATGAAGCAAGCAGAAATTACACAGCTATCAGTAACTGAGTTACAGGAGAAACTTAGCGAGACAAAAAAGAGTTATGCAGACCTTAAAATGGCACATGCAATCTCTCCATTAGAAAATCCAATTCAGTTACGTAACGTTAGACGTTCAGTAGCAAGAATTGCAACAGAATTAACTAAAAGAGAAATACAATAATTGTATTCTGGCTGAAAGATGGAAAAAAGAAATTTAAGAAAAGAGCGTATAGGAGTTGTTACTAGTAACAAAATGCAGAAATCAATCGTGGTTTCAGAAGTTAAAAAAGTAAAACACCCTATGTACGGAAAGTTCGTTTTGAAAACAAAGAAATATGTTGCTCACGACGAAACAAACGACTGTAACATTGGAGATACAGTAAAGATCATGGAAACAAGACCTTTAAGTAAATCTAAATGTTGGAGATTAGTAGAAATAATTGAAAGAGCGAAGTAATTATGGTACAACAAGAATCAAGATTAAAAGTAGCTGATAACACTGGAGCAAAAGAGGTTTTAACCATTCGTGTTCTAGGTGGTACAAAAAGAAGATACGCTTCTATTGGAGACAAAATTGTGGTCTCAGTAAAAGATGCGACTCCTAATGGAAACATTAAAAAAGGAGCCGTATCAACAGCAGTAGTTGTTCGTACTAAAAAAGAAGTTAGACGTCCAGATGGATCTTATATTAGATTTGATGACAACGCTTGTGTCCTTTTAAATCCAACAGGAGAAATGAGAGGTACACGTGTTTTTGGACCTGTAGCTAGAGAACTTCGTGATAGACAATTCATGAAAATTGTTTCATTGGCACCAGAAGTGCTTTAATGACTAATAAAATGACAAAGTTTAAAATTAAATCAGGAGATACAGTAAGAGTAATTGCCGGAGACCATAAAGGTACTGAAGGCAATGTTCTTAAAGTATTAAAGGATAAAAACAAAGCCATCGTAGAAGGTGTGAACATGGTTAAGAAACATACGAAACCAAGTGCACAGAATCCTCAAGGTGGTATTGTAGAGAAAGAAGCACCAATCCACATGTCTAATTTATCGTTGTTAACTTCGAAAGGAGAAACGACAAGAGTTGGTTACAAAATGGAAGGTGACAAGAAAGTAAGATTTTCAACAAAATCAAATGAAGTAATATAGTTATGGCTTATATTCCAAGATTAAAACAAGAGTACAAGGACAAAGTAGTTTCTGCTCTTACAGAAGAATTCGGATATAAAAACGTCATGCAAGTTCCTAAACTAAAAAAGATTGTTTTATCTAAAGGTGTTGGAGCTGCCGTTGCCGATAAGAAATTGATTGACCATGCGGTTGATGAGTTAACAATGATTACGGGTCAAAAAGCTGTAGCAACCTTATCTAAGAAGGATGTCGCTTCTTTTAAGTTACGTAAAGGAATGCCAATTGGTGCTCGCGTTACTTTAAGAGGAGAGCAAATGTATGAGTTCTTAGATCGTTTGGTGACTTCAGCCTTACCACGTGTTAGAGATTTCAATGGTATCAAAGCAACTGGTTTTGATGGTAGAGGAAACTATAACCTTGGTGTTGTTGAGCAAATCATCTTCCCAGAAATAAACATTGATAAAATCAATAAAATTTCTGGTATGGATATTACTTTTGTAACGTCTGCAGAAACAGATAAAGAAGCAAAATCGTTATTAACTGAATTGGGATTACCATTTCAAAAGAACTAAGATATGGCTAAAGAATCAATGAAAGCCCGTGAGGTAAAAAGAGCAAAAACAGTAGCTAAATATGCTGAAAAACGTAAAGCTTTAAAAGAAGCTGGAGATTACGAAGCATTACAAAAGTTACCAAAAAATGCCTCTCCTATCCGTCAGCACAACAGATGTAAATTGACAGGTAGACCTAAAGGGTATATGAGAGTGTTTGGAATTTCACGTGTAATGTTCCGTGAAATGGCCAATCAAGGGTTGATTCCAGGTGTGAAGAAAGCATCTTGGTAAAACCTATCGTTTAACGACGATAACAATTAAGAATTATAAATTGGTTGAAGGTTCGATAGATCATCGAAAACCACTCCCGCAAATTAATACAAATGAATACAGATCCAATTGCTGATTACTTAACAAGAATCAGAAATGCAGTAAAAGCCAACCATAGAGTTGTTGAGATTCCTGCATCAAACTTAAAAAAGGAGATAACTAAAATCTTATTCGATCAAGGATATATTTTAAGTTACAAATTTGACGACTCGTCTGTACAAGGAACTATCAAAATAGCTCTTAAGTACAATAAAGACACAAAAGAGTCTGTCATCAAAAAAATTCAAAGAATCAGTACACCAGGTTTACGAAAGTATGCTGGCGCGAATGAAATGCCAAGAATTCTTAACGGATTAGGTATTGCTATTGTTTCTACATCACATGGTGTAATTACAGGTAAGCAAGCGCAACGTGAGAACGTAGGTGGTGAATTATTGTGTTACGTTTACTAATTTAAAGCAGAAGAACAATGTCAAGAATAGGAAATAACCCAGTAGCCATTCCAGAAGGCGTAACAGTCGATGTTAAGGATAATGTCGTTACTGTTAAAGGTAAATTAGGAGAATTAACACAGCACTACGATACTGTTGAAATTAAAGTTGAAGACGGAAACGTTTTGGTAACAAGATCTTCAGATAATAAAGAAAACAAATCTAAGCACGGTTTATACAGATCTTTAATGAGAAACATGATTGAAGGTGTTTCTAAAGGATGGACGAAGGAATTAGAGCTTGTTGGTGTAGGTTATAGAGCAACGAACCAAGGTCAGAAATTAGATATGGCTTTAGGATTCTCTCACAATATCATTATGGATATTGCACCAGAAGTGAAAATTGAAACCATTTCAGAAAAAGGTAAAAACCCAATAGTTAAATTAACATCTCACGATAAACAATTAGTTGGACAAGTAGCTGCGAAAATTCGCGGATTTAGAAAACCAGAACCTTACAAAGGAAAAGGTGTTAAGTTTGTTGGTGAAGAATTAAGAAGAAAAGCAGGTAAATCAGCTTAAAAAATTAGTTATGGCATTAACAAAGAACGAAAAAAGACTAAGAATAAAAAGCAGAATACGTAAGGTTGTTTCTGGTACAGAAGCAAGACCTCGTTTAGCTGTTTATAGAAGTAATAAAGAGATTTATGCTCAATTGGTTGATGATGTTACAGGTAAAACTTTAGCAGCAGCATCTTCAAGAGATAAAGCAATTGCTTCAGAAAAAGGAACGAAATCAGAAATAGCTGCCTTAGTAGGTAAAGCTGTTGCTGAAAGAGCCATCAAGGCAGGTATCAATACAATTTCTTTTGATAGAGGTGGATACCAATATCACGGAAGAGTAAAATCATTAGCTGAAGGCGCAAGAGAAGGCGGACTTAAATTCTAAGACACTATGTATCAAAAATATAAAAACGCAGAATTAGTAAAACCAAGTGGAATTGATTTAAAAGATCGTCTTGTTGGTGTACAAAGAGTTACAAAAGTAACAAAAGGTGGTAGAGCTTTCGGTTTTTCAGCGATCGTAGTGGTTGGTGATGAAGCTGGAGTTGTAGGTCACGGTTTAGGAAAATCTAAAGACGTAGCAACAGCAATCGCAAAAGCGGTTGAAGATGCCAAGAAAAATTTAGTACGTATTCCTATCATCAAAGGGACCTTACCTCATGAACAAAAAGGTAAATACGGTGGTGCGAGAGTAAATATCATACCTGCTGCACCTGGTACCGGAGTAATTGCTGGTGGAGCTGTAAGAACAGTTTTGGAAGCAGTTGGTGTACACGATGTATTATCTAAATCTCAAGGATCTTCTAACCCTCACAACGTAGTAAAAGCAACTTTCGATGCATTATTGCAACTAAGAGATGCCAATGCTATTGCGAAAGACAGAGGAATTTCCCTTGAAAAAGTGTTTAATGGTTAATCAATAAGGACGATGGCAAAGATTAAAGTAACAAAAGTAAAAAGCGCAATTAATCGTACGCAAACTCAAAAGAGAACTTTAGAAGCTCTTGGGTTGAAAAGAATTGGTCAAACAATCGAACACGATGCGTCACCAAGTATTCTTGGGATGGTAAGTAAAGTTTCACATTTAGTTTCTGTTGAAGAAACAAAATAATAAGATACAATGAACTTAAGTAATTTAAAACCAGCAGAAGGTTCTGTAAAGAATCAAGGTAAAAGAGTAGGTCGAGGACAAGGTTCTGGAAAAGGTGGTACCGCAACACGTGGTCACAAAGGAGCTAAATCGCGTTCTGGTTACTCTAAGAAATTAGGTTTCGAAGGTGGTCAAATGCCACTTCAAAGACGAGTTCCTAAATTTGGATTCACAAATATTAATCGTGTAGAGTATCAAGGAATAAACTTGGACAAATTACAAGAATTAGTAGACAACAAGAAAATAAAGGATGCAGTTGATTTTCAAACGCTAGTAGAATTAGGTTTGGCAGGAAAGAATGAAATGGTAAAAATTCTTGGTCGTGGCGAGTTAAAATCAAAATTAACAGTAACTGCTCATAAATTTACGGCGACAGCAAAAGCTGCGATTGAAGCTGCAGGCGGTGAAGCTGTAACTTTATAAGACCCCTTGAGTATGAAAATTATAGATACATTAAAAAATGTTTGGAAGATAACTGAGCTAAAAGACAGGATCATATTAACACTTGGTCTACTTTTAGTGTACCGTTTTGGTGCTCAAGTTGTGTTACCAGGTATTGATGCAAGTCAACTTGCTGGTTTAGCTGAAGGTGCTGATGGTGGTATATTAGGAATTCTTAATATGTTTACTGGTGGTGCATTCGCCAATGCTTCTGTATTCGCCTTAGGTATTATGCCTTACATCTCAGCCTCGATTGTCGTGCAATTAATGGGAATTGCGATTCCTTATTTGCAGAAACTTCAAAAAGAGGGTGCGAGCGGACAAAAGAAAATCACACAGATCACTCGTTGGTTAACTATAATTATTTGTTTATTCCAAGCGCCAGGATATTTGGCGAGTTTGCAACCAGCATTTGGTATTCCTTCATCGGCATTTTTATTGGGAACAGGACCTACGTTCTATATTTCTTCAGTAATTATTCTAGTGACAGGATGTATTTTTGCAATGTGGTTGGGTGAAAAGATCACAGATAAAGGTATCGGAAATGGTATTTCTTTATTGATCATGGTTGGTATTATTGCCACTTTACCGCAATCATTCATTCAAAATGCAGCATCTCGTTTAGATGGTGGTGGAAATGGTGGTTTAATGATGATCTTAATCGAACTCGTCGTTTGGTTTGTCATTATTTTACTCTCAATTATGCTAGTGATGGCAGTTCGTAAGATCGCTGTACAGTATGCCAGAAGAACGGCATCTGGAGGTTATGAAAAGAACGTTTTTGGAAATAGACAATTCTTACCATTGAAATTGAATGCATCAGGAGTAATGCCAATTATCTTTGCTCAAGCGATTATGTTTGTGC
>JAAEZL010000150.1:0-1279 GCA_018222875.1 Algicola sp.
CATCTATAAATAGCATCCATACTGAGAAAACTATGAATATGATAACGAATATGTTTTTGAGATACTTAATCATTAATTTAGTTTTTCGTTAATAATGGTTTTTACAATATCAACTGCAACCGTATTGTATTTATTGTTAGGTATTATGATGTCTGCATATTCTTTCATCGGCTCTATAAATTGCTGATGCATAGGCTTTAAGGTGTTTTGGTATCTTGATAACACTTCGTCTATGTCTCTTCCACGTTCAGAAATATCACGCTTTAATCGTCTTATAAGTCGTTCGTCACTATCTGCATGCACAAATATTTTGATGTCAAACATTTCTCTGAGTTCTGGGTTTGTTAAAATTAAAATCCCTTCAACGATCATGACTTTTCGAGGCAAGGTTTTAATGCTGTCACCAGTTCTGTTGTGCTTTACAAACGAATATACAGGCTGGTCGATGGAATTTCCTTTTCTAAGCTCTTTTAGATGCGTTTCTAGTAATTCAAAATCTATAGATCTTGGATGGTCAAAATTAATTTTAACACGTTCATCATAACTTAAGTGTGAAGTGTCTTTGTAGTATGAATCCTGTGAGATAATTCCAACTTCACCTTCAGGAAGTTCATTCAATATTTGATTTACCACAGTCGTTTTACCACATCCAGTTCCACCTGCAATACCTATAATGAGCATAATTTAGTTTTAAATTCTACCTACAAATTTAATTATTTATAGATAGTTTATGGCTTAATTTGTGAAACTTCTTTTTCAGTTATTAACGACAAATTTTTATTTCCCCAACTATTGGTTATGTAGTTCATCACGTCTGCAACTTCAGCATCTGTAAGTCCGAAAGCAGCCATAGTTGTATTATAGATTTCACCATTAACTTTTATTTCACCTGACAATCCGTATTTTATGGCTTTAATGCTTTTAATTCTGTTATTCATCAGATAGTCAGAATTGGCTAAGGGTGGAAATGATTCTGGCACACCCTTTCCATCCGGAAGATGACATGTCACGCATACAATCATTATAGACTTCTGCGCCACGTTGCATGCTTTCTTTTAGTTCTGAACTGAGTTCTATTTTATCCTTTGTTTGCTCATTATTACTGGTTGTAGATTTTGTTTTATCCGAAAAGTTACAAGACCATATCATGAGGCATGATACTAATACGAAAGCAGTGTTTTTCATTTATCTTTAATAAGTTTTACAATTCCTAAATTTTCGATTCCTACGTAGATGAACCCATCAGGACCTTGATTTACAGATCTAACACGACCAAGAC
>JAAEZL010000150.1:1301-6276 GCA_018222875.1 Algicola sp.
TTCTTTGACAACTTTTCCATCTTCGATATAGCAATTGTCTAAATACTGGAATTTAAGGGAGCCTATTAAAAGATTGCCTTTCCAGCCTTTGTATTTATCACTTGAAATAAATTCCATTCCGCTCGGAGCAATTGACGGATCCCAATAGTGTAAAGGTTGTTCCATGCCTTCTTTTTGGGTTATATCTGTAAAACGTGTTCCAATGTAATTTACACCATAGCTAATTACTGGCCAGCCGTAGTTTTTACCTGCTTTGATAATGTTTATTTCATCACCACCTTTTGGTCCATGCTCATGCGTCCAGATGTCTCTGGTTTCAGGGTGAATAACCATACCTTGTGGATTTCGGTGACCATAGGAATATATTGCGCTTTTAGCATTTTCTTCATTGACAAATGGATTATCATCAGGAATGCGTCCATCATCATGCAGACGATATACTTTTCCACCATCACGAGTGATATCTTGAGGGTTTTCATCTCGGTTTCCGCGTTCACCAATGGTGAAATAAACGTAACCCTGATCATCAAAAACTATTCTTGAGCCAAAATGCTGACCTCTAGTAGTATTTGGAGACGCTTTATAGAGTACCTGTTTTTCGATAAGAGCATTATCTTTTAGTTTGGCTCTCATCAATGCGGTATGTCCTCCACTGTCATTACCTTCAGAAGATGCATAGGTTAAGTAGATCCAACCATTTTCAGAATAATTTGGATGTAATTCAATATCCAGAAGTCCTCCTTGTCCACGATTATAGACCTCAGGTACATTTTTAATTTCAGTTTTAATTCCATTTTTAAAATGAATGATTCTGCCTTCTTTTTCCGTAATTAGCATAGAGTTATCAGGTAGAAAGGTAAATCCCCAGGGAATATTTAGGTCTTCAACGACAACTTCGTAAGTATGTTTGGTGTTTACTGGATTTTTATCTTGAGCACAAGCAAAAACAGTGAAAAGTACTATAAGAATTAAGACTTTTTTTCTAAACTTCATAAAAATAAAATTTTAGTTTAAATTTAATAATAAAATATATCAGTTTTTAAAGAAAAGGTATATATTTGCAGTCCAAATTTAGGAAGACAAAGATATCTTTTTAAATTTTTAGATAACCAATTCGGAGTGTAGCGTAGCCCGGTTATCGCGCCGCGTTTGGGACGCGGAGGTCGCAGGTTCGAATCCTGCCACTCCGACAAAAAAAAGCTGAACATGTGTTCAGCTTTTTTTATTCTATACGTCTGTAGTTTTCTGAATAGATGCGATTACCATCCTCATCAATCTCTATTTGACTAAATGTGTTTTCGGTAACGTCTATTTCATAAATAAACTCTTTTTTTTCCTGAATAATTTTACTCATCATTTCAGAGCCATAATCCAAGACTTCAGTTAATGTATTATCGTCAATATTGTAAGTGCCATATCCAAACCATTCGGTAGAATCGGTTGGTACATGTTTACTCCACATCACTTTTGAAGATGTGTACATTTTTACCTGTCTGTAACCTTCACTCGTATTAAAAGAATCTTTAATGCTATTATTATCATAATTGTAATAACCAACAAGTTCCCATGCTCCAATCAGATTTGGGATGCTGTCTAGTTGATGAATATCGGCTTTAATTGTGTTGAGGTCGTTTGTTTCAGTTTCAGATTTACATGACATTAAGATGAAACTTATACACATTACATAAATTAGAGTTTTCATATGATTGAGCATTAAGAGGTTATTTTAAATCTACGAAAATTCTACGATTTTAACTAATACATAGTCATGAAATTAATGCACTTTTAGGATTCGATGAAGTATATGCCAGATATAATAACTCCTATTACCAGTAATATTAGTACTGCGATTACAAATGCAGATGTTTTTTTTGTGGTCTCATCTTTTTGTAAAATATAATTTCTTGTTTTTTCGTCTTCGTCTTTTATAAATTTCATGTTTTGTTTTTTATTTATTAATATATATTGTTTTTTTATTGACAAACTCTAAAATACCCTCACGAGAAAGTTCTCTGCCATAACCTGAAGCCTTAGTGCCTCCAAAAGGTAGTCGAGGATCTGATTTTACAAGTTCATTGATGAAAAATGCACCATCTTCAATTTCTGAAATGTTATCCATAGCATCATCTGTATCTTTTGTAAAAACCATTGTTCCCAAACCATACCTCGATTTTGAAGTCATCTCATAGGCTTCTTCTTTGGTTTTTACTTTAATGACAGAGGCTACAGGACCAAAAGTTTCTTCGTCAAATACGTCCATTCCTGGTTTGACATCAGTTAATATTGTAGGTTCATAATAGGTGTTATCTCGTTTGTTGCCATAATGAACCTTAGCTCCAGAATTTACTGAAGACTTAATTTGTTCCTGTAAAGTGTCCGCTAAGTCTTCCCTTGCTAACACACCAATATCAGTATTTTCTTCCAAAGGATCTCCTGACTTTAATGTTTTGATTTTTGATGTGAATTTTTCCAGAAACTCATCATAAATAGCTTCAACAACAATAAAACGTTTTGCTGCAATGCAACTTTGACCTGTATTTTGCATTCTCGCTTTTACGATGGTGTCTAAATGGGTATCTAAATCCGCATCACCTAAAATAATACAGGCATTATTACCTCCTAATTCTAACACGGTTTTCTTTAAATGTTTTCCTGAAATTTCAGCAATTGAGCGACCAGCTTTTTCACTACCTGTCAAGGATACAGCTTTAATTCGGTCAACTTCTATGAGTTTGTTTATAGATTCATGGTTAGCTAACAAAGTTTGAAAGCAACCTTTGGGATAACCAGATGCTTCAAATAATTTTTGAAGCATTAAGGCGCATCCTGTCACATTGGATGCATGTTTTAAAAGTACAGTATTTCCTGCAGTAATTGTAGGAACAGCAAATCTCAAAACCTGCCAAAACGGATAATTCCATGGCATGATTCCTAAGATTGTTCCTAAGGGATCATAACTGATGAAACTCTCTTCAGCTTCAGTTTCGATAAGCTCATCTGAAAGTAAAGAGTCAGCATTTTTAATGTAAAAATCACAGAGCAAAATACATTTATTAATTTCTGACTTGCTTTCAGTAATAGGTTTACCCATTTCGGTAGTCATAAGTTTAGCATAATCATCTTTATTGTTCTCCAGATTGTGAGCCAGATCGTTTAATAATTTCGTTCTGTGCGATATCGGCTTATTTTTCCAGGTCATGAATGCTTCGTCTGCAGTTTTAAGAATTTCTTCTAATTCTGATGGTGTGTGCAACTCGTAAGATTCAATAGTTTCAGAGTTATATGGATTTATTGTTTTTATCATAGATATATTTTTTGTTACAATTTAATTTCACCTTCACGATTGACTTAACTCATATGGAAAAACTATTAGCTTTTATAATTTATTTGTTTCAGTTAACAATTAAATCTTTAGCGTCAAGACAACATGCAATGTCTGCATATATTTGAATGAATCATAACAATAACATAAAATAAATAAACATATTATGAGTAATAACAGTAATACGATTTTAGGAATATTAGCAGGAACAGCCATAGGAGCAACACTTGGAGTTTTGTTTGCACCAGATAAAGGTAGTGCGACAAGACAACGAATTGCTGATGAAGCATATCTTCAAAAAGAAAGATTAGCTGATTCTGCAGGAGATTTGAAAGACAGAGTGATATCTGAAGCGACAAATTTAAAAGATAAAGTATCTTCAACTGTTGGAGATAAAAAACAAACCCTTGAGGAGCAGGTTGATTCTTTAATGTCTGATGCAAGTTATAAAGCAGATGATGTTATCACTAAGCTTGAATTAAAATTGAAGCAACTGAAAGAAAAGAACAAGAAGTATCACAATGGGGCTGAAACTTCAAAAAAGTCATAATTAATGACCATATTCGAATCACTTAACAATACAACCGACAAAGCTGTAGATAGTGCAGAGAAGTATATTAAAACATCTCGCGCTTACTTACGACTGAAAGTATTTCAGCAAATTACATTATCTCTAAGTCTGGTTGTTAAAATGGCTATCATAGGAGCTCTTGTACTGCTTGCTATCATATTTACAGCTGTATCTGCTGCAATAGCCATAGGTAATGCCTTAGATAGTATTTCTTTAGGTTACTTAATTGTCGGCGCATGTTTTCTTTTACTGGCATTGGTCATTTATTATTTAAGAAAACACATTGAAAGGAAATTAATTGCAACCATGTCTGAAAAATACTTTGATTAATGATGAAACACTATAAAACATTTGAAGATATTGAATACGATTTAAAACGTTTAAATCTGGAACGACAAATTGCTTTTGAAGAATTGAAAGGCTTTAAAGGACAAGTTAAAGAAGATTTGAGCCCTTTAAGTTGGCTGCAAACAGCTATGAAATACATCACTAAATACGGTTCATTCTTACTATTAAAAAAGATAGTTAAGTAATAATCCTCGATTAATAGCACACAATACACAAGTGAATCTTCATTTGTGTATTTTTTTTATTCGGTTTTTAAAATGCTCTGTCTATATCAGTTAATTATCATTTTAAATGAGCAAAACAATACAGATCACTAATGGTAGATTGTAATTGACAGTAAAGTCATGAAATCACACATTAATTAACTAATTTAAAAATTTAATATTATGAAAATGAATAAGATAGCAGCTAGTATATTACTGTCCGTAATGATGCTAAGTTGTAATGTAAATCAAAAGAAAGAAGCAGAATTACCTGAAGTAGACGTTGATGTTTCTACCGAAGAAGGTCAGTTACCAACTTATGAAGTTAACTGGGCTGATGTTGATGTAGGAACAACGACGAAAACAGTAGAAATACCAAAAGTCGTTATTGTCATGGAAGAGGAAGAAGTGGAAGTTCCTTACATAGACGTTAACATGCCTGACGACAAAGATAATCAGGAAAAAGTTGAGCGTAACATTGTCATTGAAGCCGAAGTTACAGATAAAGAACACGAATTGGAAATTCAAGAA
>JAAEZL010000151.1 GCA_018222875.1 Algicola sp.
ATATATATTATTACATTTGAATTATCATGCATGACCGTAATTTTAATCAAATTTAGAGATTACATCTCGTTCAAACCGTTACAAATGTTACATAAAAAAAGCCTGATTATTATTTTTATTTGCGTTTTCACTTTGTTTGCTTGTAAAGACAAAAAAGATGTTGACCTAATACCTGATGCTTCCTCTAAAGCTATAAACAACAGCTACGCTGAAGGTTTTCAGATTATTAATCATAACTCTTATAAAACCTTAAAAGTGTCTAATCCTTGGCCTAAAGCTGACAAAAGTTATCGTTATGCACTAATTCCCAAATCAGAAGCTTCTAAAATTACTTTAAATAAAAATGAATTTGATGGTTTAATTATCACTCCAGTTCAAAAAATCGTTGTGACCTCAACAACTCATATTCCTGCGCTTGAACTTCTAGGTGTTGAACAAACTTTAGTTGGATTTCCTGATACAGATTATATTTCCTCGGAAAAAACAAGAACTCGAATTGAAAATAATCACATCAGAGAATTAGGAAACAATGAAGGTATTAATACTGAAGTCTTACTAGAATTACGACCAGATGTTGTTGTGGCTTTTGGTGTTGATGGCAACAATAAAAGCATGGAAATTATAGAAAAA
Source organism: Algicola sp. (assembly GCA_018222875.1). Classification (GTDB taxonomy): domain Bacteria; phylum Bacteroidota; class Bacteroidia; order Flavobacteriales; family Flavobacteriaceae; genus Psychroserpens. The sequence goes on from JAAEZL010000151.1 coordinate 631, forward strand.
TCTGGTATTCCTGTGATATACAATGGTGATTGGGTTGAAAAATCACCTTTAGCGAAAGCAGAATGGATTAAATTTTTTGGCGCATTATATCATAAAGATAAAGAGGCTGAAACGCTATTCACGCAAATTGAAACTGATTATTTGCAGGCAAAACAGATAGCTTCGGAAGCTAAGACTAAACCAACTGTATTATGTGGAGCTATGCATAAAGATGTCTGGTATTTACCCAATGGAACAAGTCCTGAAGCTCAATTTCTCAAAGATGCAAACACCAAGTATCTATGGAGTGACACCAAAGAGACCGGAAGCATTGCACTAAGCTTTGAAGCTGTATTTGCAAAGGCTAAACATGCAGACTTATGGTTAAGTCCGTCATATTACACAAGCTACAAAGATCTAAAAGATTCCAATAATCACTACACACAATTTGATGCCTTTAAAAATAAAACAATTTATACGTTTTCTAATACCACTGGAAAAACAGGAGGTGTTTTATATTATGAACTTGGAACATCAAGACCTGACTTGGTTTTAAAAGATATGATTAAAATATGTCATCCAGAGTTATTAAACGATTACAAACCAACATTTTTTAAACCTTTGAAATAATGCCATTCAGAGCAACGCAAAAAATCTCTTTTAACTTATATTTACTAAATATTTAAGATTCCTCATCCTTCGGAATGACAACTAAAAAACCAACATACACATTTTTAATCTTAGCCATCATTTTAGTGTTATGCTTTTTAGCGAACATCAGTTTAGGGTCTGTAAGTATTCCGACAAAAGAAGTTTTCAATAGTGTTTTTGGTATTTCAGAACATGACTCCTGGCAATATATTATTCAGGATTACAGATTACCCAAAGCAATAACAGCCATATTAGTTGGATCTGGTTTAGGGATTTCCGGACTTTTAATGCAAACCTTATTTCGCAATCCTCTGGCTGGACCATTTGTTTTAGGAATTAGTTCTGGAGCAAGCCTTGGTGTCGCTTTAGTAATTCTGGGTTCAGGATTATTTGGAGGTGTGTTTGCAACGGCTCTAATTTCAAAATGGAGCATTGTTATTGCAGCCAGTCTGGGCAGTTTTCTGGTGTTGTTAGCCGTATTGTTAGTATCTTCAAAAGTTAGAGATACGATGGCTATTTTAATTATTGGTTTGATGTTTGGAAGTATTACAGCTGCTGTGGTAAGTGTCCTCTCCTATTTTAGCTCTGCCGAACAGTTACAGCAATATATTTTTTGGGGATTTGGAAGTTTAGGAAATTTATCATGGAATGAAGTGCTTATATTTTTCTGTATTTATCTATTCGGAATAGGATTAACAATTGCATCTGTCAAAGCGCTAAACACCTTTTTACTCGGAGAAAACTATGCTAAAAGCTTAGGTTTAAACATTAAACAGAGTCGGTTTATTATCATTATAGCTACAAGTTTGCTCGCCGGAACAATTACAGCATTTGCCGGACCAATAGCGTTTATCGGATTGGCGATTCCACATATGACCAGACAATTATTCAATACGTCTAATCACAAAATATTATTACCTGCTGTATTTTTATTTGGAGCCATCGTCATGCTTATTTGTGATAGCATAGCGCAATTACCTGCAAGCGATTACACATTACCAATTAATGCCATTACATCGTTAATTGGAGCTCCTGTTGTGGTTTGGTTATTAGTTAGGAAACGAAAAATGGTATTTTAAATGACTACGACTAGTTCACATATCATCTTAAAAACTGAAAACCTTTCCATTGGTTATACATCAAAGAAGAGGGTTTCAACAATTGCCAGTGCTATCAATATTGAACTGAAACAAGGCGAACTCATCGGACTCGTAGGAGCTAATGGTATTGGGAAATCAACATTATTAAGAACATTGACTTCAATTCAGCAGCCTTTGGCTGGAACTGTTCAATTAAATGGCAGACATCTGGAAGATTATGCTTCAATTGAATTAGCAAAAACAATGAGTTTGGTCTTAACTGAGCAGCTCATGTCTAAAAATTTATCTGTTTATGAACTCATTGCGCTTGGTCGTCAGCCTTATACAAACTGGGTTGGTAATCTTTCCGAAACTGATAGGTCTGTGATTCAAACAGCTATTGAACAAACTAACCTTACAGATTTAAAGCATCGAAAATGTTTTGAATTAAGTGACGGTCAACTTCAAAAAGTTATGATTGCACGTGCTTTAGCTCAAGATACTAATCTTATTATTCTGGATGAGCCTACAACACATCTTGACATGTATCACAAAGCATATATTTTGAAATTACTTCAGAAACTAGCTAAAGACACCAATAAAACTATTCTGTTTTCGTCTCATGAAATTGATTTGGCAATTCAACTTTGTGACACTATGATTGTCATGACCAGCAATGAAGTCATTACAGATTCTCCTTGCAATCTTATTGAGAAAAGCGTGTTCGAAACCTTATTTCCGAAAGACCTGATTAGCTTCAATAAAATGACAGGTAGTTTTAGAGTGAAATAAGACATTTGTAATTTTTTAAATCTAAATCAATTTCCAGAACTAAACCTTTAGTTTTTAGAATTCCATAGATTGCTTTTTATTTTTTAATTTTCTTTTCTACGTTATAATCATAGTATTATTTATCTTTGGTTGAAACCATAAAATTTAAATGAACGATAGCATCATCCTCATTCTAGCCATTCTTATTTCTGCCTCTGCCGGAGCTTATTTAGGCATGCTTTTCATTAAACTGAAAAGCAAAAGTGAACAAAGCACGCTCGAAGAACGCCAAAACCAAATGACTTCAACCATTGAAGAGTTAAAACAACATCTTTTAAAATTAGAAGCAGATCGCGAAACCATCAGACGTGAGAAAGAGTTTTTAAATACAGAATTAACAAAAAAGAATACCGAGTTTGAAAACCTTCAGCAACAGAATTTAAAACGTGATGAAGAATTGGAAGAACGTCAGGAACAATTACGAAAAGATTTTGAATTGCTTGCCACTAAAATATTAGATGAAAAATCGGAAAAATTCACTCTTCAGAATAAAGAAAATATTAAGAACATTTTAAATCCGTTACAGGAAAAAATTCAAATCTTTGAGAAGAAAGTTGATGACACACAAAAAGAAAGTATCAGCATGCACTCTGCTTTAAAAGAGCAACTATTGGGCTTAAAAGACCTCAACCAACAAATGACCAAGGAAGCTACCAATTTAACAAAAGCACTCAAAGGTGATAGTAAAATGCAAGGAAACTGGGGCGAATTAGTATTAGAACGTGTCCTCGAAAAATCAGGACTAGAAAAAGACCGGGAATATTATGTACAGCAAAGTTTTAATTTACCTGATGGAACCCGTGTACTGCCAGATGTTGTGCTTCATCTTCCAGATAATAAGAAAATGATTATTGACAGTAAAGTTTCTCTGACAGATTATGAGCGTTTTGTTAATGCCGATGATGAGGAACGAAACATGCATCTAAAAGCCCATATCAACTCCATCAGGAAACATGTTGATCAACTTTCAGACAAAAATTATCAGGATTTATACGACATTGAATCTCCAGATTTTGTACTGTTATTTATCCCAATAGAACCTGCTTTTGCCGTAGCAATTAATGAAGACAATTCCCTCTACAATAAAGCCTTTGAGCAAAATATTGTGATTGTGACACCTTCTACGCTTTTGGCTACGCTTCGCACTATTGATACCATGTGGAATAACGAAAAGCAACAACGAAATGCCATTGAAATTGCACGACAAGCAGGTGCACTTTACGATAAATTTGAAGGCTTGGTCAAAGACTTAACAGGTGTTGGGAAAAAGATAGACGATGCTAAAAAAGATTATTCTTCTGCTATGAACAAGTTAGTTGAAGGTCGAGGTAATTTGATAACCAGCGTTGAGAAGCTTAAAAAAATGGGAGCAAAAGCAAAAAAATCCTTACCTGAAAAGATATTAAAACGTGCTCATGATGACGATGACGAATGATATAACTACTAAAAATATACTCGAAGCACTGCATTAGGTGTAATTCCTAAAGAGCTTTGTAAGGTTTCATGTATTGAGCCATTATTCAGGCGAAAAAAGTTATTGACCTCATTGTTTCTGTTTAGTATATTCCAAATAGAAATGCCTAAATCTGCTTTAGTTTGCTTTCCAAGTTTAAAATCGTAAAGCGCAGATGCATCAACTCGGAAGTAATCAGCCAACTGACTGGAATTAGAGTTTTCAAAATTAATCGCATCATTAACAACTCCGTTTCCAGCTACAGGGAATGTTGTTGGTCTTCCAGTGTGCCAGTTAAATCCAGCTGAAAACTTCAAATGTTTTAATGTGTAAGCTATTCCATACGTTATGGTATGATTGATATCAAAATTATTCGGGAAAGCCATTTCTGGCAATGAAGAAAAACTATAAGTGCTTTTCATATAAGAATAACTTAACCAGGTATTAAAATTCTGGATTTGCTTTCTCAGGATAACATCCAAACCATAAGCATCATAATGACCACTGGTTTTTACAAACTCATATTGGTTTTGAAATCCCTGACTTTGAGTTGTAATACCCTTAACATATTTATAATAACTATCCACACTAGCTAACCATCCCTTTTTATTGTAGCTAATACCAAATGACACTTGTTTACTCCTAATTACAGGAATATCTGAATCATTTGACAATTGCCATCGTCGCTTTTCAATCCCAAGAAAATCATTTTGAAAATTGATAACCTGAGACGTATTCTGAAGTTTTAACTCACCCAAAGCTTCAAAAGAAAAGCCATCCATAAACTTATGAATAAAAGTAAGTCGAGGCTCTAGAATATGCTTTTTAAATTTATCAATATAGTTATATCTAAATCCGAAATTTAAGCTGGTTTTTCTGCTTAAAGATTTAAAGTTTAATTGAGAAAACAGGCCATGTGTAGTTAAGACTTCAGAAACTAAAGATCTGAATCGTGGACTGTCAACATCATCTAAATTCGTGACTTTGGTTTCTACAAAATGGTATCCATTTAAAAGCTGAATCTTCTCATTAAGCTTATAATTAGTGTTAAATTTTATACTCGTTTCCGAAACGATGTTTTCTTGCTGAAAGCGTTGCTGTTCAAGAATGTTAGCGTTATTTGCTTCTAGCTTATAATCGGTTTCGTAAATCTCAATAGCTGATTGCCATGTGTCATTCCAGAAGCGATTATATTGAATGGCTCCAGCAATACTATGTTGACTCAAATTACTTTGTCGGATAGTTTCAAATTGATTATTTATTGAACTTTCATTAAACCGAAGTTCATTATAAGTATTCAAAAAATTTATCTTAAGCTGATCTCTATTTGAAATGTTATAAATCCATCGTAATGACGTATCATAAAAATCAAACTCCTGATTAGAGCTCATACTATTGTTGGTGTTGTTCTCAACTTCAGTGTTTTGAGAAATACGTTTAAAAAAATTGATGTATGTAGGTGTTTCGGTAACATCACTAATTGA
>JAAEZL010000152.1:0-1669 GCA_018222875.1 Algicola sp.
GTCTGGATAATCTTCAATCACAGGTTTTAAGCGGATTTCAAAATCAAGACCTAAATCTCTAAAAAACTGTTGCCTTCTCGGAGAGCCTGAAGCCAGAATTAAATGATAATTTTTGAGTTTTTCAGATAACATTCAACAGTATTTATTTCAGAATAAAAGGATATAGTAACAAAGATAACATTCCTAAGAGCATTACAATTTTGTAAATAAAACTAATATGTTGAAACTCTTTTTTTAAAGAAGCATTATAAATTTTGATAGATGCATAAATTAAAGGCGCAACGATGCAGATTAGAAAGTACCCAATAGCTATTTGTTGCTTGTACAAGTAAGTAACTATATAATAAACGACTGCCAAAATGGGTAATAAACTAACAAAAAAAGCAAAGTATTTAGCACGATCACGACCAATAGCAATTGGAAGCGTATTCATTTGAGCATTATAATCGCCATCTACGTCTTCAATGTCTTTGATCATCTCTCTGACCAGATTAATTAGAAATGCAAATACAGCATAATCTAGTAAAATCTTAAAAAATGTAATCTGAGTACTTCTGTTAACCTCTGTAATAGCAGGAATCAAATCAAAAATCCCAACAATGAGGATACTCATGGCGACCAATATTGATATAACGATGTTTCCAATAAGAGGTGTTTGTTTTAAAAAGGAAGCATACACATATAATGTCGCAGAAATAATAACGAAGATGGTAAAGAACGGACTTTTACCTATGGTATGTGATAAGTAAAAACCAATTCCGACACCTATGACATTTAAAACCAAAAAGAGCGTAAAGGCAGTTTGTTCAGAAACAGATTTACCTACGATGATTTTATCAGGTTTGTTTATACTATCTGTTTTTAAATCGTAAATATCATTAATAATATTTCCAGCAGCCGCAATACAAACAGTTGCCAAGATTAATAGTGAAAAACCAAGTGTATTTAATTTGACATCAACGTGAAAAGGTTCAAACAATGCAAATCGAATGAGCAGTTGAACCAAAATAATAAGCAATAAATTCTTGTAACGAATAAGGTTAAGGTAATGCAATGCTGGATGAATTTATAAGTTTTTTGAGTTTAAAATTAATCATATTTGGCATCAAAATTACCATCCCATTTGTTGTGAACTTTTAGAACTTGTTCAATAACATCTCTAACAGCACCTTTGCCACCATCTTTGTGTGACACGTATTTACTAATGGCTTTTATTTCATTAGCAGCATCCTGTGGACAAGTAGGTAAACCAACGAGTTTCATCACAGGGACATCAGGAATATCGTCTCCCATGTACAAGATGTTCTCTAATTTTAAATCCTTGTTTTCTATATATTCCTTAAGCTGATCTATTTTATTGTGTGCTCCAAGGTAAATGTCTTTGATACCCAGACCTTCTAAGCGCTTTTGAACACCCAGATTGCTTCCTCCAGAAATGATACACATATTAAAACCAGCATCGACAGCTGTTTTAAGAGCATAACCATCTTTAATATTCATGCGTCTTAACATATCACCATTTGTCATAATAGTCACTGTACCATCAGTAAGCACACCATCGACATCAAAAATAAAGGTGGTAATATGATGTAAGTATTCTTTATAGCTTTTATTATCCATGTGTTTTTTTTATTGATTCGGTTAGTAACTTATAAATGGCTTTATGATG
>JAAEZL010000152.1:1679-6086 GCA_018222875.1 Algicola sp.
TGCTTTGTATGGCGACATGTGTTGTACCTTTTTAGCAGTTTCAATGATAAGAGGTTTTAGCATGTCGAATTCTGCACCTTTTGATTCTGTAATTTCATGAGCAACACGATAAATCTGATTTGTAAAATTATTCACAAAAACAGCTGCTAAGTGTAGTGAAGCGCGTTGGTCACTATTGACACGTTTGGCATGCTTGGAAATGCTTACAGCCAGTTTTTTTAGAAGTTTATAATCAGTTTTGACAAGTGTTTCTAAACAAACAGGAACTTCAGAAAAATCAATTGGAGCAGATTTTGAAAACGTTTGCAAGGGATAAAAAACACCACGACGATTTTTCTTATCAATATCATAAGCACTTACACTTCCTGAGGTATGAACTACAAACCGGTTTTCAAACGGTAACTGAGTTGATAATTTGGCTATCGCATCATCACTAACGGCTAAAATATAAACGTCAGCTTCTGTGAGATTCGACAAATCATTAATAATGTCAACCTCATTTTTATATTGTTCGATAGTTTTTAAACTTCGGTTAAACCATTGCTTTACAGAAACATGCTCAGAGGCTTGAAAAGCCTTAAATAAATGTGTGGCAACATTACCAGCTCCTAGGATTGTTACAGAAATCATACTGCTAAAATACAATAGAAATACGACATACAAATTATGTTGATTTGATTTCCTGTTTAGTTTTAAACAATTAACTTTACAAGTCATGAAACATGACATTCAAAATAGAGAAGATATTGCCTTATTGGTTTCAGAATTTTATAAAAAAGTAAGACAAGATCCTGTTCTCGGACCATTTTTTAACGATAGCATCAAAGACTGGGAGCAACATCTAGATCACCTCACAACTTTTTGGGAAACAAGTCTGTTTATGACAAAAAAGCTCAAAAAGAAATACTACGGAAATCCGCTCGAAGTACACGTTAAGGTTGATAAAACATACAATCATTCAATTACAGAGCTTCATTTCGGGATATGGCTTAATTTATGGTTTCAAACCTTAGATGAATTATTTGAGGGAGACATTGTAGAACATGCAAAACGCAGAGCCCGAAAAATGGGAACATTCATGTATCTGAAAATTTTTGAAGCACGGAATTAGTGTAAAGTAAAAAGTAAGGTTACTTTAATATTTAACTTTTACTCCACAACTCCACAACTCCACAACTCCACAATTCCACAACTTCTCATAATTTAACACATTTTTCAAAGTGTTTCCTTAGAAGTAAATAAACTAAAATGGTTACCTTTGCACAGCTAAAAAAGTCAAGGAAAAATTCAACTATAAGCTATGCGAAAAAAAATTGCCAATATTCTTTTCTCAACACGTCTAACTGGTATTTTATTTATAGTTTTTGCAGTAGCAATGATTACTGGTACTTTTTTAGATGCTAATCAGGAAACTTCACCCACGCCTTACACCAGATACTGGATTTATAACGCTTTGTGGTTTGAACTTATCATGGTCTTATTTACAATCAATTTTGTTGGGAACATTTTCAGATACCGACTTTACAAAAAGAAAAAATGGGCCACATTGACTTTACATTTAGCCTTTATTTTTATTTTTATTGGTGCAGGAATTACACGCTACATTGGTTATGAAGGATGGATGCCAATCAGAGAAGGAGAAACAACGAATAATTTTTTAACAAGAGATATCTTTGTTACAGCTTATATTGATGGTGATTATGTTATCGATGGAAAAGCACAACGTAAAGTTATTAATGAGCCTGTTGATTTTTCAGAACGTTTGAATAATGATTTTGAAATCACAAGCGAATACAATAAAACTCCTGTAACTATTGCAGTTGAAAAGTTTATCAAAGGTGCTGAAATTGATGTTGTACCTGATGAAAACGGAGCATCTTATCTAAAAATTGTTGAATCTTCAGGAGGAGAACCTCATAATCACTTTCTAAAAGATGGTGAAGATCAACTCATTCATAATTTAGTTTTTACACTTAATAGTCCTAAAAAAGGAGCTGTTAATATTACAACAAATAATGATGGTGATATATTTATAGATTCGCCTTTTGAAGGAGACTATATGACTATGGCAACCAGAGCTACTGGTCAATTGGTTAAAGACTCGTTACAACCCTTAATTTTGCGTTCCAGATACCAAATTGCCAATTTATCAATGGTGTTTCCAAAACCAGTTGTAAAAGGAAATTTTGAACTTGTAAAACGCTCTCAAATGCTAAGAGGAAGTGAAGATGGTGTGGTTGTTAGTGTGACTGCTAATGGTGAAACGAAATACGTTAATCTTTTAGGCGGACAATACATCAACGGACAATTTGAGCAGGTTGATGTTGGTGGTTTACAAGTTGCTGTTAAATATGGAGCTATGGTAAAAGAACTGCCATTCAGTATTAAATTAAACGATTTTAATGCTGAAGTCTATCCTGGAACGGAAGATAGTTTTTCAGCTTTTGAAAGTCTGGTTACAGTTATAGATGAAGATGAAGGTGATTTCGATTATCACATTTATATGAATCACATTCTCGATCATAAAGGTTATCGTTTTTTTCAGGCAAGTTTTGATCCCGATTTACAAGGCACAAAATTGTCTGTTAACCATGATCAATGGGGAACCTGGGTTACTTATTTAGGATACATGTTGTTGTATTTTGGATTGATGGCTATTCTGTTTGATAAGGGAACCCGATTTGCAGATCTCAAGCGTATGTTAGACAAGGTGAAACATAAAAAATCGAAGTTAGTTACTATTGCATTTCTTTGTTTAGGATTAACTGGTTTTTCTCAGGAGCATACGGCCGATGATGGTCATGATCATGGTAGTGAAATTAAAATTGCAAAACCAACTAAGGCTCAAATTGATTCTGTAATTCGGGCAAATATTACGCCTAAATCACATGCTGATGCATTTGGCGAATTGGTGATTCAGGATTATAGCGGACGCATGATGCCAATGAACACATATGGTTCTGAAGTGCTGCGAAAAGTGAGTAAAAAAGACCATTATGAAGAGTTCGATCCTAATCAGGTCATGTTATCCATGCAGGAAAGTCCTTTGTTTTGGTACAATGTTCCAATCCTTTATCTGGCAAAGCGAAAAGGAGACTCAATCAGGCATATCATTGGTGTTGATGAAAGTGAAAAATATGTCGCTCTCACCGATTTTTTAGAAGAAGACGGAAGCTATAAATTGGCGCCTTATTTGGAAGAAGCCTATAAAACACAGGTGCCAAATGGTTTTCAAAAAGAATTCAAGGAAACAGATCAGCGTATAAGCTTATTGTTCAATACGATTGAAGGTCGTTCGTTAAAGATTTTTCCTATACCAGGCGATGAGAAAAACACCTGGATTTCACCAATTGAGTACCGAGAACAATATGAGGAAAAGGTAAACGATTCTATCTACGGAAAATTTATTGAAAATAGTTTTGGCTATTACCTTTCTGAATTATATAAAGCTAAACAAACGGGAGATTATACAACGTCAGATAAACTTCTTGAAGGTTTTAAAAAAAATCAGCAAAAACTAGGTAGTGAGGTGATGATTTCTGAAGATAAAATCAAAACTGAAATTCTATACAATAAGTACGATATTTTCAAGAAGTTATTTTCATGGTATCTGTATGCAGGTTCTTTATTGTTTGTGTTGCTAATTGTTCAAATTTTTAAGGATAAAAATAAAACTATAGACGCCATTGTAAAAATACTGGGTTTTGTCATTTTAGGATTGTTTCTATTGCATACTGCCGGACTTATTGCACGTTGGTATATTTCTGGTCATGCGCCTTGGAGTGATGCTTATGAATCGATGATTTATGTGGCTTGGGCAACGATGTTTTTTGGTTTAGCTTTCGGAAGAAAAAGCATGTTAACTATTGCAGCTACAGCTTTTGTGACCTCAATGCTATTGATGGTTGCTCACTTAAGTTGGATGGATCCTGCCATAGCAAACCTTCAACCAGTTTTAGATAGTTACTGGTTAATGATTCACGTAGCAGTTATTGTAGCAAGTTACGGACCTTTCACTTTAGGAATGGTTCTGGGAATAACAGTGCTATTGTTAATGATTTTTACCACAGAAAAGAATAAAAAGAAAATGGCGCTTAACATTCAGGAGCTGACAGTCATTAATGAAATGTCGTTAACAGTTGGACTTGTCATGTTAACCATCGGGAACTTTTTAGGAGGTATGTGGGCAAATGAAAGTTGGGGGAGATATTGGGGTTGGGATCCAAAAGAAACCTGGGCACTTATTAGTATAATGGCTTACGCTTTTATCATTCACATGCGATTGATTCCAGGCTTAAGAGGACGTTTTGCATTTAATTTCGCATCTATCATTGGTATAGCCTTTATAATCTTTACATATTTTGGAGTAAACTTTTACCTTTCAGGCTTGCATTCTTATCAATCCTG
>JAAEZL010000153.1:0-825 GCA_018222875.1 Algicola sp.
TAACACCTGATGAAGTGTTGTATGGAGCTGGAGCAAGAGCTTTAGGAATGAATCTTCGTGGACATCGATTACAACTCTATAATAAGGCACATTATGGTTATGAAACAGAATCTAAATTGATGAACTTCACCTTGCCAATTGTGATGTCTTCAAATAAATATATGGTTCATTTTGATAATGCACCAATTGGGTTTTTAGACTTAGATAGTCAAAGCGATAATACCTTAACGTACGAAATGATTTCTGGACGCAAAACGTATCAAGTTATAGCTGGTAAATCTTGGTATGACCTCATTGATAATTATACCGATTTAACAGGAAAACAACCCATGCTTCCACGTTGGGCTTTAGGAAATTTCTCTAGCCGATTTGGCTATCATTCTCAAAAAGAGACTGTCGAAACAATTGATAAATTTAGAGAAGAAAACATTCCTGTAGATGCCATTATATTAGATTTATATTGGTTTGGGAAAACGTTAAAAGGAACCATGGGAAATTTAGAATTTGATAAAGATTCGTTCCCAAATCCACAACAAATGATTAAGGATTTAAAATCAAAAGACGTGGAGACCATATTAATTACCGAACCTTTTATTCTAACAACATCTAAGCGTTGGGACGAAGCTGTACGGGAAAATGTCTTGGCAAAAGATTCTGTTGGTAACCCAGCAACCTATGATTTCTATTTTGGAAACACAGGAATCGTTGATATATACAACCCTAAAGGCAATCGTTGGTTTAAGAATATATATAAGGATCTCTCTAATTTAGGAGTTAACGGATTTTGGGGAGATTTAGGTGAACCTGAAGTGCATCCATCTTGGG
>JAAEZL010000153.1:835-6003 GCA_018222875.1 Algicola sp.
ATCTATGGTCATGATTGGGCTAAATTGGTTTATGAAGCAAGCTTAGAAGCTAATCCAGAACAACGTCCATTTATATTAATGCGAGCAGGATATTCTGGTTCGCAACGTTATGGATTAGTGCCTTGGTCTGGAGATGTCAACAGAACTTGGGGAGGATTACAATCGCAACCTGAGATTGCACTTCAAATGGGAATGCAAGGTCTCGCTTATATGCATAGTGATTTAGGTGGTTTTGCAGGTGCAAATCTTGACGATGAGCTTTATGTACGATGGTTACAATATGGTGTGTTTCAACCTATTTATCGTCCGCACGCTCAGGAAGATGTGGCAAGTGAGCCAATTTTTAGAAGTGACGCAGCAAAAGCTTTGGCTAAAAAAGCTATAGAATTGCGCTACCGATTGTTGCCATACAATTATAATTTAATGGCTCAAAATCATAGAGATGGGACACCTTTAATGCGACCATTGTTTTTTGAAGAAGCCGATAACTCTAAATTATATGATTACTCAGCTACTTATCTTTGGGGAAATGATATGTTAGTATCACCTATTTTAGAAGTTGGAAAAAAAGAACAAGAAATTTATTTTCCAAAAGGAAGTAATTGGTTTGACTTTTATACAGATGAAAAATTAGAAGGAGGACAAACCAAAACGGTTCAGCTTAATGCGCATTATATTCCAACTTATATAAGAGCTGGTGCTTTTATTCCTATGGCAAAACCAATGCAAAGCACCAAAGACTATGATGCAAAACTTATAGAGCTTCATTATTGTCATGATGATTCTGTTACTACAAGCGAACGTCAGTATTTCTTTGATGATGGTAAAACGATAAACGCTTTCGAAAAGGGAAACTATGAGATTTTAGAATTTAAAGCTGAACGAGATGGTCGTTGGTTAGACATTGAGTTGAAATCAGAAATGGGTTCAAATTATTCCGCTGAAACTAAATCTACAGAATTGGTAATTCATAATCTGGAAGACAGACCTAAACGAATAAAAGTAAACGGACAAGAAGTTGTACTTAAATCTTGGAATGCAAAAACCAAGACGTTAGGACTTATTCTTATTTGGAATACTTCCGAAGCAAAAGAAATCAGAATTAAACTTAAATAATATTCCATAATGAAACAGTATAAAATTATCCTATCATTTGTCATAATCTTGAGTTTCTTTGGATGTAAGAACGAAGAAAAAACAATTCAGGAACCTACTAAACCTAAAATTGAGATGAAGGAAAAACAAGTCGTTTATCAGGTCTTTACACGATTATTTGGAAACACAAACACAACCAATAAACCTTGGGGAACACTAGAAGATAATGGCGTTGGAAAGTTCAACGACTTTACGGATAAAGCCTTGTCTGAAATCAAAGATTTAGGAGTAACTCATATTTGGTACACAGGCGTTCCTCATCATGATGTGATTACAGATTACACAGAATATGGCATTTCAAATGACGATCCAGACATCGTAAAAGGTCGAGCAGGATCTCCTTACGCAGTTAAAGATTACTACAATGTAAATCCAGATTTAGCCGAAAATGTTGAAAATCGTTTACAGGAATTTGAAGCCTTAATTGAGCGTTCTCATAAAGCTGGCCTAAAAGTCATCATTGATATTGTACCCAACCACGTCGCTAGAAATTATCAAAGTTTGTCTAATCCTGAAGGTGCTTCAGATTTTGGTGCTGAAGATGATACAACGGTTGTTTACGATGTGAATAATAATTTTTATTACAATCCAGGCGAAGCGTTCAAAGTTCCGGAATGGAAAAATGGATACCAGCCACTTGGTGGTGAAAATCATCCCATGGCTGATGGGAAATTTAATGAAAATCCTGCAAAATGGACTGGCAATGGATCTCGAGCATCACAACCTGACATGTACGATTGGTACGAAACTGTAAAAGTAAATTATGGTGTAAGTCCAGATGGTAAAAAAGATTTTGAAGAATTACCGGAAGATTTTGCTGGTAAAGATTACAAAGCGCATTTCGAATTTTGGAAAGATAAAACCATTCCGAGTTCCTGGAAAAAATTCAAGGATATTGCTTTGTACTGGACAGAAAAAGGCGTTGATGGTTTTCGTTATGATATGGCTGAAATGGTTCCTGTGGAGTTTTGGAGTTATATGAATTCGCATATTAAGATGCAAAATCCTGACGCATTTTTACTTGCTGAAGTTTACAACCCAAGTTTGTACAGAGAATACATCAAAAAAGGTAAAATGGATTATCTCTATGATAAAGTTCAGTTGTACGATACACTAAAACATGTGATGCAAGGTCATGGAAAAACCGATAATATTCCACCAATACAAGATGATTTAAGTGATATCGAACATCATATGCTTCATTTTTTAGAAAACCATGATGAACAACGTATCGCAAGTCCTGATTTTGCTGGTAGCTCTGAAAAAGGAAAACCTGCAATGGTCGTTTCAGCAACTATTAGTACGTCTCCAACAATGGTGTATTTCGGACAAGAATTCGGAGAACCTGGCGCAGAAGATTTAGGTTTTGGTGACCCAACTCGTACCTCCATTTTTGACTATGGAAGCGTTCCAAGTATAGTACGTTGGGTAAACAATAAACAGTTCGATGGAGGTGAATCAACTTCAGAAGAAAAGGAACTCAGAGATTTTTACAAACGCTTATTAAACTTTACAATGAACAGTTCAGCACTAGCTGGAAACTATCAGGACATACATTTGTACAATAGAGAACATACAGAATGGTATAACGATAAGGTATTGTCTTTTGTTCGCTGGAGTGATGATGAACAGCTTATTGTGGTTTCAAATTTTAATGCTGAAAGTGATTATGGTTTTGAATTACAATTGCCAGAAGATTTGGTAAAAAAATTAAACTTAGAAGATGGTGAATATCAAGTAAAAGACCAATTATATAATACTTACACGTCAACTTTAAAAGTTGAAAACGGAATAGCAAAGGTTCGTGTAGATATCAAACCGCTAGAATCATTTATCTTAAAAATACAATAATATGTACAGGCTAATTATCACACTATTAATCTTAGTAACATTGAGTTGTAAACAGACAAATACTACCAATCAAACAACCGTTAAGGCTGAAAATAAGGTTTCTGAAGTTAATGAAAAGCCTTTCATTTGGGAAGGTGCTAATTTGTATTTTTTATTAACTGATAGATTTAACAATGGTGACACTTCCAATGATGTTAATTTTGATAGAACCAGAGAAACAGGAAAACTAAGAGGTTTCAAAGGTGGAGACATCAAAGGGATTACCCAAAAAGTAAAGGAAGGTTATTTTTCAGATTTGGGAATCAATGCCATTTGGATGACACCAATTGTGGAGCAAATTCATGGAGGAACAGATGAAGGTACAGGAGTATCTTATGGGTTTCATGGTTATTGGGCAAAAGACTGGACAAGCATTGATCCTAATTTTGGTACAAAAGAAGATTTACACGAATTAGTTAAAGAAGCACATGACAGAGGGATACGAATTGTTTTAGATGCCGTTATAAATCATACAGGACCAGTAACCGAAAAAGATCCTGTTTGGCCAGATGAATGGGTAAGAACCGATAAACAATGTACGTATGACACTTATGAAAATACAGTAAGTTGTACTTTAGTTGCTAACCTTCCAGATATTAGAACTGAAAGTAATGATAATGTGGACTTGCCTCCTCAACTTGTTGAAAAGTGGAAAGCTGAAGGACGATACGAACAGGAAGTTGCAGAATTAGATGCTTTTTTTAAGCGAACTGGCTATCCACGAGCACCACGTTTTTATATCATGAAATGGCTTACAGATTATATCACTGAATTTGGTGTAGATGGTTACAGAGCAGATACAGTTAAACACACAGAAGCCTACGTTTGGCAGGAATTTAAAACAGAATGTGATTACGCCTTTGCAGAGTATAAAAAGAACAATCCTGATAAAATACTTGATAACAATGATTTTTATCTCGTTGGTGAAGTCTATAATTACAATATAAGTAGTGGTCAATTATTCGATTTTGGAGATAAAAAAGTGAATTATTTTGACCCTGCCAGTTTCCATAGTTTGATTAATTTTGAGTTTAAATGGAACTCTAAAGAACTTGATTATCAGCCATTATTTAAAAAATACTCAGATATTTTACATGGCGATTTAAAAGATTTTGGAACGCTTAATTATTTAAGTTCTCATGATGATGGTAGTCCTTTCGATGCCAATCGCACAAAACCATTTGAAACGGCTAACAAACTTTTATTGTCTCCTGGCACTTCACAAGTGTATTATGGAGATGAATCTGCCAGACGTCTTGTTGTTAAAGGTGCAAATGGTGATGCTAATCTACGTTCATTAATGAATTGGGACTCTATTGCTAAAAACACAAGAACAAAAGAAGTTTTAAGTCATTGGCAGAAATTAGGTACATTTAGAGAAAGACATCCTTCAATTGGAGCAGGAATGCATCAGATGATAACACAAGAACCTTATGTGTTTTACAGAAGTTTTTCAAAAGCCGATTATAAAGATTTAGTAGTTGTTGGTTTGAATCTGGAAAACGGTAAAAAAACCATATCCGTTTCAAGAGTTTTTGAAGATGGAACAGTATTACATGATGCGTATTCAAAGCAAGATGTTAAGGTTGAAAACGGAAAAGTTGTACTAGAGTCTCCATACAATATGGTCTTACTTGAAAAAAAATAAAAGCTTAGTATGAAACATGTGTTAGTAATCATATCGGCATTTTTAGTGATGTCCTGCAGCGCTTCTGAAGACAATACTCCTTTAGAATTAAGTTCGCCGGACAAAACAATTAATGTCAGTTTTAACCTTTCTGAAACCGGAAAACCATATTACATGGTTAGAAAGGAAGGCAAAGTGGTTATTGACACCTCTTATTTAGGATTTGAGTTTAAAAACACGTCAGCATTTAATGAGAATTTTAAGATAAATAACGCTGAAAATAATTCATATGATGAGACTTGGCAAATGCCTTGGGGAGAACAGTTAGATGTTGTGAATCATTATAATGAATTAAAAGTTGAACTTGAAGAAACTTCAGAATTAAACCGGAAATTAACTATAGTGTTCAAAGTGTATGATGATGGTATCGGGTTTCGATATGAGTTTCCAGAACAGGCAAATTTGGACGTTCTTGAAATTACCGAAGAACATACTC
>JAAEZL010000003.1:0-6027 GCA_018222875.1 Algicola sp.
CTGCACTTCCATCGCCTAATGACATTTCGCGCTGCACCAAACCTTTACCATAACTTCGTCTTCCTACGATGGTGCCTTTGTCATTATCCTGTAAAGCTCCAGCAATAATTTCACTGGCAGAAGCCGAGTTTTCATTAATTAGAATGTAAACATCTCCTTCTTCAAAATCACCACGTCTGGTCGCATAGCTTTTTTCTACTTTACCTGCTTTGTTCTTAGTGAATAAAATAAGTTTATCGTTTTCCAGAAATTCATCTGCTATTTGTTCTGCTATACCAAGAAAGCCACCAGGATTATCGCGAAGATCTAATGCTAATTTTGTCGCACCTTGATCTTGAAGTTGATCTAATGCTTTTTTAAATTCTTTATACGTTGATTCTGCAAAACGATTGATTTTAATATAGCCCAGATTATCAGTTAGCATATAGGCTGCTTCAACACTTTTTATAGGAATGTCTGAATATTTGACTTTAAACGTTAATAAATCATCTTCACCTGGACGATAGACTTTAAGTGTAATTTTACTATTTTTTTCACCTTTTAATTTGTTAACTATGGCTTCATTAGACCATTCTCTTCCGAAAATTGAATCACCATTAGCCATTATAATTCGGTCGCCACCTTTAATACCGGCTTTTTCACTTGGACCACCTTCAATAGGTCTTATAACAGTTACAGTATCCTTATATGTGTAGAAGCTTACTCCAATTCCAATAAAATCACCTTTCATATTATCGGTAACCCGTTGCATTTCACTTTTTGGAATATAAATAGAATGCGGATCGAGATTATCTAAAATGCCATTAACCGTCACATCAACAATGCTATCAGTATTTACCTGATCAACATATTCATAATCGATATAATCAATCAATCTGTTGAGTTTATCTTTTTTGCTGTTCGTGGTAAATAATCGATCTGAAGTATCTGAGAAATTTAATTTTCCTCCAATAAATACACCTGCTGCAATTGCGATTCCTAATAGTAGTGGTATGTATTTTTTTTGAAAGTTCATCTATGCTTTTAAATTTTCGATGAGTTCGAGTTCAATTCCTGCTTTTTCAAGAAATTGAAGTCCAGAATCATCTTTATAACCTTCTTGATATACAACACGAATTATGCCAGCCTGGTGGATGAGTTTGCTACATTCTTTGCAAGGCGAAAGCGTAATGTATAATGTTGCACCTTTGCAGGACTGAGTAGAAGCTGCTACTTTAAGTATGGCATTTGCTTCGGCATGAAGCACATACCATTTGGTGTAACCATCATCATCTTCACAATAGTTCTCAAACCCGGTTGGTGTTCCGTTATAGCCATCAGAAATAATCATTCGGTCTTTTACAATTAATGCGCCTACTTGCTTCCGTTTGCAATGGGAGAGTTTTCCCCATTCCTTAGCTATTCTTAAATAAGCTTTGTCGTATCGAAGTTGTTTTTCTTTAGGCATTAGAATGATTTAGAAAGTATATAACGAATATAAACGGTTCATATTTTAATTACAACAGCATTGTAAATTAGAACATGAACAACTTTTCAAAAGTAAGAATTATAAAAAAGAGACAGACATTAAATTTTGAAGTTTACGTTAAAGTTTTACCAAAATATAAGTGGCTTTCTTAATATTTTAAGAGAACAGTTGGCTATTAATAAGCAATGGTAAAACACTTCCCAGTACAATTGCCGAAATCACCATAACCCAGTCTCGTTTAGAAAATCTGAAAATGGTTTGACAAATAAAACTTAAAAAGATAACGATAAAGGCAATGATAAGCTGCCCGATTTCAATACCCAATGCAATTTCAAGTATAGCTATAAATTTGTTTTCAGTTGCCGTTATTAAATTGCTTAGGTCATCAGCAAAACCGAGTCCGTGAATGAGACCAAAAAACAAAGCCATAAAGAATAGGAGTCCAATTTTGGTATGATGCGTTTTTTTTCCGGCTGTAAAGATGTTGAAAAGGGCTACAACCAGAATCGTAAGTGGAATTAAAAACGAAATGACATTTGCATTGACAGAGATTACATTATAGGTAGCCAAACTTAACGTCAAACAATGTCCTGCGGTAAAAACCGTTATCAGTAATAAGACGCGTTTCCAGTCTTTAAATAAGTAAGGCACTGTTAATACTATTAAAAAAAGAATATGGTCATAAGCATTTATATGAAGCACATGGTAGATACCGTCCTGCAGGTTTGATATAAAATTATCAATCATGATATAACTATTTGGGTTATTTCAAAGTTACATTTTATAATTTATACTTAAAATTAAATCTGAAAGAAAAGCGCACCTCTAAAAAACATTAACAGTAATAAAATATTTTAAGTATTATTTATATTGAATTAAGAAATGCATTATATTTTTATTTAATTTCGTAGAAAAGTAGAATTAGCTAAGTGGTATTATAACGTTAAACCTTTTTACTCTGATGTGAATTTTATTTTTTAATTACAATTTTTTTATATCTTTAACGCTTAAACTAATAAAATTAAGAACTAGAACGATGAAAAGACTATTTTCTATCTTAGCCATAGCAGGATTAATGGCTTTCACTACTACTGTAAATGCTGCAACAACAATTGCAACGACTTTACAAGACGCAGATGTACCAACTGAAGAATTATCTTTTACACAACAAGTAAAAGAACGTTTTATTGAAGGTGGACCATTTTTTATGGGCATTGTATTACTGTGTTTAATCTTAGGATTAGCAATCGCTATTGAAAGAATTATTTATTTAAATCTTGCGACCACAAACACAAAAAAATTAACTCAAAATGTTGAAGATGCACTTCAATCAGGTGGAGTTGAAGCAGCTAAAGAAGTGTGCAGAAACACAAAAGGACCTGTTGCATCTATTTTTTACCAAGGTTTAGATAGAGCAGATGAAGACATTGATGCTGCTGAGAAAGCTGTAGTAGCTTATGGTGGTGTTCAAATGGGACAGTTAGAAAAGAATGTGTCTTGGATTTCATTATTTATCGCATTAGCACCAATGCTTGGTTTCATGGGAACTGTACTTGGTATGATTGATGCCTTCGATAAAATTGAAGCTGCAGGTGATATGAACCCTTCCTTAGTTGCTGGAGGTATTAAAGTTGCCTTATTAACAACAGTATTTGGTTTAATTGTTGCTATTATATTACAAATATTTTACAATTATATTATCTCAAAAATTGATAGCATTGTTAATGATATGGAAGATGCTTCAATAACCTTAATGGATTTATTGGTAAGACACAAAAAGTAATAATCATTTATTAAATCATACATAATATGAATATTCAAAAAATAATCAAAATTGTTGCTTTAGTAATTGGTCTGATTGCAGTGTTCTTTTTAGTAAGAATAATGATGTTGGGAGATGATGCTATAGAAAATGACGTCGCAAATCAAGGTGTCTTAACAAATTTTGCCAACTTAGCTTACGTTGTTCTGGCTATTGCAGCAATTTCAGCTGTAGTATTTAGTTTGATCAACTTAGTTAGTCATCCAGATAAACTTAAGAAAGCACTTGTTTCTCTAGGCGTTTTTGCACTTGTTTTAGCAATTGCATGGTTCGCTTCTTCAGGAGTTGAAAGAGTTCTTGATGATGGTAAAATTCTAACAGCTGGACAATCTCAATTAGTAGAGGCTGGAATTAAAGCATTCTATATTTTAATTTTGTTGGCAGCAGGATTAATGCTGTTTTTCGGAGTTAAAAAGATGTTAAGTAAATAATAATACAAACTAAATTATGGCAAAACGATCAGCACCAGAAGTAAATGCAGGATCTATGGCTGATATTGCATTCTTATTGCTCATATTCTTCTTAGTAACAACGACCATACCTAAAGATTCTGGTATTACTCGAAAATTACCTCCAATTGAAGAAAATGACGAGGATGTTATTATCAAAGAGAAAAATATTTTTACTGTTCTTTTAAATGGTAAAGATCAGCTTTTAGTTGAAGATGAATTAATGGAGATTAAGGATTTAAGAAAAGCTGCAGTAAAGTTCCTTGATAATGGAGGCGATGGAACATGTTCGTACTGTCAAGGCGCAAAAGATCCTAAATCATCTGATAATCCTGATAAAGCAATTATATCATTAAAAAATGATAGACAAACATCATATGCGGCTTACATTACTGTTCAAAATGAATTGGTAGCAGCATATAATCAACTTCGTAACAGAAGAGCTTTAGAATTAGGTCCGAAAAGAGGATTTCCTGATATGAATTTCATAGCTATGGAAAAAGCTTATGACGACCCTAAATTTATTGGTAACAGAGAAAAACTTAAAGAAGTTATTGAGCAAATCAAAATTGAGATTCCTCAAAAACTTTCAGAAGTAGAATAAATCAAAACATAAAACATGTCTAAATTTAAAAGTAAAAAAGATAACAGTTTGCCTGCAGTAAATACGGCATCTTTACCAGATATTGTATTTATGTTATTGTTTTTCTTTATGGTAGTAACTGTAATGAGAGAAGATAACCTGCTCATTGAAAACAGATTGCCTCAGGCAGACCAAGTTGAAAAACTAGACAAGAAATATCCGATTAGTTATATCTATGTTGGTAAGCCAGCAAGAGGTTATGAAAAATTTGGAACTGAAGCGCGAATGCAATTGAACGATAAACTTGCCGATATAAGTGAAGTTCAAGCATTCATAAACTCAGAAAGAGCTGCTTTAAGAGAAGAATTAGTACCAAAGCTTACGGTATCATTAAAAGTTGATAAAGAGGCAAATATGGGTATTGTTGGAGACATTAAGAAAGAACTTAGAAAAGCCAGTGCATTTAGAATTAATTATACGACTGCAACAGGTGAAGCAACGAAAAACTTAGACTAAGTATTTTCTTTACTAAATCATATAAAGCATCCTAGAATCTAGGATGCTTTTTTTATATACAGCTTCTCATAATTTATAGCCTATTGCCTTATATTTGTACTATGAAACTTACTCTATCACATTTGTTTTTTATGGTTTTGTGTTGTTATGCATCTCGTGCACAAAATCCTGCTAAAGCAGCAATTAAAACAGATACTTCAACAGTGGTTGATCACAAGTATAGAGAAGATCAGTTTTATGTTTCAGTGACTTATAATTTACTCGGTAATAAACCCGATGGTGTTTCTCAAAGTGGATTTTCAAGTGGCTATCATTTTGGGTTTATTCGAGATATGCCTATCAATAAGCGACGTAATTTAGCGGTTGGCGTCGGAATTGGTTTGTCCTCAAATTCGTATAATCAAACCTTGCTAATTTCTGAAGCTGATAATACGTTTCAATACACCATTTTGAATGATAATGATATTGAATACACTAAAAATAAATTTACCACGTATTTGGTTGAATTTCCGATAGAGTTCAGATGGCGAACATCAACAGCTACTGAATATGATTTCTGGCGTATATATGCAGGCATCAAATTTGGTTATGTTTTGTATAATTCCTCGAAGTTTAACAGTGCAACTGGAGACATTAAATTGTCTAGCATTGACGATTTTAATGCTTTTCAATATGGTTTAACCTTTAGTGCTGGATATTCTAATATCAGCTTTCATTTATACTATGGCCTCAATGAGATTTTTAAAAATGCCAGCCTGGCAGACGGTGAATCTATCGTTATAAATTCTGTAAGAATAGGTTTGATGTTTTATATCTTGTAGTAACCTTAAATCCAGTAATTAAGTAAAACCAACTGTGGCATCAATCCCACAAAAAACCCAATAACTAACTCTGTTGGTGTATGTGCCTTTAAGTGTAATCTCGAGGTTGCAATAGCACCTAAAATGATACACATTAAAGCAATAGTTCCGTTTATATTAATTTTAAAATGAATCGCCAAAGCTACAGCAAACATAAAAAAACCCGTTGCAGCAATCATGTGTATGCTTGCTTTAAACTTTACAATAGCTAAAGCAAAACATGTTATGGTCGATATTAAAATGCCAATAAAAAAGAAATATAATTCTGGTATTTCATTTTGAGGAAGGACTCTAATCAAAACCAACGCTATAATACATCCATTTAACAG
>JAAEZL010000003.1:6037-7008 GCA_018222875.1 Algicola sp.
AAAGGAAGCTTACGTTCGTTAGTCGTTTCTAAATATACCGAATCTACCTTTTTTAAGGTTTTCAGAAGATAATATAATAACAATGGTAAAATTACAGTTAAAATTGTAATTGAAAATAATTTTGCTTTTATAACGGGATCAGGAATAAAGCGAGGTGTTTTCGAAAAATAAAAAATCACACCTAACAAGGGCATCAACAACGGATGAAAAATAAACGATATGCCTTTGAGAAGCTGACTTGTCATATTTTTTTTCTCAATCTGGCTACAGGAATATCTAACTGCTCACGATATTTAGCAACTGTACGACGCGCAATTGGATAGCCTTTTTCCTTAAGAATGGTTGCTAGTTTTTCGTCTGTAAGTGGCTTGCGTTTATTTTCTTCTTCAATGACGGTTTCTAATATCTTTTTGATTTCACGTGTTGATACTTCCTCACCTTGATCATTCGTCATAGATTCAGAGAAAAATTCTTTTATCAATTTGGTGCCATATGGTGTATCGACATATTTACTATTTGCAACACGAGACACAGTAGAAACATCCATATCAATTTCATCTGCAATATCTTTAAGAATCATTGGTTTGAGCTTACGTTCATCTCCTGTAAGAAAGTATTCTTTTTGATAATGCATAATGGCACTCATCGTTACAAAAAGTGTCTGCTGACGTTGTTTAATGGCTTCAATAAACCATTTGGCAGCATCTAGTTTTTGTTTGATGAAAAGCACAGCATCTTTTTGCGATTTACTTTTGTCTTTCGCTTCTTTATAGCCTTTCATCATGTTACTGTACTCTCTGGACACATGAAGTTCTGGTGCATTTCTTCCGTTAAGCGTCAAGTCTAATTCTCCATCGACAATTTTTATAGCAAAATCGGGAACTACATGCTCTACCATTTTATTGTTGCCTGCGTAAGATCCACCTGGTTTCGGATTAAGGCGTTCAATCTCTTCTATAGCATCCTTCAGT
>JAAEZL010000003.1:7018-37760 GCA_018222875.1 Algicola sp.
TTCGTAAACTGATCGAAGGCTTTATCGATGATATCACAAGCCAGTTCGATATCTGGTGTCTTTTCCTTTCTGTGGAGTTGAATACTTAAGCATTCCTGTAAGTTTCGAGCACCAACACCAGCAGGATCTAACTGATGTACAATATTTAAAATTTGTTCTACTGAAGCTTCGTCAGTATAAACACCTTGGGTAAACGCCAAATCATCAACAATATCACTTAACGACCGACGAATATAACCGCTTTCGTCAACGCTTCCGACTAAAAATTCAGCGATATTGTATTCTTCGTCATCAAGACGAAATGTATTTAATTGATTGGTTAAATGTTGTGTAAACGATGTTCCGGCAGCGTAAGGCACATTTTTATCCTCATCATCTGCACTGTAATTATTTGCGCGAGTGCGATAATCAGGAATTTCATCATCACTTAAATAATCATCAACATTTATATCTTCAGCTTCAATAGAATCATTGTCGTTATAATCATCTGCAGAATTGTCAAACTCATCAAAATTGTCATCAAACTCATCATTAGTTTCCTTGCCATCTTCCAACGCTGGATTTTCTTCTAACTCTTGCTTCAAACGTTGTTCAAATGCTTGTGTAGGCAACTGAATCAACTTCATGAGTTGAATTTGTTGTGGCGACAACTTCTGAGATAATTTAAACTGTAGATATTGTTTAAGCATGTATTGAAATTGGTGTTGTAGTAAAGTTAAAAAAAAACAATCTATATTTTTATGTAAACATAGATTGTTTTAGTCAATTTTTATGCCAATAAACTTTAAAATTCTGCATTTTGAGGCGTTCTGGGATAAGGGATGACATCTCTAATATTTCCCATTCCAGTTGCAAACATCACTAAACGCTCAAAACCTAGTCCGAAACCTGAATGCACAGCAGTTCCATATTTACGTAAATCTAGATACCACCACAATTCTTTTTCATCTATATCTAAGGCTTTCATTTTTTCTTTAAGAACGTCTAAACGCTCTTCACGTTGCGATCCTCCAACCATTTCACCAATGCCAGGGAACAGGATATCCATAGCACGAACTGTTTTTCCGTCTTCGTTTAAACGCATGTAAAACGCTTTAATGTTTGCAGGATAATCAAATAAAATCACAGGACATTTAAAATGTTTTTCAACCAGAAAACGCTCGTGTTCACTTTGTAAGTCGGCTCCCCATTCTTCAATGATATAATTGAATTTCTTTTTCTTGTTCGGTTTACTATTCTTTAAAATATCAATCGCTTCAGTGTAACTAACACGTTTGAAATTATTATCGACCACAAATTTAATTTTTTCAATCAAGCTCATTTCCGAACGTTCAGCTTGAGGTTTTGTTTTTTCTTCATCAAGTAAACGGGTTTCTAAAAACTCTAAATCTTCACGATTGTGTTCTAAAATATAACTCAATACCGATTTCATGAAGTCTTCGGCTAAGTCCATATTTCCAGCCAGATCCATAAACGCGACTTCAGGTTCAATCATCCAGAATTCTGCTAAATGACGTGACGTATTCGAGTTTTCAGCTCTAAATGTTGGTCCGAAAGTATACACCTTTCCTAATGACATCGCATAAGTTTCAGCTTCTAACTGACCAGATACTGTAAGATTGGTTTCCTTTCCGAAGAAATCTTTTTTGTAATCTACCTGACCGTCGTCTGTTAAAGGCGGATTTTTTGCATCTAAAGCACTCACTCTGAACATTTCTCCAGCACCTTCAGCATCACTTCCTGTGATAATTGGTGTGTGCATGTAGTAAAATCCGTTATCATTGAAATACTTATGAATCGCAAAAGATAAGGCAGAGCGTAAACGCATTACAGCGCTAAAAGTACTTGTTCTGGTACGTAAATGTGCGTTTTCACGTAAAAATTCAAAGGAGTGTTTTTTAGGCTGAATTGGATAGTCGTCAGGATGAGAATCACCTAAAATGGTTATAGAACTGACTTGTATTTCAACGTTTTGACCCTTTCCCTGGCTTTCAACCAAATCGCCTTTAATATGAACTGCGGCTCCTGTTGTAATGCGTTTAAGGATAGCTTCGTCAGTGCTTTCAAAATCAACAACGCACTGGATATTATTAATGGTAGAACCATCATTTAAGGCTATAAATCTATTGGCTCTAAACGTTCTTACCCAACCTTTAATTTCAATAGGTTGCAGTTTAATATCTTGTGTTAATAATTGTGAAACTGAATATGTCATTTGTATTAATTTTTATGCAAATATAAATGTTTATGAAATGGAATCTTCTTCTGAATCGTCATCATCTTCAGAATCTTCAGGAATGATATTTATTGCTGGTTCTCTTAAAACTTCTTTGTTAGCAATATTTCTTTCCAGAGATAATAGTAAGGAAGGCAACAATAATAAATTTGAGAGCATAGCAAATAGTAATGTTGCTGAAACCAGAGCTCCTAAAGCCTTTGTGCCTCCAAAACTCGATGTTGTAAAGACGATAAAACCAAAGAATAAAACGATAGATGTGTAAAACATACTCACGCCTGTTTCTCTTAAAGCAGCATATACCGATTTGCGAATTTTCCAGTGATTTGCCTGTAATTCCTGTCGGTATTTAGCCAGAAAATGGATGGTGTCATCAACAGAAATTCCGAAGGCAATACTAAATACCAATATCGTTGATGGCTTTATCGGAACATTCAAAAAGCCCATTAATCCAGCTGTAATAAGCAATGGTAATAAGTTTGGAACCAGCGAAACGATAATCATTCTAAAAGATCTAAACATATAAGCCATAAATACTGAAATCAGAAAAATGGCAAGACTTAGGGAAATAACTAAATTTCGAACCAGATATTTTGTTCCTTTTTGAAACACTAAAGCTTTACCAGTCATGGTCACCTCATAACGGTCTTTTGGAAACAACTTATCAATCTTATGTTGAAGATTTTCTTCAATGCGTTCCATTTTATCAGTACCAATGTCTTTCATAAAGGTTGTGATACGAGCATATTGACCAGTGCTGTCCACAAAATTTTTAAGCATATCTACATTAGAAGATGAGTTTTTAGCATATGATAAAATGAAGCTATTCTCCTGACTCGTAGGTAACTGGTAATATTTTGGATTGCCATTGTAATAGGCTTGCTTACTGTATTTCACTAAGCTTACTGCAGAAATCGGTCTGGATAATTCAGGTGTTTCGATAATGAGTTCCTCTAATTCATTCATACGTTTTAGCGTACTTAACTTCATGACACCTTTTTTACGTTTGGTATCAATCATAATCTCCAGAGGCATGATCCCATTAAACTCACTTTCAAAAAACTTAATATCTTTAAAAAACGCAGCATCTTTTGGCATGTCTTCGATGAGACTTCCAGAAATTTTTATCTGATAAATACCAATAATACTGGCAATCAGAAGAATTAAAGAGGTGATATAAATGGTGATTTTTTTATGTTTCACCATACGTTCAATCCAATCAACAAAACCACCAATCCAACGTTTATTTAAATGTTCAAGATGACGTTCTTTAGGATAAGGTAAAAACGTATAAATGATAGGAATCACAAGTAAGCATAACATGAAAATGGCGAGTATGCTTAAAGATGCTACAATACCAAATTCTTTAAGTAAGGTGCTTTCGGTTAAAATAAAGGTTGCAAAACCAGAAGCTGTGGTAACGTTGGTCATTAACGTCGCGTTTCCAATTTTTGTAATTACGCGTTGAAGCGACTTGACTTTATTACCATGAAGTTTAACTTCATGCTGGTATTTATTGATCAGGAAAATACAGTTTGGAATCCCGATTACGATAATTAAAGGCGGAATTAAAGCCGTTAAAACTGTAATTTCATATTTGAGTAATCCTAAAATTCCGAAGGTCCACATCACACCAATACAAACCACGATAAGTGAAATGAAAGTGGCTCTAAATGACCTAAAGAACAAGAAGAAAATTAAAGACGTAATCCCAAGAGCTAAACCTATAAAAAGCCCAATTTCATCTACAATATTTTGCGAGTTTAAGGTTCTGATATAAGGCATCCCAGAAACCCTTACATCCAGGTTGTTTTTAGCTTCAAATTGATCTATTTTCTCTTCAAGCGAGAGCATGATAAAATCTTTCCTTGCTGACGTATTTACAATATCTTTTTTAAGATATATAGCTGTTCGAATGGTCTTGGTCTCCTTATTAAACAAAAAGTTATCGTAAAAAGGATACTGCTTAAAGAGTTCTTCCTGAAGCAGGTCTATTTGCTCGATAGAAGTGATAGAATCTTTAATGAAAGGCTCTAAATCAAACTTTTCAGCTTCGGTATTTTTTACTAGTTTTTGAAGGTCTTTTATTGAAACCACAGTTTCAACTTCGTCGTAAGATTTAAAATCTTCCGAAAGTTGATTCCATGCATTTAACTTTTCAACTGTAAATAGTGTTGAGTCTTTAACACCGAGAATGATAAGATTTCCTTCTTCACCAAAAATATCTAGAAACTCATTATAGGTAATATTGACCTCGTGGTCATCGGGTAGCAGATTAGCTTCCGTATATGTAAAACGCATGTGTTTCCACTGGTAACTAAAAAAAATAGTTGCCAATACAATACTCATGAGAATACCAATTTTATTACGCAAAATTAATCGCGCAATAACTTCCCAAAAACCTGTTGAAAATAATTTTAACATCTACCTATTAAAAAGGAGCGACAAAGGTAGAAAAAACCAAAGGATATGCTTTATAAATTAATGCTAATTTATTGTAATTATAAGCTTACGTTAAACGTGAATTTTGCGGCTATATTATCAGCAAATTCGGGAAGATGATATCCACCATAACGATAGGCAAAACTTAAACCGAATCCAAAAAGTAATTTGTTGATTTCGAAACCAGCTTCAGAGTAGCCTTTGTTAATCGTACCAAATGTAATATTTTGATGTCGTTCAATGTCATTCATATCACCAAAAGCAAACCTTGAAATTAGAACCAGCTGTGGTTTGTAGCGTTCACTGATTTTGAAAGGTTTTACAAAATGTTTTAGTTGAAGTATCGCAAACCTGTCAGAGAAAAACTCATTAAAATACATGGTTTCAAAGCTGTTTATGCCTGCTACAGAAAAACGTTGTAAAACAGTTTCCTTAGTAATGTTGTTTGGATAGGCATGATACAAGTGGGTCAAAGGCGTATTTCCGGTTGCCAGTCCACTACTGAATACAATTTCTGAAAAAACAGCATCGTTATACGTTATTTTGTGACGTGTTCTGAAATCGGCTTTAAAAAAATTAAAATCGCCGTTTAGTATATTTTTGAAACTTTGGGTTACTTGAAGTGTAAATTGAGGAAACCCTTCTTTTTCTGATGTTACATCATATGTAGTAGTGTCAAAACGATTAAACGGACTCCATTGTGCGCTAATTCTCGCTGTCGAAATATCATAACTTCTGAAAGTTTGATCGCCAATCACAAAATTGTAATTGTAGGTTGGTTCAATTTTACTGATGGCAAATTCAGTTTCGGTTACTAGATGATTGGTGAGATTGTGTTCAATATTAATGGCTTTTGTAATGTGTTTGTGGAATAAATCGATATTCAGTAAACGTGGTTCGAAAAACTGAAAAAAACGTTTATCTGTTAAGAAACTAGAGCTTCCTGTTTCTTGTAAATCATCTGTGTAAGATAAATTTATCCATGTATCTGAGACTTCATTAATTCTGAAGCCACCTCCAATTCTATATTTGAACCGATGATCTTTGAACCCGTAAACGACGTAGCTGTTAATGCGGTATTTTTCAGAAAACTCATCATTTGTTACACCACCTAATCCTGTTCTAAACCCTTCATACTGGTTAAATTTCACCAAATAACGAAGATCTAAGTTTAAAAATTTGGTTGGGAAAAACCCGTTGCCTAAATATTTGAGATAATCAATTTTAGAAATGCTATCGGTCTCAACTCCGGAAGAATCTTTTTGATGTATAGGTTCTTGTGAGTGCAGTGCATAAGAGCCTAGTGTTATCAGTAAAAAAAGTAAACACTTATGCATTGAGAACTGGTAGTGGATTAATTTGAATAGCATAAAAAAGCGACATTTTTAATAGGTCGCTTTTTTATTGTTATACAGTCATGATTTCTTTTTCTTTGACCTCATAAATATCGTCAATTTTTTTAACGTACTTGTCGGTCATTTGTTGTATGTCGATTTCAGCATTTTTTTGCTGATCTTCAGAAGCATCATCAAGGTTTTTTATGTCATGATTAGCATCTTTACGTGCATTTCTTACGCCAATTTTTGCGTCTTCAGCTTCGGCTTTGGCCTGTTTAGATAAGTTGCGTCTGCGTTCTTCAGTTAAGGGTGGAACATTGATTATTATGGTATCACCATTATTCATTGGATTGAAGCCTAAGTTAGCAAGCATAATACCACGTTCAATTTCCTGAAGCATGCTTTTTTCCCAAGGCTGAACCGTAATTGTACGACCATCAGGAGTGTTTACGTTTGCTACCTGAGATAAAGGTGTTTGAGAACCATAGTAGTCAACCATGACGCTTCCGAGCATAGCAGGACTTGCCTTTCCTGCTCTAATATTTACAAATTGTTTTTCTAAGTGCTTGATGGCACCATCCATAGCTTCTTGAGCTGTATCTAATATAAATTTTATGTCTTCGTTCATTTTAAAAAACTTTAATTTGTAAGCTATTTACCAAAAAATAAGCCAAATATTATAAATTAACTTTTGTTCCTATATTTTCTCCGGAAACTACCTTTAGTAAATTTCCTTTTTTATTCATGTCAAACACAATAATTGGGAGTTTGTTCTCCTGACTAAGTGTGAATGCCGTTGTATCCATAACTTTAAGACCTTTCCGAAGTACATCATCAAATGTGATGTGATCAAACTTAACTGCTGTTAAGTCTTTTTCGGGATCGGCATTATAAATGCCATCAACACGAGTACCTTTTAAAATGACATCAGCTTCAATTTCAATAGCTCTTAAAACAGCAGCAGAATCTGTTGTAAAATAAGGGTTTCCTGTTCCTCCACCAAAAATGACGACACGTCCTTTGTTAAGGTGACTCATGGCTTTACGTCTGATAAACGGTTCGGCAACTTCATTAATTTTAATGGCTGTTTGCAAACGGGTTTTTACACCTGCATCTTCAAGCGCATTTTGTAAAGCAAGTCCGTTTATAACAGTAGCAAGCATTCCCATGTGATCTCCTTGAACCCTATCCATTCCATTCATAGCTCCAGCAACACCTCTGAAAATATTACCACCACCAATAACGATGGCGACTTCTACACCTAAATCTGTAATTTCTTTAATGTCTTTAGCGTATTCAGATAGACGCTCGGGATCAATTCCATATTGACGAGAGCCCATTAATGCTTCACCAGATAATTTGAGTAGGATTCTTTTGTATTTCATTTGCACAAGTCGAAAGTTTAGCAAATATAATCATTATTGTAATTTAGAAAAGTAGAATTTAGACATAAAAAAAGCTTTCCTTTAATTGGAAAGCTTTTCTATTATGAGAATCCTGTGTTTACAGGAGTTTATTATCCTACTGTAGCACGCTTAAATCCGGTAACTGAAACGTCACCATAAGATTCAACATACTGAGCAACAGTTTGCTTTTCATCTTTAATAAACTTTTGATCTAATAAACATTGTTCTTGATCTAAAGTTGTATTATCAGAAATGAAACGCTCCATTTTACCTGGTAAGATTCTATCCCAGATTTGTTCTGGTTTACCTTCAGCTTTTAATTCTGCTTTAGCAGCTTCTTCAGCTTCAGCAATAACTTCAGGAGTTAATTGCGCCATTGAGATGTAACTTGGTACATTCTTTAAGGTTTTTCCTAAACGTCCTAATTCAATATTATCTTTTTCAATAACTGCTATTCTTGCTTCAGTTTCTGATGCGATATAAGCAGGATCAAAATCTTTGTAAGATAATGTTGTTGCTCCCATTGAAGCCACTTGCATAGCTACATCTTTAACTAAAGTTTCAACGTTATCTACTTTAGCAGATAAACCAACTAAAGCAGCAATTTTATTGATATGAACATATTGTCCAACATAAGGCGCATCTAATCTTTCAAAAGCAGTGATGTCTAATTTTTCACCGATAACTCCAGTTTGTTCTGTTAGCTTTTCAGCTACAGTCATTCCACCAAAATCAGCTGCTAAAAAGGCTTCTTTTGTATTGTAGTTTAATGCTAACTCAGCTAAATCGTTTGCTAGAGCTACGAAGTTTTCATTTTTTCCAACGAAATCAGTTTCACATCCTAATACAATAGCAACACCAGACGTGTTATCTGCATTAATTTTTGCGACTGCAGCACCTTCAGATGACTCTCTGTCAGCTCTTTTTTCTGCTACTTTCTGACCTTTTTTACGAAGCACTTCAATGGCTTTATCGAAATCACCTCCAGCTTCAACTAAGGCTTTTTTACAATCCATCATTCCAGCTCCTGTAGCTTGTCTTAATTTATTTACTTCTGCGGCTGTAATTTTTACAGTATTTTCCATAGTGTTATAAAATTTAAAAAAGTCGTTTAATTATTAGTTTCTGAAGAAAACAATTAAACGACTTAATTATATTGTGTAATTGTTAATTTATTCTTCTTCGTTAGCGGCAACTGGTGCAGCAACTTTTGCTTTTTTATCAGCTTTAGCTTCTTTTTTAGCTGCTGGTGATTTTTCACTTTTAGCTTCTTTTTCAGCTTTGTCTGATTTTCTTTCAGCTAAACCATCTGCAACTGCTGATGTTACAACAGACATGATGCAATTAATAGATTTAGATGCATCATCGTTAGCAGGAATTAAATAATCAACTTCACGAGGGTCAGAGTTTGTATCTACCATTGCGAAAATTGGAATGTTTAATTTTTGTGCTTCTTTGATAGCGATGTGCTCACGTTTGATGTCCACAACAAATAATGCTCCAGGCAAACGTGTCATATCTGAAATAGAACCTAAGTTCTTTTCTAATTTAGCTCTTTGACGATCAACTTGTAAACGCTCTTTTTTAGATAAAGAGTTGAATGTTCCGTCTTTTTTCATGCGATCAATCATAGCCATTTTCTTAACAGCTTTTCTAATCGTGATGAAGTTAGTTAACATTCCACCTGGCCATCTTTCAGTGATGTAAGGCATGTTTACAGCGCCTGCTTTTTCGGCAACGATGTCTTTAGCTTGTTTTTTTGTGGCAACAAATAAGATTTTCTTTCCAGAAGCAGCAATTTTGTGAAGAGCTTCTCCGGTTTCTTTAATTTTTGCCTGTGTTTTGTAAAGGTTGATGATATGGATACCGTTACGTTCCATATAAATGTAAGGCGCCATGTTTGGGTCCCATTTTCTTGTTAGGTGACCAAAGTGTACACCTGCTTCAAGTAAGTCTTTTACTTCTACTTTTTCCATGTTGTAATTGTTTACGTTCTATTAAATTAGCAATGATCAAGTGGTTGCTCTCGATAATCGAGGTTTAATTACTTCTTTGATTATTAAAACGTTGAGATGTATTCATTAAACAGTCTCAAAATTTAGCTAAAAGTAACTTGCTCGCCTTCATCATTTAGATGCTAAACTGTACCTGAACTATTTCAGGATTTTTAATTGTGTGCTGAAATTTTCAGCGATGTAATCTAAAGCTGTTCTGATGATTGACCAGAACAGCTTTTGAAATTTTTTATATTCCGAAGAAAATTCAGAATAATAAAAAAGAACTGGATTAACGTTTCGAGAACTGGAATTTCTTCCTTGCTTTCTTCTGACCGAACTTTTTACGTTCAACCATTCTTGGGTCTCTAGTTAATAATCCTTCTGGCTTTAATATTAGTCTGTTTTCTGCATCAAGCTCACACATTGCGCGAGATAATGCTAAACGGATCGCTTCGGCCTGGCCTGTAATGCCACCACCATAAACGTTTACTGTAATATCAAAGTTGCCATCGTTGTTAGTCATGGATAAAGGTTGGTTTACTTTATACTGCAATGTAGCAGTAGTAAAATAATCCGCCATGTCTTTTTTGTTTACCGTGATCTTGCCTTTTCCTTTAGCAAGGTACACACGAGCAACAGCCGTCTTTCTACGACCGATTTTGTGAATTACTTCCATTAGTTAACTTGGTTTAAGTCAATTGCTTTTGGTTTTTGAGCGTCATGTTTGTGCTCAGAACCTACAACAACATTTAAATTACGGAATAAATCTGCACCTAATTTGTTTTTAGGGAGCATTCCTTTTACTGATTTTTCTACGATTCTTGCTGGATCTTTTCCAAACAATTCAGTCGCAGTTAAACTTCTTTGACCACCTGGATAACCTGTGTGACGAATGTAAGATTTGTCATTCCACTTGTTTCCTGTTAAGTTGATTTTTTCTGCATTGATAACAATTACGTTATCTCCACAATCAACATGCGGTGTGAAGTTAGGCTTGTGTTTACCTCTTAAAAGTATTGCTACCTTAGAAGCTAAACGACCTAGCGTTTGATTTTCAGCGTCAACCAAAACCCACTCTTTATTAACAGTAGCTTTGTTTGCTGAAATCGTTTTGTAGCTTAATGTGTCCACACTTATTCATATTAATTACCTGTCTCACGACAAGCAGGTTAAACTTTTCTCTCTCAAAAAAGAGTTTGCAAATTTACGATTAAATATTTGATTACCAAATAGTGTGTGGATATATTTTACGCCTCTTTTTTTAACAGATGTCTTAAAGAATTTTATGTAGATATTTAGGAATAAGATTTTAATACAAAATTCCATTGAACAGATTTAAATAATTCAATGTTGAGATATAGCTTTTGAGGCTTTGAATTCAATTTTTCTTTAAATCTAATTGCAGATTTATTAAAGTAATTACTCACACTGAATTTATGTACTACTTGTCGCTTTTCTAAGTGTCGATAACAAGCATAACGAAGAAATGGAGCTAAATTTTTTCCTCTAAAATTAGGTAATGTATACATGTTAAGCAAGTAAGCTTCATCGGTGTTTAATTTGAATTTACGGTTCTTGATTTCAAAATCATTCAATTCAATGAACATATAAGCTGCTATTTCATCGTTATAAGTTAGTCCGACACATTCTTGTCCGTCAGCAAAACTTTGATGTATTTTTCTCTCGTTTATAGAATCGGTTGCAATAATGACCTCACTTAAATCATGTTTTTCTAAAACTTTGAAAGTAAATGACTGGTCTGTTCTAAGTTTTGGAGTTTCTGTAGGAATCACTTCCTCCTTAACCCAATAATAAGGCATAATATCAATTCCAATTTTAGCAAGTGCATGCCTTACTCCCTGAAGAAATAATCCGTTTTTAATTACTTCTGAAATAACTTTAAAATTATATGGAGATTTGTTTTTTTGAGTCATTGATACTATTTGTAGGTACGTCCGTAACGTCCATTACCTGGCTCTAAATTCATTAAAGATCTAAACTCTTCCGGAGTCATGATTGCACGTTCGTTTGCTTTTGCAATGACGTGAATTCTTTCGAGCAAATCACTATTCGTGGCTAATTTTGTTCTGGCAGTATCGTACCAAATATTATCTTCAATACCAACCCGAACACCACCACCAACAGCTATTGCTAATGAATTCATTTTAAGCTGGCTGTTCCCTATACCTGCCAAACTCCAAAATGAATCTTTAGGTAAATCGTTAATCATAACGCCTGTATGCAACAGGTCTGCCTGTGCGCAGGCGATGTTTCCAAGTAACAAATTAAAATAATATGGAGCTTGCAACAAGTGTTTACGTTCTAAATATTTGGCGTAATTAATCATGCCTGCATCAAATACTTCTAGTTCAGGAACAATTCCGCGTTCTTTCATTACTCTAGCTAAATCCTGAACCATTTTAGGAGAATTAATACTTGCCGTTGCATTAAAATTTAGAGAACTTAAAGTTAAACTCCCCATGTCAGGCTTCAAATTTCCTTCAAGAAGTAAAGGGTCTGCACGCTGCTTAAGTTCACTAAAATCTCTACCACTTAGAGAGACACAAAGTACTAATGTTGGTGCATATTTCCTGATTCCACTAATAATGTCTGCATAAATCTCTTTGTCATAAGTTGGTTTTCCATTAATTTCATCTCTGGCGTGTAAATGCACCATTGTGATTCCGATTTCGCTTGCTTTTTGAACGTCTTCAATGATTTCTGATGCTGTAACAGGGACATGTGGCGTCATGTCTTTGGTAGGAATCATGCCAGTAGGTGTAAAATTGATAATTAGTTTGTCTTCCAAGACTATAGAGATTTTGTTAGTATTGGAAGGTAAACGAAATTGTTAGAAAACTATCAATAATAGGATTTACAGCAATTTATGTCGATTAATTACCCTATTTTCTTAGATTTTCTACAATTTTTTGTTGGTTAATTTTGTCTGTTAACTATAGAAGACTTTAAAATGAAAAGACAAAATCAAACACTTTTTGAATTGACTGTCGCTCGCTGCAATCTGTCATTTATCGATTTTCCTAATCCGAAATCAGGAAAACGCTCCGCAATAATGAGATCTAAATTTTGTTTGTCTAATTGATGTAAAGCATCATACAATTTAGAAGCTGCTTCTTGTACATCTGTCGATTTTGAAAGCACAATTTGAAAGCTTATAGCCTTGTGTTCTAAAAGCTGACTAATAGCTAAAACTCCAATTTTTTTATCACTATTTATTTTAATAGCTTCGGAAAGATTATCAACTAAAATGGTCTTCGTTTTTGGTGCATAATGACGTTCCAGCATGCCTGGAGCATCAGGTGCAATCACTTTTTTGTTTTTGATTTTGATGGATCCAACTACAGCTTCGATGGCTTCAATAGACGTTGAGCCTAAACGGTATATTACAGGTTCGTCACCTTCAAATCCAATAATCGTTGATTCAATACCTCGTTGACATGAGCCTCCATCGAGCACCATTTTAATATCGTTTTTAAAATAGTTGTTGACGTGCTGTGCAGTGGTCGGACTGATACTTCCAAACGGATTGGCACTTGGTGCAGCCAATGGAAAATCCAGTTGATTCAACAACTCTAAAACTATAGGATGATTCGGAATACGAACAGCAACGGTATTTTTTCCAGCAGTAATCACATCTGGAATCGTAGAATTTTTCGGAAGCACAAGTGTTAAAGGTCCTGGCCAAAAGGCATCAGCCAGATATTGTGCTTTTTCAGGGATGTAACTTACAATAGCTGGCAAGCTTTCAACCGAAGGTATATGCACAATTAACGGATTAAAAAACGGGCGCTTTTTGGTTTCAAAAATGCGTTGGATTGCCTTCTCACTAAAAATATTTCCTGCCAGTCCATAAACCGTTTCAGTAGGAATGGCTACTAACTCATTTGCATTGAGTAGTGCAATTGCTTTTGATACATCTTTAGATATGATGGTCATAGTTTTATATATGACTGCAAAATTACTTCAAAAACCAATACACTTATGCATCGATTTGTTTATTTTTTTTCTCCTGTTTTTGCTGGAAAAGAGCATAGCCTAAAATTACCATTTCAAGACCTAATATGGCGAGTTTGGCTTTTTTGCTTTTGGTTAAAGCGCTTGTGATTCCGAGTACTTTTGTAATAATCATAACTGTGACTTTTTGAGGTTAAAAATTAGGCATTATCTCTTGGCTGATGGATTTCCCTTCGTTCTTTTTGTTGATGGTTTATCTCTTTGCCATCAACTTCTTTTTTATTAATGGCCTGTTCTGAAATGCTCGTTTGGTTTTTTTCGAGTTTGTCGTTTTTATCTGCGTTAGTGCTCATAATTTAAATTTTTTTAGGTTGAGTATAATATAAGTAATGGCAGCAATACCCTTTAACTTATTTAAGGTTAGAATTGACTTAAATACGATAACCGATTATTTTGTACTGTAATTTTAATTCATGTCGTTCCATTTATTAGTTTTGCAGCTTTAAAATAGCATATGATTTCAGTAGATAATTTAGCAGTTGAGTTTAGTGGTCACACGCTTTTTAGCGATGTGTCGTTTACAATTAACGCAGATGATAAGATTGCCCTAATGGGTAAAAATGGTGCAGGAAAATCGACCATGATGAAAATAATTGCAGGTGTTCAAAATGCCACTCGTGGTCATGTGAGAACACCTAAAGATGCGATTATTGCGTATTTGCCACAGCACTTGTTAACTGAAGACCATACGACTGTTTTTGAAGAAGCTTCAAAAGCCTTTAGTCATGTATTTGAAATGCGTGATGAAATGGAAGACCTGAACAAGCAGCTCGAAACCAGAACCGATTATGAGTCTGATGACTACATGAAAATAATAGAGCGCGTCTCAGATTTAGGTGAAAAATATTACGCTTTAGAAGATGTAAATTACGATGCTGAAGTTGAAAAAGCACTCAAAGGTTTGGGGTTTAAGCAAGACGATTTTGCAAGACAAACCAACGAGTTTTCAGGTGGTTGGCGAATGCGTATTGAACTGGCTAAAATTTTATTACAAAAACCAGATTTGATTTTACTAGATGAGCCAACCAATCACATCGATATTGAATCGGTCATCTGGCTGGAAGACTTTTTAGTCAATAAAGCTAATGCTGTTGTGGTTATTTCTCACGATAGAGCCTTTATAGATAACATTACCAATCGTACGATTGAAGTCACTATGGGACGCATTTATGATTATAAAGCTAAGTATTCACATTACCTGCAATTGCGCGAAGACCGAAGAGCGCATCAAATCAAAGCTTATGAGGAGCAGCAAAAATTTATTGCCGATAATCAGGCGTTTATCGACCGATTTAAAGGTACGTATTCTAAAACCAATCAGGTAAGTTCCAGAGAACGTATGCTTGAGAAACTGGAAATCATAGAAGTAGATGATATAGATACTTCTGCGTTGAAATTGCGATTTCCACCAACGCAACGTTCAGGAGATTATCCTGTAACAGTGAAAGAGGTTTCTAAATCGTATGGAGAGCATGTCGTCTTTAAAAATGCTAATATGTCGATTGCCAGAGGAGAGAAAGTCTGTTTTGTCGGTCGGAATGGTGAAGGGAAATCCACGATGATAAAAGCTATATTAGGCGACATTGATGTAGAAGGCACTTGTAGTTTAGGTCATAATGTGAAGGTTGGCTATTTTGCGCAAAATCAGGCTGCTTTATTAGATGAAAATCTCACCATTTTTCAAACGGTTGATGAGGTTGCCAAAGGTGATGTGCGCACACAGATTAAAAATATTTTAGGTCGCTTTATGTTTAAAGGCGATGAGATTGATAAAAAAGTGAGTGTGTTGTCTGGTGGAGAAAAAACCAGATTAGCGATGGTGAAACTACTTTTGGAACCTGTGAACCTACTGATTCTCGATGAACCAACGAATCACCTCGATTTAAAATCTAAAGATGTGTTGAAAGAAGCCTTACAAAATTTTGACGGAACACTTATTCTCGTATCTCACGATCGTGATTTTCTGCAAGGTTTGGCTAAAAAGGTATTTGAATTTAAAGACCAACGTGTGATTGAGCATTTTGAAACGATTGATGCGTATTTAGAGCGTAATAAGATTGAGAGTATCAAAGCGCTTGATTTATAACTGAAAAAAGGTTAGTTGTTGATACCTTGAGGTGTTGAGGTGTTGAGGTGTTGAGGTGTTGAGTTGTTGATTTGTTAAGTTGTGTTAGTAATGAGATTCCTCCGCTTTGGTCGGAATGACATACTAATTGTGAATTTAGTTTTGTATATGTTAGTCGTAAAGACAAACAATATTTTTACTCTATTCATTTTTATTTCAATGACAATTTTCATTTTTGCTAACAGCGTTAGGGATTAAGGCATTTGTTGAAGCTCTTTTTGTGTTGTTCCACATAAGCAACACAAAAAAGCGACTGCCGAAAGCCCGACCCTTGTGTTAACCTGTCTGCCGAAAGGCAGGCGCCTAAATGAGTAAAGCAATAGTATTACATCAAATTTAACAGCTAAGCGTTTAATTTTTAAGTATTTTTGCAAGATTATGCAGGAGTTACAACTTTCAGATTGGTTACCTACCACAAACAAAGAGGTGAAAATACGCGGTTGGGAATACCTCGATGTCATCTTGTTTAGTGGTGATGCGTATGTAGATCATCCAACTTTTGGACCTGCAGTAATCGGTCGTTTGCTTGAAAGTATGGGCTTACGTGTGGCGATTGTGCCGCAACCGAATGTGAATGATAACCTTCAGGATTTTGTAAAACTTGGAAAGCCCAGATTGTTCTTTGGTGTGACAGGTGGTTGTATGGATCCTATGGTGAGTAATTATAATGCGAATAAAAAGCGTCGCGATAAAGATGCCTATACGCCAAATGGTGATATCGGATTTAGACCTGATTATGCCTCAACCGTTTACTCTAATATTTTAAAAGACAAATGGCCAGATGTTCCGGTTTTAATTGGAGGTATTGAAGGGTCGCTGCGTCGTGTGACGCATTACGATTACTGGAGTGACAAACTGATGCCTACCATTTTAGAAACCTCTAAAGCCGATATGCTGGTCTATGGAATGGGAGAACAGCCCTTGCGTGAAATTATCCGTTTGCTAGAAAAAGGGGTTCCGTTTCGTAGTTTGAATACGATTAATCAAACCGCAGTTCTTTTAGATAAAGATGAAAGTATTCCGAAAAACAGCAATTGGGAAGATGTAGAAATTGCTTCTCATGAAACCTGTTTACAGGATAAAAAACAATACGCATCCAACTTTAAGGTCATTGAACAGGAGTCGAATAAACTGGCTGCACGACGTATTTTTCAGAAAGTAGGTGATAAGACCTTGATGATTAATCCGCCTTATCCAACGATGACTGAGGAGGAAATTGATGCGTCGTTCGATTTGCCTTATACGCGTTTACCACACCCGAAATATAACAAGCGTGGACCAATTCCTGCGTTTGAAATGATTAAGTTTTCCATTAACATTCATAGAGGTTGTTTTGGTGGTTGTAGCTTTTGTACAATTTCGGCACATCAAGGAAAGTTTATTGCGTCTCGAAGTCAGGAATCCATTTTAAAGGAAGTCGATACCGTTGCCAATATGCCAGACTTTAAAGGCTACTTAAGTGATATTGGCGGACCGAGTGCCAACATGTATCAAATGAAAGGGAAAGTACAATCTATTTGCGACAAATGTGTGGCGCCAAGTTGTATTTCGCCAGTGATTTGTAGTAATTTAGACACCTCGCACAAGCCGTTAACCGAATTGTATCAGGCTGTTGACAGTCACCCAAAAGTAAAGAAATCCTTTATAGGTTCTGGGATTCGTCATGATATGCTGGTGCCAGAGTTTAATAAAAATGCAGATCCGAAAGAGCTCGACGATTATACCGAAGAGGTGATGACCAAGCATGTGTCTGGACGCTTGAAAGTCGCACCAGAACACACAAGTGATCCTGTATTAAAATTAATGCGGAAGCCGTCGTTTACATATTTCCATAAGTTTAAAGAACGTTTTGATAAGATTAATATCAAGAACGGTTTGAAGCTTCAGTTGATTCCTTATTTTATTTCGAATCATCCAGCCTGTGAAGCGGAAGATATGGCAAATCTTGCTGCAGAAACTAAAGATATGGGTTTTCAGTTAGAGCAGGTGCAAGGGTTTACGCCAACACCTATGACGGTGGCGACTGTGATTTATTACAGTGGTTACTATCCGTATACGCTTAAGGAAGTGAACACGCCAAAAACACGTAAAGAGAAAGATGAGCAGCATCGGTTTTTCTTCTGGTATAAGGACGAAAACAAGGCGTGGATTAAAAAGACCTTAAATAAATTGGGTCGTCAGGATTTACTGGATGTCTTACTTCCTGCCAAAACTGAAAAGTGGCGTAAAAATAAACCGAAAGGTGATGCCAAACATACTTTTGATGATGCGGTTCCTTTTAATCAGCGGAAGAACAAGGTTAAGTATACTAAGGGGAAGAAGAAGAGGAGGTAGTTTACGTATAAAGGTAAACACGCATAAACACCCCTAAAGTCCCCTCAAGGGGACAATCTAAAACGAGAAACTTTTTCCTAAAAATTGGATTGGAAACTACAAAACTAATTGAAAGCATTGAAGCCTGAAGTTTCGATGAACAAATATCCCCTTGAGGGGATTATAGGGGTGTTTGTATAATGAAGTAACTAATGAAAAATAAAATCATTCCATACAACCCTGAATTAAAACAACTCGCCAGACAATTAAGAAAACATAGTACCTTGCCTGAGGTTTTACTTTGGCAGAATATCAAACAGCGCGCTTATGGTGTTCAGTTTCACAGGCAAGTACCAATGCTCAATTATATAGTTGATTTTTATTGTCATGAAATAGGTTTAGCTATTGAAATTGATGGTTCCAGTCATGATCACAAAGTTTTATACGATGCAAAACGTCAAGGGGAATTAGAAGCTTATGGTGTTACCTTTTTAAGATTTTCTAATGATGAGGTTAAACAAAATATGTTTAGCGTATTGTTGGTTATTGACGAAACGGTTCGTGAATTAATGGAGTAACTTGATAAGAAAAAACTTTAATGATGCTGTTCCTTTTAATCAAAGGAAGACGAAGGTTAAGTATACTAAGGGGAAGAAGAAGCGACGTTTAAAGTGACTCTTTCATTTGATAAAATAATACGATTATAAAAGTGATTACCATTAGTATTACATAAATTAACTTACTTTAAGTCAATTAGTTTTTTTATTAAGTGTTTTTCTTATTTTTAGGGAAACACTTTTTTATGTCAACGCTATTACCAAACTTACCAATTGAAGATCTAACAAGAGATAATGATTTCTTAGGCATAATAGATAAAGGTGAAATCATTAAAACATTATTAGAGAATAATACGAAAGAGTTTGAAAAAATTAAGATGTTTTCGTTATATGGAGATTGGGGAAGTGGTAAAAGTACATTAATGAAGTATTTGGAAAAGGAACTTAAAAGTGATTTTAATACATTTTTCTTTGAGGCTTGGCAATACGAAAGCGATGATAATTTGTCATTATCTCTTTTGGAATTTTTAACATATGAAACTAAAGATTCAACAGAAGAGACTTTAGACGAGATTGTTAAGGTTGCGGCAAAATTGTTTAGAGGGTTTTCAAAATCTTTAAGAATAACTGTTCCAGGATTAAGTATTGATGGTAATAAAATTGTTGAATCTCTTGAAGAGAAACCTCAAGACACTTTTTATCAATTAAAAAGCAAGTTTGAAAATGAATTTGTAAAATGGGAAAGTAATGTCACTAAAGAAAATCAACCAAATTTTAATATTGTTTTTATTGATGATTTAGATAGATGTGAGCCTGAAAATGTTTTGAATCTATTATCTGCATTAAAGTTGTTTTTTACATATGGAGAAAAAACTATTTTCTTTTGTGGAGTTGATAAAAAAGCAGTTAGGGAAGCAGTTAAAACTAAATATGGAGAAGTTGTAAAAGCAAATGAATATTTAGAAAAAGTTTTTGATATTTCCTTTTCAATGCCTGATCATAATAATCTATATATGCTAATAAAACATTATTTTAATGATAGTGAACTTAATTTTTTGGAAGGTAAATTAGTTGAGAATATATCTAGTTTTTTTATTCACTTAAATTTTAAAAATCCAAGAAGGATTAAAAAAGTTCTAAATAAATATTTGCTTTTAGTTAATATAAGTAAAGAATTAAACAATGAAATTAGTTCATTAAATTTATTTGGTTCTACTGCTGAAGAAACAGGGAATTATTTTGAGACTATTTTATCATTATACTTAATAATTTTATATGAATTTCATCCAGCTCTTGTTGACAATGTTTTTGATTTAAAATATAAAGAAGCAATGCTAGTAAGTGTTATCAAGGAAACTGTAAATGAACAAAGTCAAGAAGCTTATAGAAATACAATAGAACAATATGTTGACGATAATATTTTAAATAAAAAATTAAATGAGATATATTATGATTCGGCACAATTCGACCAATTGATATTTACTTTTTTGCCTAATAATATAAAAGAATTGAAAAGCAATAGTTATTCATTAAGTGCTTTTTCCAAAATTAAAATCTCAGATAAAAAAATAGATTATTGGTTTTTAAATTATTTATTAAATAACGACAAAATGTTTTTAGAAAGAAAACTTTTTACTGATTTAACTTTGCTTGAAATAAAGCAATTGATTAAGAATATTCTTTAATGCGCCTCCAACCAATTATCACCAATATCTAAATCGACATCAAGAGGTACGTCTAGTTTGTACGCATTTTCCATTTCGGTT
This sequence comes from Algicola sp., assembly GCA_018222875.1. Lineage (GTDB taxonomy): Bacteria > Bacteroidota > Bacteroidia > Flavobacteriales > Flavobacteriaceae > Psychroserpens. Next base: position 27,233 of record JAAEZL010000003.1, read on the forward strand.
TTGATGAGTGTTTTTAGTTCTTCGAGTTCGGGTTTGTACACATCAAAGACGAGTTCATCATGCACTTGTAAGAGCATTTTCGATTTGTAATTGCCTGCTTGAAGTTTCTCGTAAATTTTAATCATTGCAATTTTAATAATGTCTGCTGCACTTCCCTGAATAGGTGCATTGACGGCATTACGTTCTGCAGCACCACGAACCACAGCATTACGGGAATTGATGTCTTTTAAATAACGACGACGACCTAAAACCGTTTGCACATAACCGTTGTCGCGAGCAAAATCGACCTGCTCATGAATGTAACTGCGTAATTTCGGATAGGTTTCATAATAGGTGTCAATGAGTTCTTTGGCTTCACTACGCGATAAGTTGGTTTGATTGCTCAACCCAAACGCAGAGACTCCATAAATGATTCCGAAGTTGACGGTTTTGGCATTGCTACGTTGCTCACGAGTCACTTCAGAAATAGGAACATTAAATACTTTTGAAGCTGTAGATGCGTGAATGTCTTCACCATTTTTAAAGGCTTCAATCATGGTTTCTTCCTGACTTAAAGCCGCAATGATACGCAGTTCTATTTGTGAATAATCGGCCGCTAAAAGCGTGTACTCTTCATTCCTTGGCACAAAAGCTTTTCGAACCTGGCGACCACGTTCGGTACGAATAGGGATGTTCTGTAAATTCGGATTGTTACTACTCAGTCGTCCAGTAGCAGCAACGGTTTGCATATAATCGGTGTGCACTCTGCCTGTGCTGTCTTCAACCTGTAAAGGCAAAGCATCGACATAGGTGCTTTTTAATTTTGATAAACCTCTGTAATCTAAAATTTGCTGAATGATCTCATGGTCTTTGGCTAAATACGACAAGATATCTTCGCCTGTTTTGTATTGTCCGGTTTTGGTCTTTTTTGGCTTGTCGACCAGTTTAAGCTTTTCAAATAAAATGATGCCTAACTGCTTTGGTGAAGCGATGTTGAATTCTTCACCAGCTGCCTCATAAATGCTTTTTTCAAGATTTGCAATATCGCTATTGAGTTGTTCAGATAAGGAATTTAGAAACGCTTTGTCTAAATTAATACCTTCCAGTTCCATAGCAGCTAATACACGTAGCAACGGAATTTCAATCTCATCGAATAGTTTTTGGGTATTGGCTTCTCCTAATTCCTTTTCAAAATGTTCTTTTAGTTGTAGCGTAATGTCGGCATCTTCAACAGCGTATTCGGTTTGTTTTTCTAACGGAACCTCACGCATTGAGAGTTGATTCTTTCCTTTTTTGCCAATGAGTTCGGTGATGGAAATCGGAGTGTAATTCAGATAGGTTTCTGCCAGCACATCCATATTATGTCGCATATCTGGATTGATGAGGTAATGCGCTAACATGGTATCAAAGAGTTTGCCTTTAACGGCAACATTGTATTTTGACAGGACTTTGATATCGTATTTTAGGTTCTGACCAATTTTTTGAATGGTTTCGTTTTCGAAAAACGGACGAAGGGTTTCAAGGAGTTCTTGTGCTTCAGATTTATCTTCGGGAAATGGGACGTAAAACCCTTTACCAGCTTCCCATGAAAAAGCGATGCCTACGAGTTCTGCTGTTAAGGGATTGAGTCCTGTGGTTTCTGTATCAAAACATACAGAAGTTTGGTTCAGTAAGTTTTTTACAAAGAGTTTGGTCGCCATTCCAGAAGCGATACTCTGATAAAAATGTGAGGTGGTTTCAGCGGTTTTACGTGTGTATTCTGAAGTGGTTTCAGTAGTTGCTGAAGCATCACCTCCAAATAGAGAAAACTGACCTTCACCAGCTGATTTTTGTTCTTTAGGAGTAGCTTTTGCTTCTATAGGTTTCGTTTCAGTAGACTGAGTCGCTGGAGTTACTTCTGTATCTGAAGCAAATGTTTTTAGGAAATTATCAGTTAATCGTCTGAATTCTAAATCCTGAAAAATAGCTTTTACTTTTTCAACATCTGGATGATCGAGTTCAAAATCTTTAGCATCAAAGGCGACAGGAACGTCAAGCATAATGGTAGCCAGTTGTTTTGAAAGCAAACCGAGCTCTTTATTAGCTTCAATTTTTTCTTTCATTTTTCCTTTGAGCTGATCCGTATTGGCTAACAAGCCTTCCATACTTCCAAATTGAGCGATGAATTTCTTAGCTGTTTTTTCACCAACACCAGGCAATCCAGGAATGTTATCGGATGAATCTCCCATCATTCCTAAAAAATCAATGACCTGCAAAGGGCTTTCAACTTCAAATTTCTTTTGCACTTCTGGAATTCCCCAGGTTTCATAACCACCACCAAATACAGGTCTGTACATAAACACGTTTTCGGTGACAAGCTGTGCGAAATCTTTATCAGGTGTTACCATATAAGTTTTATAACCTTCTTTTTCGGCCTGACGGGAAAGTGTTCCGATGACATCATCAGCTTCATAGCCTTCTTTTACCATGATAGGAATGTGCATGGCTTCCAAAATATCGCAGATATACGGAATGGCTGTTTTTATACCTTCAGGTGTTTCATCGCGATTGGCTTTATAGGCTTCAAACATTTCCACACGATCTACGCTTCCTCCTTTATCAAAACACACCGCTAAATGGTCTGGTCGTTCACGTTTTATTACATCCAGTAAAGAGTTCATAAAACCCATAATGGCTGACGTATCTTCACCTTTGGAATTGATTCTGGGATTTTTTATAAAAGCGTAATAGCCACGGAAAATAAGGGCATAGGCATCGACAAGAAATAAGCGTTTTTGATCTGACATTGGATTGATTTTGTAAGAAACTCAAAGCTACAAAACTTATACTTTGAAATGAAGCATTCCGTGTTCAAATAATGAACAAAAGAAGAAAGTCACTCCCTAAAGTGACCTTCTGAAATAAAGCAAGTTCCCTTATAAAATGACTTACCTAATACGTTCTATTACCAATGCGGTTTCTTGGCTTCCTGATGTAATAGAAATACTTCCTGAATTATTGTAAAACCTAATATCTACAGTATCTCCTGCATTTAATGCTACAACATTGTCTAGTGTTCTTACAAAGTTTGCTGTACCTGTTTGATTGTAGCGCTTCAACCTTACTCTTGTTCCGTTTACATAAATGGCTAATCCATATAAGTAAGTGCCACTGGAAACTCCATAAGTTCTACAAATGGTATTTATCCTGTAATATCCATCTGTAGGAGCAATAAATTCATCATTGATGGTATCGAAATCTGAGTTGATGTCAAAGTCTACATTGCCGAAGTTTAGTTTGGTGTAACCTGTATTAGAGATGGTTTGACTTGCGTTTAAAGTAATTCTAGCTAATGAGAAGTTGGATATATTTGGACTTTGCAAACTAGACAAATCTACTGTTTGGTTAGTTTCTCCATCGTTTTCCAGAGAAATTTCTAAAGTAGTACCATTAAGGTTAAAGTTATCAATTGTTTGGTTGTCTGTGTTTAAAGAAGAAAGGTCAACGGTTTGATGAGCTTCTCCGTCATTTTCTATAGAAAGTTCTAATGTGGTGCTGTTAAGGTTAAAATGATCAATGGTTTGATTATCGTTATCGGTAAAAAGTGTATTGATATTAACAAAGGTAAGTTGTCCGTTACCATCTGTACTCAATACTTGGTTAGATGTACCATCTGTAATAGGAAAAGCATAACCACCAGATGAAGGATTTCTTATTTGAAATTCACTGTTGGTTCTTAATATGTTAGTATCAAATTCACCATAAATAAGGGCATTGTCAGAATTGGCATTACTGTTTTCAATGTATAATCTATGGCTGTTGGTTTCAAAATATCCAGCTTCATAGCCGATAAATACACTTCTGTTTCCAAGGTTTTGCATTCCAGAAAACATCCCTAATGAAACATTTCTGCTACCTGTTTCATTAAAGCGCATAGCATAGCTACCGATTGCAACATTGTTTTCTCCTGAATCATTACCTAAAAGAGAGTAATTTCCAATTGAAACATTCATGTTTCCGGTTAAGTTTCCTGCTAAAGCCATTCGCCCGATAACAACATTGTCTTCTCCAGATGTGTTATTCCCTAAACCTTGATGACCAATAGCTATATTGCTATTTCCAATGGTATTGTCTGTTAACGAATACGTACCAATTGCAATGTTAGCAGCACCTTGTGTGTTTTTGTTTAAAGACTGATAACCAATAGCAGTATTAGCGCCTCCGTTAATGTTTTCAGATAGAGATTCAAAACCAATACCTACATTTTTATTATCGGTTCCATCATCATTACTTCCTGAGCTAACACCTAAAAATACTGATGAACCTGTTGTGTCAGATTTACCATCAATGAGGTCGTTAATTTTTTCAACGTTACTTGAACCAAAAGAGATCCAATTCATGGCATCATTATCCCAATAGTAAAACCCTTTTGTTGGTATACCATTACCAGTAATAAAAACCAACATACCATTTTGGTTAGCACCAACGCCAGTTGGGTACTCATTTAACCTGGGAATGAGTAATCCGTCTTTTTCTGAAGCTATTGCACCAGCAGAAATATCTAATTGAGCATTAGGATTAGTATTACCAATACCAATTTGGGCAAAGCCGTAATGGCTAATCAAAACGAATAAAATACAAGACTTTAAAAGTTTCATACATATTTAATTTAGGGAAAGAAATAGGTAAAAAACTATAACTTTTTAGTTGAGGTATAAAACTAGTATCTATATAAAAGCCACACATCACCTATTTGGGTAGTTTTTAATATTTTATGGTTTCTCGTATTTTAATTAACACTTCAGAACGTGAGTGAACATTCATTTTTCCGTAGATGTTTTTGATGTGAGACTTAATAGTGTTAATACTTACAAAATGCTGCTCTGCCATTTGGTTGTTGGTTTTGCCATGATATATATCCATTAAAATATCAAATTCTTTCTGGGTAAGAGTATCCTTAATCGTTTTGTTTACCAGTTCAATGGATAGGATTTTAGGCTTGCTAATTTTAGTGTAGTTAGAAATAGCAATTTCAATAGCAGTGAATAGATCAGTTTCATCAAAAGGCTTTACAATGTAGCCCATTGGTAGTGTGTGTTTTACCTTATCTATGATTTCTTTGTTAGAGTAAGAAGTTAGGTATAAAAATGGAATTTGGTAATCACGATTAATAATTTCGGCAATCAGTATTCCATCAAGGTTGTCTCCAAGGTTGATATCGAGTAGTATAATATTGGGTTGTGTGTTTTTTAGAGCTTCAATAGCTTTTCTCTTATTGTGGGCTATGGCAACAATGTTATAGTTTACACTAGTTAAAGCTTCTCTGATATCTTCAGCAATAAAAGGATCGTCTTCTACAATAAGCACTTGTACACTACTCATTTTTAATGGGTTTTTATATTAGGGATTTGAATGCTTATAGATGTGCCTTTTTCTGATGAATCTATATTTAAAGTTGCTTCAATTTTATCACTAAAAGCCTTAATAAGTTTAAAGCCTAAACTTGAAGAATCTTCAATTGAAAAATCATTGGGTAACCCAATTCCATTATCAGTTATAGTGAGGTTAAGATGATTTTTAACCTCCATTAAATTAATAGAGATTGTTCCAGAATTATGGCCTTTAAAGGCATATTTTAAAGCGTTACTAATAAGTTCATTGATTACAAGACCTAGTGGAATAATAGTGTCAATGTCAAGTTTTACGGGTTCTATATTTAGATTTAGTTGAATGTCTTTATCATTGACTCTGTAGTTTTTAATTAAACTATTAGCAAGCTTTTGAATATAGTCATCAGTTTTTACACTTATTAAGTTAGTGTCTTGATACAGGTTTTGATGTATAAGAGCCATAGCTTTAACACGATTTCTGCCTTCTTGTATGGCTTGAGAAGCTTTTTTGTCTGTTATTTGGCGTTGTTGTAAACTTAATAATGACGAGATAACCTGAAGGTTGTTTTTTACGCGATGATGAATTTCTTTAAGAAGCACATTTTTATCGTCTAGCGCATTTTCCAAAAGCACCTTTTGTTTGGCTAGTTGTTGATTTTTTTTTCGGTTTTTGAAATAGAAAAAAGAGAGTAGTAAAAGTAAAATCCCTAGGAAGGCAAGTACGATAACTAATAGTTTTTCGTTAGCTTTTTTTTGTTCGAGTTCGCGCTCTTTTTTTTCAGTTTGGTAACTTGTTTCTAAATCATAAACGGTTTGGTCACGTTGTTTTTCTTTTATTTCAACATAAATACTTTGGTATTTTTTTTGGTAATCTATAGCTGTTTTGTAATCTTCAAAAGCGTAAAAATATTTTGAAAGCGCATCATACAAATTTCCTTTAGCTCTTAAAGCAGTAATATTATTGGCTTCAGTAATGGCACGGTTTATTTTTTGGTACATGCCAGTTGAATCTCGAAGCGCGGCTTTGGCTTCAATAAGATACATTAAGTTTTTTTCAGAATCAATATTATCAGTATGGATTTCAATCGCCTTTTCTAGATATGGAATCGCTTCTTTGTACTGTTCTTGTCGTATAAATAAATTACCTAAATTGGCATAAATGTTATAGTTAAGCTCATTATTCTTGTTAATGTTTAAGCTTTTAAGCATGGTATGTTTGGCTTGCTCAAAGTTTTGAAGCGATGAGTAAACGGAGCCCATATTGATAAGGCATTTTTTTTGAAGAATGGAATCGTTGTCCTTTTTTGCTTTTTCATAGGCCGTGTTGTAATATTCTAGAGCTTTGTTGTAATTGTCTGAAGTATGAAACATTACGCCAAGCGAATGGTAAATCGATGAGGTGTAGGTAAGGTTATATGCTTCGCAAATAGCTATGCCATCAAAATAAAATTGACTGGCTAAATCGTAATTTCCTGTAACAATTTCGTGATACAGACCTTGGCTCTCAAGTGCCATGGCCTCACCGAGATGATAGTTGTTTTCTTTGGAAAGCTTGTGTGCTTTTTTTGCATATACCAATGCACTGTCGTTTTCTTCAATAGTAAAATTCCAAGCTGTATCAATATAGCTTTGTACCGTATTTTGATAAATTTCCTTGTTGTGCGTTGCCTGTAAGCTATATCCATTATGTGTTAAAAAACAAGCAAAAAAAAGGATAGACAAGTAGAAGAAGCGCTTCAATAATTGATTGGTTTTTGAAACAGTTAAGATACAGTTTTTTTTAAAGACAAAAGCTCTATTTGAATTTTTGTTGAATGGTATAAAGTTATACATTGTAATGAAGTATTGTGGATTCAAATACTAAATAAAAAAGAAAGCCGCTCCCTACCAGCGACTTTCCTCATCAAAAACATAGTTATTTACTAAATTTAACTATTGGATAAATGTGATGCCGTATCGACCACATATTTCTGAAACTTTTGCAAAATCTGGTGGGCCAGCTGGTAAATCGGCAAGCTCTCTAAACATCACTTCAATTCCTGCAGGAAATGCACTGGTAATCATTTTTGCTTTTTCTGTTCCTACAACCTTCCAGGAATGGGGTAAGTTTTTTGGAGCAAAGGCAACATCACCAGCTTCCAAAATTGTGGTTTTTCCATCTACCATGATTTCGATTTGGCCTTTAATGACTCTAAAAATCTCATCCTCTTTTGTATGTTCATGAGGCGGTATTCCAACACCTGGTTCAACATCATCAACCCATTCTACCAGTTGATTGTTGGTGTCACTGCCAACAAGCTTATGCGTTTGTATATCACCAATGACATTCAGACGGATACCATCATCATTTCTAATAATTTTCGCTTTTAATGCTTTGGTAAATGTTGTTAGATTTTTAGCAATTGAAAGATTTGGAATTAAAGATAGAAGACTGATTCCGCCTATCGATTTTAAAAAGTCTTGTCGTTTCATATCGGTTGTTTTTATAATTGTTCAATTTCAAAAAATGTAGCTCGGGAATTAGCTTGAATGGTAGCGCCAACAGCTGGACGGTTAAATGCAATATCTAAGGTGTCTCCTGCGGTGAGGCTCAAAATACTTGTGATTTGTCTTAGGACTTGTCCATTACCTGTATGATTGTATTCTGCTCGTCTTTCCTGTGTGCCATTTACACGAATACGAACATCGAAAGTTCCGGTTCCGGTTGAAGCATCCATTGTAATTTGAGCAGTAACGCGATATATGGCAGTTTCGGGTATTTCGTACTCGTCGGTTGTCGTGTTAAAATTGCTGCCAATATCAAATTGTGTGGAGTCAAAATTAACTTTTGAAATGCCACTGCCAGTTTCGGTTTGAGACGCGCTCATGAATAGTCTTGCAATTGCTTTTTGTGGGTTTAGATTTGAGAGATCAACAACTTGAGCAGCTTGCCCATCATCTTCAATTTCGAGTGTCAGTTCATTAGTTGACGAGTTAAAGCTAAAGCTGTCTATTTGCTGGTTATCGGTTCCTGTATTTGGGTTTTGAAAGGTTACGTTTCCAGAACCGTCTGTGGTCATGACCTGACCGTTTGATCCATCTGCAGCAGGCATTAGATAACGATTAGCTGTACTGTTACCCAAGGAAGTTCGTCCAATAAAATAGCCTGCGTATCCTGTATTACTTTGAACATCTGCATGGAAACCATAATGAGTACCACCTGCTGTGATAGGAATATTAACGTTATGCCCAAATTTGTTTCCTGATCCTAAGCTATTAATTTCAGTATAAGAGCCAGATTGAATACCGTTTCCAGTAACATTGATAATATTCTGAACACCTGTAATCGGATTGATTCCAGAACTGGTATTAAAATTATTTACTAAACCAATGGTGCTACCTTGGTGTTGACTACCTACAGTATTTTGAAATCCAACAAAAGCACCACTGTTATTGTTAGAAGTAGACGTATAGAAATTAGAATATCCTACTAGATTAATCGAGCCTCTAGATTCTATGTTATTTATCACACCAACTTCTAAAATACCATTTGCATTGTTATTGAATGTATTGACTAATCCATGTTTAATAGGACTTGTAGTGCCATTGACAACATTTATTATACCATTTTTAATACTTCCAGTATTTGTGTTATTAACTAAGAATAAAGAACTTAAATCGTCATTTGTCTCTATATCTACTTTTGCAACAGCAGCAGTATTTTTTCCTATCGAAAGACTGCCACCAGTGTATTTATCATCATTTAAACTATTTGGTGCATTTGTGGAGCCAACCTCGAACCAGTCTGAATCACTCACAGAAATATCCTGAAAAGTAACATTTCCAGCACCATCGGTAGTCATCACTTGACCGGAAGTGCCATCAATTGGTGGCATGTAATATCTATTGGTTGTGCTATTACCCAACTGAACATTCCCTCTGAAGTAACCTGCAAAATTATTAGGTGATATTGCATAAAGTGCATAATTAGTACCAGAAGTATTATATGCTAATCGCACTTCATTACTTCCAATGCTGCTATGTGCATAAACTGCTGAATGGCTAAAACCAGAATTGCCTGATGACACTTCAAATTCAGCGATATCATCGTTAGCATCATTATCAATAAATCCATATAGTAATGGAGAATTAGAATTTATAGTTCCCATCATAACTCCTGCATTTTCATATATATTGTAACTGCTAAAGTCATATAAACTTGAACTGCTGCCTCTAAAATTAATTTCACCATCAGAAAAAATATTAAATGTTGATGTTCCATTTCCAGTATGTGTTATTGCACCTGAAGTGTTAGAATAGAAACCTGTATTACTGCTTCCTATAGCTAATCCTGGAGAGGAAAACGTACCACCATCTAATTCTAATAAAGACAGTTTGTTATAGACGTTTAGATCTAGGACATATGAGGTATTATCCCAATCAATAATAGAGCCACTTGTAAAAAGGATATTATTAGTTGTTGCGGTATCGCCAATGTAAACATTGCCGCTTTGTCGTTCAATATCTCCTCCTACAGTAACCCAGTCACTATCATCGGTTAAACTCGATAAATTTATTGAAGTTCCTGTACCATTTTGAATACCTAAGTTGAGGGTTGTACCTGTGAGTGTTGCTGTAGTTAAATTTTGGTTATCTGTGTCTGTAAATAGAGTATTTGAATCAACAAATGATAACTGTCCTGCGCCATCAGTGGTCATCACCTGACCATTTGTTCCATCTGTAGCAGGTAAATTGTATTGATCATTTACATTTATTAATCCGTTTTTAAATACAGTAAATGCATTATGACGATTTGCTGAAGACGTGCCGTTTCCAATGACAAAAAGTCTGTCGGTCGGGTCAAAACCAGTGGTACTATTAGGAGTGTAATTTGTGTTGAAATTTCCAAGGGCTGTTTCTGCAAAAGATAGCGCCATAGTACCATTACCCATTGCAGTGGTGCGTTCGCCTGAGGCTTCCGTAGAATCACCAGTTGCAAAAGATCGATCGCCAGTTGCTAATGGAGAGTATCCTAGTCCTATAGAATAATCTCCCTGACTCGTAAACTCCCAATCTGATCCTTCATTAAAACCAGCTCTAAAAGCTGCATTGTAAGGATTAAAGAATAATAGCGATTTGTCATTTGGTGGTGAAAGTACAACTGATCCACTTGCTCCAAAATCACCACGTACATTAAATCC
>JAAEZL010000003.1:37770-51575 GCA_018222875.1 Algicola sp.
ACACCTTGGTCGTAGGCTTGGTCGAGCGTGTTTGTGGTGTCTGAAAATATGGAAGATGCGTCAATAAAAGCCGTTTGACCAGAACCATCTGTAGCAATAATTTGACCATTTGTTCCATCTGCTGGTGGCATCAAATACCTGTTTGCTGAGGTCTCACCCAGAGACATTCTTCCAATAAAGTAACCTGCGTAACCTGTTGTATTTGTAGCATTCGAATAGATGCCATAATGTGTGCCTCCAGCAGTTGGGCTTATCGATGAAAAAACACCGTACTTGTTACCTGAACCACTTCCTGTGAGCGTTGAGTACATGCCATAGTGTGAGCCGTTTCCTAAATTCCCAACAGCATTTAAAGAACCATATTGATTACCGTTTGAGGTACTCAAATTCAAATGATAGTAGCCGTAGGTGTTCCCAATATATGAGCTGCTATTAGTGATAACAGACTCAAATGATCTTGCGTCATGACTGGTCGTTGTTGACGATCCATTCATGTAGGCAGTAAAGGCTTTTGTTCGTGTACTATTAGCGTTACCTGTGCTATTATCAGAAACATAAAATCCGTCAAGGTTTTCGGATGTACCATCGATACTGCCTGAAAGTCTAACGTGCATGCCGTCTTCAGCACTATTTGTTGTTAGTTCCAGAACAGGAACAGTTACACTTCCGGTTTCAGTGCTTACGATGTCAATCATTGAGCTTGGACTTGCAGTATTAATTCCAATCTCATTTTGGCTACTATTAACAAATAACATGTGTGTATTATTCTGAGAATCAACTCTTAATCCGCCATTCCCAACTACCTCTACTGGCCCATTATCTGTTGTTATGACTCTTCCAGCTCCTGCACCACCTTCATTATATGCTTGATTTAAAGTGTTTTTGGTATCAATTCCTTGAACTGAAACCCAAGATATCGTATCCTGATTCCAATAATAAAACCCCTTTGCTGGTGTGCCATTTCCTGTAACAAATACCATCATACCATCCTGGTCTGCTGAAGGATTTGTACTTGGGAAATCATCAATTCTGGGAATTAGTATTCCATCTGTATTTGTAGGGTTCGTCACGTTACTAGACGGTATATCTAGTGTCGCTTTTGGATCAGTCGTTCCGATTCCTACCTGAGCATGGAGTGTTTGTATAGAAAAAACAAGGATAAAGATGTAGAGTATTTTAGCTTTCATGACACTATGTTTTTGAAACGTTAACTGCTATACCTTATGAAATCAAAACCAAAAGTGTGACCTATTTCTTTTTTTTGTGTAGGCAAAAACTGTAGAATATTAAACGACTTTAATTCGTAAAATTGATGTCATAATTAATAGCTCTACGAAGCTATATTTGACTACGGAAATTGACATGGATTATTTTTTCAAAATGTAGTATTATTTTGTCAAACCCATTAAAATTAACGGTTTTAAGTGGTTTTGAAGTTTCGAATTCGTTAACTTCTGAATTCAGTCGGACTCATATTAAACGTTTCTTTAAAAGCTTTGCTGAACCAATTTGGGTCATTAAAACCAGTTGCATAAGCAACTTCTGAAATGGATAAATGTGTAGTTTTTAAAAGTTCTTTAGATTTTTCTAAACGTACATTTCTAATAAAAATAGAGGTACTCGAATTTGAAATGGCTTTAAGTTTTCGATATAATTGAGAATCACTCATGGCTAAAGCCTTAGATAATTTTGTTGCATTAAAACTGGAGTCTTCCAAATGGTTATGAATCACATCAATCACTTCATTTAGGAATTCTACATTTTTATCTGGTGCTTTTTGATTTGAGTGCACTTTTAATTTATCTAAAGTTAAAGATGCCTGTAATTGTTGGCGCTTACTGATAAGCATTTGCATACGCAACAACAATTCTTGTTTTTGAAAGGGTTTTGTTAAATAGGCATCTGCACCACTGGAGATGCCTTCTATTTTGTCTTCCTGCATGGCTTTAGACGTCAGCATGACAATAGGAATATGGTTGGTAGCTGTATTGGATTGTAGTTTTTCAGTTAATTCAAATCCATCCATGACAGGCATCATCACATCAGTGATTATGATATCAGGTATGGTTTCTTTAGCTTTTTCAAAACCTTCTGAACCGTTTTTAGAAAATGCTACTTTGTAATGCCCTTGTAAACATGAGGCGATATAACGAGCCATGTCGGCATTGTCCTCAACAAGTAAAACAGAGTTGGTGTCTTCGGGTGTTGCGATGTCGTCTAAATGTGGTACATAAGTTTTACCAATGGTGTTTTTGAATATTTTATATTCTGTTGGAGCTAGTTGTGCTTTGTTTTTTATTGGAAATGTAACAGTAAATGTTGTGCATTCATTTACTTTTGAATGTGCTACTATGTCACCTTCCATTAATTGTACCAATTCTTTGGTTAATGATAATCCAATTCCGGTACCTTGTGAGATTTTATAATCAGGGTTTTCAACCTGAAAAAAGCGATCAAAAATATAAGGTAACTGGTCTTCAGGAATTCCTATGCCTTCGTCTATGACTTTAATTTCTAACTGTTCATTACGGGTTTTTATAGTGACCGTTACGAACGAACCTTCAGTAGAAAATTTAAGCGCATTAGAAATTAAATTGGTCAGTATTTGTCGCATTTTTTCTGCGTCAAAATCCATCATGAGTTCGTCAGTGTCTGATATAAATTTGAGGGTTATGGATTTCTCTTCAGCTATGCTTGAAAAACTATGAACAAGGTGTTTCAAGTATGATATAATATCACTTTGTATCACATTAAGTGTTAATTGCCCTTGTTCTAATTTGGCTAAATCTAACATTTGATTGACCAGATGAAGGAGATTATTACTGTTTTGTTCAATGGTGTTTATTTCGGTATTAACTTCATCTTTATCAGAAAAACGCTCTTTTAAATTACTTAAATACCCAAGAATGACAGTAAGAGGCGTTCTAAACTCATGAGTTATGTTAGTGATAAAACGAGATTTTAAATCGTCTAAATCCTGAAGACGTTTCGATTCCTGTCCAGCAATTTGACGTTGTAAACTGATTTTGTAGAAGGCATAAACGATACCTAAAAACACTATTAAATAAGCCAGATAAGCCATATTACTTTTGTACCAAGGTGGAATTACTGTTATATTTAGTTGTAATGGAGGCGTATTCCAAACGCTGTCACGAGATTTCCCCTGAATTTTAAGGGTGTGATTTCCTTTGGTTAATTCTAATAATTGAATTTCTCTTGTTCCTCTTAACTCATCCCATTCATTGTCGTTTAAAGCGTATAAAAAATGGTTGTTTTTATTCGGTCGTAAATCTAAATCTGAAAAACCTAAATAACAGGGAAAATCTGTATGATTTAGTGTAATTTCAGTTGTTTTTGTAATACTTTCATTTAATATGGATGGATGGGTTACTGGACGTATTTCTTGGTCTTTTATTTTTAATGAGGTAAATACCAGATGTCCCTGAACATCTAATTCGGAAACTTTGTTGGGTTGAAACACATTATAACCTTTAATGCCTCCAACATAAATGTCATTAGTTTCTTGATCATAGTAGTGAGCACCTAAATTAAACTCTGAACTCTGGAGCCCGTCTTGTTGATTATAGTTTGTGAACTGTTCAGAATTTTTATCAAATTTAAAAAGGCCACCATTTGTTGTCAGCCATAAATTATTTGCATTGTCTTCAGTGATACCATATACAAACGTATTTGTTAAGCCATGGTCTTCTCCATATCGTTTAAACGTATTAGTTTTTGGATTGTATTTGTTAAAACCATCCTGTGTTGCAATCCACAATAACTGGTTCTCATCATGCCAGGTGTGTAGTGTTGTATTACTACTCAGGCTGTTAGGGTCGTTTTTGTCGTGATAATAGTTTGTGAATTTGGGTTTTGAATAATTAGAAGCTTCAAACGATAATTTATTTAACCCTTCTTCCGAAGTTATCCAATAATTTAAGTTCTCGTCTTGTGACATATTATATGTGAAATCAGAACTTAAAGAATTATATTCAGTACTACTTTTGTAATGTTCGAATGTGAATGTTTTTGTTTTTAAGTCACCAGTAAATCGGTTTATTCCTCCACCATAAGTCGCAATCCAAATACTATTATTGTGATCTATATAAATGCCTCTTGTTGCATTTGAACTTAAGGAAGTTTCATTAGTTTGATTATGATACATACTAATAATGTCAGGTTGTTTTGGATTAAAGTCTGTAAGATTTATTACAGAAACACCTTTGATGGTTGCAACCCACAAATTATTATGTTGGTCGAAAGCCATAGCTCTTATCACATTAAAAGCGAGTTGATCATTAGTATTTTCTTTTGTAATAGGAATGACTTCCCCTTTGGAATTAATACAATTGATTCCTTTTCGGGTACCAATAAATAAGTAATCCTCGTTTTTTGCAAAAGATAAAATAAAACTATTGTTAAGTGTAATTTCAGAAGTCGTATTAATGTGTTTGAATACAGGGTTTTTCAGAGGAACGACATCTAAGTTATTTGTACCTATCCACAGTAAATTTCCATCAGTAAATGTATCGTAAACCCGGTTTGAAGAAATAGAGTTACTGTGTAATTGATCGCCTTTATAGGTGGTTATCTTTTCAAATTGAGATCCCTTAAAATTTTCAGCAATAAAAAGTCCGTTAAATGTTCCAATGTAGAATATATCATTGAAAGTGTTGATGGATTCGACATTAAGTTTTTCAGAGTCATCAGTAGATTGCAATGGTATGTTATCTAAGGTGTGCTTTGTAAGATGATATGCAAACAATCCTGAAGATGAGCCTAACCACAGCACATCATCCTTGACATACATGGTATTTATGACACCCACAGCACTGTCAAGTTCAATTTCTTTAAATGATCTTTTATTAGCGTCAAGGATATCGTTTACAACAAAAACACGACCATCATTTGTACTTACAAATACTAAATCATTATGAAGAAAACTGGTATTGAATTGTAATTGCTGATCATTTATCTCTTTGATGCTAAAAGGATGATAGTCATTAGATGTCTTTTCAAAAACAACAATACCTTGATTTACCACAGTAGCAATGATTGATCCATCAGACATTTTTGATAAGCTTGTGCAATTTCCTTTTTTTACTGAAGTTGATTTAAAACTATACAAATCAGAATCATAAATGCAGATACCATTGTCGTTAGTTCCTATCCAAATATTATTGGTATTATCTTCAACAAGTGCATTTATAAAATTTCCTGAAAGTGATAAGCTATCTTTTTTTTGATTTTTATAAACAGTAAATGAAGTACCATCAAATCTATTCAATCCATCTTGAGTTCCCAACCACAAAAACCCGTTTTTATCTTTTAAAATACTGCGTATCGTTTCTTGGGATAATCCGTCGCTTAACCCATAATGATAAAATGTATACTCTTGCGCATTTAAAATGCAACAATTAATTATGAACAGAAAGAGTACACGATAAAAACTATATCTCATAGTATTATTTAGGGTGATTTGATATAAAAATACAACTTTTAACTTAATGGATAGATGATTCATTTTGATAAAAGAATGGAAAGTAAAGTGTATTTTTGAAGTCTAAATAACAATAGTAAATGAATACATTTTCGATCGCAATACATGGTGGAGCAGGAACTTTAGTTAAAGGCATGATGACTCCAGAACTTGAAGCCAAATACAGAAGCGATTTAAAAGCAGCTTTAGATCAAGGATATGCTATTTTAAACGAAGGCGGAACAGCTGTTGATGCTGTTGAAGTAGCAGTAAAAATTCTGGAAAACTCTCCATTATTTAATGCAGGAAAAGGCTCTGTGTTTACAGCAAGCGAATCCCACGAAATGGATGCCAGTATTATGGATGGAAAAACGTTAAATGCAGGTGCTGTGAGTTTAATTTCAGGAATTAAAAATCCGGTAAGTTTAGCTCGTGATGTCATGGAAAAAAGTGAACATGTGTTTTTAGCAGGAGAAGGCGCAATGCAGTTTGCTAAAGAACTCAATTACACCTTAGAAAGTGATGCATACTTTTTTGATAAATTCAGACATCAACAATGGTTAGAAATTAAAGATACAGATAGTTTTCAGTTGGATCATTCTACAAAAAAAGATTCAAAATTTGGAACTGTTGGTGCAGTAGCTTGTGACCAGAACGGAAATATTGCAGCTGCGACTTCAACAGGAGGAATGACCAATAAAAAATGGGGACGCGTTGGTGATAGTCCGATGATAGGAGCCGGAAACTATGCCAATAACAACACCTGTGCAATTTCATGTACTGGAAGTGGCGAGTTTTTTATTCGTGGTGTTGTGGCTTATGATGTGGCTTGCCTGATGGAACACAAAGGGATGAGTTTGAAAGCCGCTTCCGAAGAAGTCATAAATAAGCGTATCCTTGACATTGGTGGTGATGGTGGATTAATTGCTGTTGACACCAAAGGTAATATTGAAATGCCTTTTAATACAGAAGGTATGTATCGAGCGAGTAAGACTTCAAAAGGCGAAGAAGAAATTTCGATTTACAGCTAGTTAATTTGCTTTTTTCTTAAACCGCTTAATTGGTAAAAAGTAAAAAATAACACTCCAGATAAATATCACATTAAACACAAACAAAGCAGTTCTATGGTTGTATAGCACAATATAAATTACAATATCAACAGCTAACATGAGCATAAAAAAGTTAGGTGTATATAATAAAATATCCTTCAATGCAGCATGATTGTAAAGGGTCTTGTCTTTGGTTTTAAGACTAAGCCAATTTGAGCTTTCCGACGATATTGGAGTCCACAACTGTTTGTGATCTCTATCCAGAAACCTAAAGAATTGTTTCAGTTTGTGTAATGAATGTTCTTTGTAACTAATAATTAGCTGCTCTTTGGGAATGCTCAAAAATGCCAGTAATACAATCGCTAAGGATTCAATAAAATGACCGAACCTAAATGAGGTTAATGTGAATAATGTCGTATGGAAAATGATGATAAACCAAAGCGTTAAGTTTCGGGTTCTTTTAAATAAGATTAATACAGCAATGGCAAATTCAGTAAACATGGCGATGTAAGATAATAACTTCGCCAGGACCATGTCTGGTACTAATTCTGAAACATACAAATACACAGGGTTCTCTCTGGCTGTTCCTAACCAGGTATGCATAAAAGCACCAGACCACCAATCTGGCTCTAAAAACTTATTAATAGATGCTCCAAAATACACCAAGCTTAATTGAAATATCAGCAGGTAAGGAGGTTCTTTATCATTTGTTAATCCAGCAAGAAATAGAGCACAGCCACAAATAAAGGTGTGGTTGAAGAATAAAGGTTTTGAAGCCAAAATATTGAGGATAACAACCAATCCGGTTACGATACTTGCAGTTCTCACTTTGATGTTGAAGAGTAAAGCAAAAGCACTCAATGCATAAATACACCTCAACGAATATTTAAAAACATTGGGATACTTGTTAAACCAGTCTAAAGCTGAAATAAAGGGAATAAACGGATCAGATATTTTAAAAAAAATGTGATGTGCGGTTATTAAAATGACTAATAATTTACACATCAATAATACATTAGGATGCATTTTTGTACCCTCAAACTGAAAAGGCCTTACTATGAATGTTGCGATATTAGTCATGCTCAAACCTCCATTCTTGTTCTTCATGACCATTAATAGAATATGTCATCAGCACCTTAGCATTATCTGCTTTGCCATAGGTGTTCTCATATTGAGATATTAATGAAAAGATGTTATCTATAGAACGTTGTTCCCAACCTTTCATTTTGTATTTGTAGCGAGCTTCGGTGTCTTCCGGACTTAAGGTTTTACCATCAATAGTGACAAATACTTCAAATTTTACATGTGTGTCATATGGAGCCCAACAAAAAAAACGCTCTGGAATAAAACGAGCGTAAATAACAGATCCTACTTGAAGTAAGAGAAAAAGAATTCCTATAAAAACCCTAATTTTCATAAGACTCAAATCTATTAGAAATTAGAATAAGAATCAAAAAAATTAGATGAAAGGCGCTTCAATTGGGAGTACTGTAACTTTTCTGTTTTTAATAGAGTATTGGTCACCATTGGAAAGTACATGAATGGTAAGGTTTGCAATGGTCATAGGAGTTCCCTCTTTTAAAACCGTTTCGTTATTGTGCGTTATTTTACTTCCGTCAAAAACAATCACCATTCCTGAGCCAATAACAGTACATTCGTTTCCGTTTTTTATAATCATTCCAGTATCTTCTGCAAGTCCAATACCTAAAAGATTTGGATGCTTTGCAATAGCTTCAGATTGTCTTCCAAAGCGACCACGACGAATAAAATGTGTATCTATAATTAATTCTGGAATTAGGCCTAGCCCTTTATACATCTTAACAGCACCTTTAATAAAAGATTCCGAAGCACTTCCTCCGGCAATCATTTCATTTGCCATAGCCATTGCACCAGCACTTGTTCCGGCAATTACAAAACCTTCTTCGTTTTGATAACGATCTAATAAAATAGAATGAATCGTAGTGCCTCCAATTTTCTTAGAAATTTTTGACTGATCACCTCCTGAAAACATCACACAATCAGCATGTTTAATCAAGTCTATAGCCTGTTGTTTTTCAGAATCCTTTTTTGAGCGAATATCTAAGACCTCAACATTTTTACAACCTAGAGTATTGAAGGCGGTTAAATAGTTTTCACCAACTTCTTTAGGAATACTTGATGCTGTAGGAATCACAACGATATTGGCATCAGAACCTCCAGCTTCTTTTACAACATGGTACAAAATACCTTCATCAATAAATTCTAAAGTGTATATTTCATTGGCATCAATGCCTTTATCTTCATTTCCTCCAATAGGAATTAGAGTTCCTTTTATCTTCTGCATACGATCTGTTCTGTAGTTTAAATATTAAGCAAAAATAAACTAATTTTTCTATTGAAAAATGTATATATTTATAATCTTTCACATTAACTAACTGAACATAAACTTACATGAAACGAGCATGCTAAAATCTTTTTCACTTAAGGAAATTACAAATAGTGAACAGCATGTGACCTCAAAAAATATAAATAAAAGCACATGAAAATACGTGAGATAAATGCCATGAGAGGGCCAAATTATTGGTCTGTGAGACGTCATAAATTAATAGCGATGGTTCTCGATCTTGAAGAAATGGAAGAATTACCGTCTAACAAAATTGACGGCTTTTATGATCGTTTAAAAACCATGTTTCCAACAATGTATGAACATCGCTGTTCTGTAGGTGAGGCTGGTGGATTTTTTCAACGTGTTGAAGAAGGTACCTGGATGGGACATATTATTGAGCATATTGCCCTTGAAATTCAGACTCTTGCGGGAATGGATGTTGGCTTCGGAAGAACAAGAGGTTATGGAGAAGAAGGCGTTTATAATGTGGTGTTTGCATATATGGAAGAATCGGTTGGTCGCTACGCAGCAAAGGCTTCAGTAAGTATATGTGAAGCTTTAATAAAGGGAGAAGATTATGACTTGTCTGATGATATTCAGCACATGAGAGAACTTCGTGAGGCAGATCGATTGGGCCCAAGTACAGGTTCAATTGTTGAAGAAGCTGAAGCTCGTGGAATTCCTTGGATTCGATTGAATAAATATTCGCTTTGCCAATTAGGTTATGGAGCCAATCAAAAAAGAATTCAGGCCACAGTAACCAGTGAAACGAGTAGTATTGGTGTAGAACTGGCTTGCGATAAGGAAGATACCAAATACTTGTTAGAACAAGCTGAGGTTGAAGTGCCAAAAGGAGATATTATTCGTCGCGAACGTAGCCTTGAAGATGCTTGTCGCTATGTTGGTTATCCTTTAGTGATTAAGCCAATTGATGGTAATCATGGTCGAGGTATTACGGTAAATATCCAGAACTATGAAGATGCACTTCAAGCCTTTCATAATGCCAAAGAGAGTTCTAAAAGTGGAGCCATCATTGTGGAGAAATTTGTTAAAGGAGACGATTACAGGTTACTGGTGATTAATCATAAGTTGGTTGCTGGTGCTATTCGAACTCCAGCACACGTTATTGGTGATGGAACATCAACAGTACAAGAATTGATTGATAAAGTTAACTCAGATCCAAGGCGAGGCTATGGTCACGAAAATGTACTGACTCAAATTACTGTAAATGAATTAACCAAAACAATCATAAAAGATGCTGGTTACACCTTAGATTCGGTAATAGCAGAAGGCGAACGCCTTATTTTAAAAGATACAGCTAATTTAAGTACTGGAGGAACTGCTGAAGATATTACAGACATCATTCATCCAGCGAATGTATCGATGGCTGAGCGTATTTCTAAAATTATCGACCTAGATATTTGTGGTATTGATGTTATGACTACAGACATCACTAAACCGCTTAGAGAAACAGGTGGAGCTGTTTTAGAAGTGAATGCTGGTCCAGGTTTCAGAATGCATTTGGCTCCAACATCTGGATTACCAAGAAATGTAGCTGCTCCAGTTATAGACAAGTTATTCCCTCAAAAAGGCGATACAGGTCGCATCCCAATTATTGCAATTACTGGAACTAACGGAAAAACAACAACCTCACGTTTAATCGCTCACATTGCCAAAATGAATGGTTACAGAGTAGGATATACAACCAGTGATGGTGTTTATATTCAAAACAGATTACTAATGACAGGCGATTGTACTGGTCCTGCAAGTGCAGAATTTGTACTTAAAGATCCTACGGTTAATTTTGCGGTTTTAGAATGTGCAAGAGGTGGATTATTACGTGCTGGATTAGGCTTTAAAAAATGTGATGTCGGGATTGTAACTAATGTCGCAGCAGACCATTTAGGTCTCAAAGGAATTCATACCATTGAGCAATTAGCCAAAGTTAAAGGTGTTATTCCAGAAACCGTATTGCCAAATGGTTATGCGATTTTAAATGCCGATGATGATTTGGTTTACGACATGAGAAGAACGGTAAACTGTAATGTGGCTTTGTTTTCAATGAATGAAAATAATCCTCGAATTAAAGCCATGCAACGCTTAAATGGGATTACAGCTATTTACGAAAATGGATATGTAACCATCTGCAGAGGTGAATGGAAAATGCGAATCATGAGAGCTGAAAACATTCCGTTAACTTATGGTGGAAAAGCAAAGTTTATGATTCAGAATGTGCTTGCCGGAATTTTAGCAGCACATGTTCAAGGCATCAGTATTGAAGATATGAAAGCAGGTTTAGAAACGTTTATTCCTTCGGCATCTCAAACACCAGGACGATTAAACCTTTTCAAATTCAATAATTTTTCAATTTTATTAGATTATGCTCACAATGCAGCCGGAATGCGAGCTTTACAGAAATTTACAGATGAGTTAGAAGCAACCGTTAAAGTTGGTATCATTGCCGGAATTGGCGACAGACGTATTGAAGATAACAATGAAATGGGATCTATTGCTGCTGAAATGTTTGATGAAATTATCATTCGTCAGGACAAGCGCTTACGCGGAAAAACAGAAGAAGAACTCATTAAAATGTTGAGTGATGGGATTAAAATGAAAGATCCTAATAAGAAAACAACCATTATTCCTTCAGAAAAAGAAGCCATAACCTTTGCTGTCAAAAATGCAGTAAAAGGCTCTCTCATTATATTGTGTAGTGATGTAATACCAGACGCTCTTGATTTGGTTAAGAAATTTAAAGAACAGGAAGCCAATGGTGAATTGAATTTCGCCTAATGTTTTTATGAATAGACATAAAAAAACCCGAAACATCGTTTCGGGTTTTTAATTTTATGTTTTAATCGCTTAGCAAACTCTTACTTCTTTTACTTTAATGTGTAAACTTTTTCTGTAAGCTTTAATGCTAATGATATCTGTACTTTTTTTACGGTTAATTTTAATAATCTGAGCTTTGATTGCTGAAGCTTCGGCTGTTTCACTCTTTATTGTTTGGTTTTCTACCTTATTTTCAATTACAGTTTCAACAGTATCATTGTTTTTAACATCAGTAGTTGATTCCTGTCCTGTTGATAAGAAAGGTAATAATGTAATCGCTAATATTGTTAAAATTGTTTTCATAATTGCTTGGGGCTTATTTTTAAACTCATGTCAAAGAAACATAACAATTGAGGTTGATAATGAATATTTTGGATGAAAAGGCTGATTTTTAGATAAGATGATATCGTTCGCAAAAAACATCGATGAACTACACAAAAACAGCTTGTAGCCCAATAAATACGTAACAGATGAAGTGGTAATTTTTATAGATAAGTGGTTTTTTGGGATGCATTTCAACGATAAAAATGACACTGTTTTTTTAAAGCCCTTTGTTTATAGGTGTTGCAAGCATCGATTTTAAGAAATGACCGTTTATCGACTAATATAAATTAGTTAGAGATAATCAGAGACATTATAAATTATTGTATCTTTCTAATCTTGCAACAGATACTATGAATTACTCCAAAAACACCTACGCAGCACTATTCAATGCGCAAAAAAACAATTTGCTCGCTGTTGGAAATACAACGTATAAAGAACGAATAAAAAAGTTAAAAGCATTGAAGTATGCTTTAGAAAATACCTATAAGCAAGCAATACGAGACGCGCTTTATAAAGATTTTAAAAAACCGACACTTGAGACAGATTTAACAGAGATTTATCCTGTTATTGATGAAATTAATTTTGTCACCCAACATTTAAAGTCCTGGTTAAAACCTCAAAAAGTTGACACACCTGTTGCTTTACTTGGCAGTTCGTCATGGATTAAAAATGAATCTAAAGGAGTGTGTTTAATTATTTCTCCGTGGAATTTTCCGGTAAATTTAACTTTCGGACCTTTAGTTTCAGCAATTGCGGCAGGAAACACGGTTATTTTAAAACCAAGTGAGATGACTCCACATACCTCAAAGGTCATGTCTGATGTTGTGAATGCTATCTTTAATGAAAATGAAGTCGCACTCGTTGAAGGTGAAGTTGAGGTCTCACAAGAATTGCTAAAGCTTCCCTTTAATCATATCTTTTTTACAGGTTCACCTCAGGTTGGTAAGGTTGTGATGGAAGCCGCTTCAGAGCATTTAACTTCTGTGACTTTGGAGTTAGGAGGAAAATCGCCAGTGATTATTGACGATACTTCGAATCTAGAAAAAGCGGTTAAGAAAATTATTTTTGGTAAGTTCCTCAATGCAGGACAAACCTGCATCGCACCAGATTATGTTTTCGTTAATGAATCTATTGTGTCTGAATTTAAAACTGCGCTTAAAAAACAACTTGCTGAGTTTTATACTGAAAATCCCTCATCATCAGAATCCTACGGGAGAATTGTAAACCAGAAACATTTCAAAAGACTGAAAGGTTATCTGGAAGATGCCATCTCAAAACATGCTTCAATAGCGTTTGGTGGAGTTTCCGAAGATAAAGATAACTATATCGAGCCAACTGTGGTTTTTGATGTTCCTGAGGACAGTGATCTAATGCAAAATGAAATTTTCGGACCCATTCTTCCTATAAAAACTTACAGTAAAACCGATGAAGTTATTGATTACATCAATTCAAAGGAAAAACCTTTAGCTCTTTATATTTTCAGTAAAAACAAAAAAAATATTCGCCACATTATTAATAATACCAGAGCGGGAAGCACCTGCATTAATCATAATTTATTACAATTTTTAAATCACAACTTGCCTTTTGGAGGTTCAAATAACAGTGGTATTGGAAAGTCTCATGGTTATTTTGGTTTCTTAGAATTCACCAATCAACGTTCGGTTTTAAAGCAACATACTTTTGGCGCAGTAGATTTGTTGATGCCACCTTATACTAATTTTAAGCAAAAAATAGTGGATTTGACTATTATATCGTT
>JAAEZL010000003.1:51585-54266 GCA_018222875.1 Algicola sp.
ATTAGATGGTTTTAAAAAAAAAGCCGCTCCCTACAAACGACTTTTCTTCAAAAACATAATCGTTCCTTCAAACAATTAATGGTTAATTATCTTTATAAACAATTTTATTTGCTTGAGATGCAGCTCTATTGTTTTCTATTATTTATGATTCTTCAATATTTGATACAATAAATCACAGTGATATTAATGGGTCTGTTTTCTGTTGATCCCGTTAGTTCTGAATTAAATGTTGGCATGTTTAACTGATGATTATGACTTCCGTTAGAATCAGTGTTAAGTGATGGAATAGTTATAGAATGATTATGAATTCCATTAGAATTAGTATTTGAAGCTGGGATATTTACGGTATGGTTATGACCACCAGAACTGTATGTGTTCATAGTTTCGGGTCCTGTATTGTTTTCATCTATTAGAAATGCATCATCTGATCCAAAAGTTGATGTACTTGCATTTACTCGCTGTCCTCTAAGCATATGTGTATGAGGTGCAACATAATTTGTGCTTGCCGAACCTCCTGGTACATTGTGACTGTGATAACCAGAAGTATTAGTGGTTGTGGTTGTACTGTAGGTAGTATGCGAATGACTCCCATTAGTGGTTGATATAACACTTGGCGGAATATTCTCATGAAGATGACTTGACATTTCATCATCTTGTGTAGTCCCTACATTATCACCAGTTATTCCGTCGCCTCTATCTTGTCTTACTGCAGCATCAGGATCATTTCCTGCACCATTATCATGCCCTCTTAAAAACTTTCCTCTATAGTCTGGTAAATTAAAAGTCGTAGTACCATCACCAGAACCATAAGTTGTGCCCAAAAGAGCAAATAATTCAGCATATATAGTTCTGCTGACAGCACTGCCATCACACACTAAATATCCTGTTGGAGGCATGTCTACAGGAAATGAAAATATAGCACCTGTAGG
Organism: Algicola sp.; assembly: GCA_018222875.1. Taxonomy (GTDB): domain Bacteria; phylum Bacteroidota; class Bacteroidia; order Flavobacteriales; family Flavobacteriaceae; genus Psychroserpens. The sequence goes on from JAAEZL010000003.1 coordinate 52,515, forward strand.
CACTGGATCTTTACTTTCTTTGAGTATTCTATCCCAACTAGTTCCGTCAAAAAAGTAAAACCCAATGACATCATCAGATTGATAAACCATCAGTCCTTCTGCTGGTGTGGTAATTGCTAATCGCTCCATTGCTGTCATTCTCGGAATTAACACACCTTTCTCATTAGACTCAATATCAAGCATACTTGAACTGTTTGGGGAGGTAGTACCAATACCTACTTGAGCACTACCATTAGAAATAATAAAGAGTACAATACCACATAATAGTAATCGTAATGTCATAACAAGTATTTTATGAGGAATTTTTAGAGGAAATAACGTTGTGGGAATGGAGAGTTGTTATTTGTAAATCCACTAAAATTCTGATTAATAGCTATATAAAACTACTTAATCAAAGAGTTAATTAAGGATTATTTTTAGTGAATGCGTCTTTTTTTTTAGTGATTACAGATAATCACTAATTACATACTCTTCAACTTAGTAATTACAAGACTTTTTTGTGAAGCACTTAATGGGATGTTCTCATTTTCAAAGGATAGAGAGTTTTTATTTACGCTTTGTACATGCTTCAAATTAACTACATAAGAACGATGCGATTTAACAAAATTATCACTTTCTATTTGTTCTGAAATATATTTCAGTGTGTGTGGAACTAGGAATGTTTCTGTGTTGGTTACAATGTAACAATAGTTGTCAAAGGCTTTTAAGTATTGAATTGCATTCTGATTAATTCGGTGTAGTCTTCCTTCGTGTTTTACGGTTAAAAATTGTGGTTCAGAATCTATGTATTTATGCCAGGCCAATTCTATATTAGTTCGTAAGCCATTTTCAGTAAAAGGCTTAACAATATAGCCTAAAGGGTTGGTGTATTTTACGCGTTCTATAGTGTCTGGATCAGTTTGGGATGAAAGAAATACATATGGTAATTGAACTTTGTCTAAATCTAAGGCCAAATCAATACCGTCTTGATTACCTTCTAATTGAATGTCAATTAGAATTAAATCAGGCTGTAAAGATTTAATATCTTTTAGCGCACTTATAGCATTACTGGCATCACCAACAATTTTAAAACCTTGTTTTAATAAAGCAGTCTCAATGGTTGATACAATCAAGGGTTCATCTTCTACAATATAGATTTGTAAGGCTTTCAAATGAGTTCAGGCTTTTATTGGAAACTATGATAAAGCTAAGTCTTATCATTTATAAATTTAGTGAATACAGCTTTTTTTTTTAGTGAATACGATTTAGAAACACCTTAAAGCAGGTTATACTTTTTTATAATTAAGATAGCTTCTGTTCCGTGATTTATTTTAGACTTATAATTTAATGTTGCATTAAGTTTTTTAGATAGAGCTTTCATCAAAGTAATTCCGAAAGAACTGCTTTTAACTTCTCCTTCAAAGCCTTTACCGTTATCAATTACTTTTAACACTAAATGGTCTTGTTGTTTATTAAAGGAAATATGAATTTTGCTTTTTGTTGTAAGTTCATCAAAAGCGTGCTTTAAGGTATTAATGATGAGTTCATTTAAAATTAATCCTACAGGCGTAATAGTTTCGATGTCTAAAACCAGAGGTTCGACCTCAAGTTGAAAAGATACTGGGTCAGATTTAAATTGATGGCTTTCAAAAATATCTCCCACTAAGTCATTAAAATAATCTTTAGTGTTAATTCCAATAAGTTCATCTTTATTATATAATCTCTGATGAATTAACACCATAGATCGAACTCTGTTTTCTGCTTCTTTTATGG
>JAAEZL010000003.1:54276-75488 GCA_018222875.1 Algicola sp.
TCTTTATCTTCAACATTTTCTGATTGTAAGTACAATAAACTGGAGACAATCTGGAAACTGTTTTTCACACGATGGTGTGTTTCTTTGAGCAGTACATTTTTCTCATCTACTGTAGCTTCTAATAACGTTTTCTGCTTGGCAAGTTTAAGGCTTTGTTTTCTGTTTCTGTAGAAGAAAAACCCCAATACTAAGGCTAATAAAAGTCCTAATGCAGCGACATAAGAATATAGTTTACTTTGTTTTTCTTTAGCTTCAAGTTCTAATGCGTTGAGTTCTTTAGTTTTATTAAACTCATATTGCATTTCTTGTTGCGTCTGCTTTTTAACATTAGTTTCATTGAAAATAGAATCGTTCGTTTTGGTCAGTAATTCATGGTTTTCTAAGGCCTTTTCAAATTGTTCAATAGCTTTATAAGTTCTAAATAGGCAATTACTGGCATTAGCAATTAATTCTAAATTTCCAGATTCTAATGCTAAAACTTTTGCCTCCTTGCAATCTTGAATAGCTAAAGCGTAGTTTTCTGTTTGAAAATATAGATTTCCTCGGTAATTTTTTGCAATAATTAAATTGTCTGTAATGCCATCTTTTTCATAATACTCATGTGCCTCATTTAAATTGTAAAGTGCTGCTTCATAATTTTTTAATTTAGTTTGTGCATTCCCAATATTCAATGCTGAACTCATGATAAAACGCATTGGAGCGTTACCTTTTTCTTTGAGTTTTTTCCCTTGATTGAATAACTCTAAAGCTTCCTGGTAGCGATTTTGATTTAAAACCATTTCGCCTTTATTGGATATTATAATTCCAGCGTTGACATAAGAGCCTAAGTTTAAGGATGCTTTATAAGCGTTATCATAATATTCGGAAGCTTTATCAAATTCTTCCATTTGGTTGTAATAATTAGCTAATGAATTGTTCAAAACAGAACTTTCACCTTTAAATTTACGACGTTGATTTTCATCTAATTTTAAAGTGTCTATTTTATCTAAGGAACGCTTAGAGTTCAACATGGTAGCTATTGCTAAAGGGATGTTTCCTTGTGTTCTGTATATTCCGCTTTTAGTCATTAAATTTGAAGCCCTTAAAAATGGCATGGTTTCGTCGTTAACGTAAGATATTGACTTATCTAAGTAAATTTCAGCAGAATCCAACTGGCTATTATAATAAAAGTAATTACCTAAAGAATAATAAGAGTTAGCATATTGTTTTGCGTCGTTATTAGCTTTAGAGATTTTAATAGCTTTATCTATTAAGGAGCGTGTGTCTTTAGAATAACGCAACTGACCAGCATTACTAGTAAGTACTCTTATTTTTTCAAAATTATCATCGTAAGCATCTACAATACCGAGTAAGGAGTCTATGACCTTTTGTTTGTCGGTATTGCTTTGGGCTTGAATTGAATTTAAAAAACATAAAAAGAAAATAGAGACAAAGAATTTCAAGATTGTTGGCTTCAAATAGTTAATGACCAGTAAATTACGAATTTTATGATTTAACATAGTGATCTGAATGAATATTTTCATTCTTACCATTTTGATATTTCATGTAAGTAAAGCCTTTGTGAATACAATAGGACCCAACATCACCTGATTTATTTATTGCTATGTATGCTATTTGAAAATCTTTAAAATGACTGTTTTTTCTGGTAATACGTTGTACAGCTTCTTTGCAGGCTTGTTGTGGAGACATGCCGTTTCGCATCAATTCAACAATCAAGAAGCTTCCAACAGTTTTCATAATTTCTTCACCCATTCCTGTGCCAACTGCGCCACCAATATCGTTGTCAATAAATAACCCTGAACCGATAATTGGAGAATCTCCAACGCGACCTTTCATTTTATAAGACAGACCAGATGTTGTACAGGCTCCAGCAATATCTCCATCTTTGTCTATGCACAGCATACCAATGGTATCATGATTTTCAATGTTTATTAAGGGTTTATATTCAGGTGATTTTAACCATTCTTCCCAGACTTTTTTTGAACTGTCTGTAAGCAAATTGTCGCTTTCAAAACCTTGACTGTAAGCAAATTCTTCTGCACCTGAGCCAGCCAGCATCACATGAGGCGTTTCGGTCATGACACGCTTAGCTAATGCTGCAACATTGGTGATGTTTTCTACGCAAACTACTGATCCGCAATCACCGTTACTATCCATTACACAAGCGTCAAGTGTTACATTTCCTTCTCTATCTGGAGCACCTCCTTTGCCAACTGTCGTGTTTTTTATGTTGTCTTCTTCAACTGAAACTCCAGCGATTGCAGCATCTAGTGCTTTAATTCCTTTTGAGAGTTCTTCGCCAGCTTTTGCGTTTGCTGATACAAATCCCCAGGTACAAATTGCGATAGGAGCTTTTAAATCGTTTAAAGCCATTATTGTATTGGTTTTAGTTTTTTCTGATGAATTTTCATTACAACTAAGCAAAGAGCTTCCAACGGTAAGTCCGACTCCTGTTAGCGAAGCATTTTTTATAAAATCTCTTCGTTTCATGATAAAAATTTAACTATTAATAAGTTACATCTTGTTTGTCCAAAACGGTTTTAGTTCTGAAAGCATAAAACAATAAATATCCAAAACAAGCTACTGCAATCCAATAGGAGGATTGTATGTCAAACACGTCAGCTAATTTTCCTTGTACAGGTGGAATTATTGCGCCACCCAAAATCATCATAATTAAAAAGGCTGAACCTTGAGAGGTGTATTTCCCGAGTCCGGCAATGCTTAGTGTAAAAATACATGGCCACATAATTGAGCAAAATAATCCTCCAGACAAGAATGCAAATAATGCAATGTTTCCTGAAGAGAATAGGCCAATTAACATACCCAAAATGCCAAAAAAGCTAAATATTTTTAGAGTTTTGACAGGACTGTCTTTAGCTAAAAAGAACCCGAAAATTTGAACAGCTATACAGATTCCAAAAAAGAATATTTCATTGAAATAGAAACTGTATTTGACTAAATTTGCTAAGATAATGACTCCAAAAGCAACATAAGGAACTATAATTAATAGCACTTTTTTTAATCCTTTACTCGGATTAAAAACAGTAATAGCACCAACCCATCTTCCAATCATAAGTCCGCCCCAATACAAGGAGATATATTTTCCTAATTCTGAATCATTCAACACAGGTAAACCAATTGCATTTAGACCTGTGTTCTCAACGCCTTTTTTTAATAGTTCGCCAAGATTACTTCCAATAGTTACTTCTACACCAACATAAGTAAAAATAGCAAGCATACCCAATACGAGTTGAGGATATTTCATCGCTCCCCAACCTTGAGGCCTTTTTGAAGCACTGGAGTACGCAACAAAGACCGCTAAAACGACTGCAAAAAGTGCTATAAATAATACGATAAGTCTTGTGTGTTCAAGATCTTCAGTAGCTATAATTCCTCCTGAATACGTGCTAAATATATAGCCAAAACTACCCATAATAACCAGAGTCAATACAATCAATAAATTACGTGCTTTATTGGCTGGCTCAAAAGCGGTATCTGATTTAAGAGCAGGTAGTTTTTTCGAAAAGTGGAATAGTGCTGCTGCTGCTAAAAAGAGCACACCAACACCAAGATATAGACTTTGTACAGTGACCAGTGTTATTTCATTATTCGTAATCATTAATGCTAGTTCATCTGTGCTCCATGTAGCAGAACCAAAGATGACAAGACTAACAACAACAGGACCAATAGTTGTTCCAAATGAATTAATACCTCCAGCAAGATTAAGACGATGTGAACCTGTTTTTGGATCACCTAAAGCAATAGCAAACGGGTTTGCACCAGTTTGTTGAAGCGAAAATCCAAGTCCAACAATAAAAAGCGCAATCAGTACAAAATAGAAGACACTTGTCTGACCTTGTTCAGCGCCTGCTGTTGCTGGATACATCACAAATGCACCAATAGCAGATAGTAGCAAACCGTAAATAATTCCATTTTTATAACCCCAATTATTGTAAATGTCTTTTTTTAGTGAACCAGAAAGAATAAACAATAACAAAGCTCCAATATAATAGGCACCATAAAAGGCAAAATCTACTAATTGTGATTGAAACTGGTCAATATTAAAATAGGTTTTACAAAACGGAATAAATACGCCATTAGAAGCGGCTATAAATCCCCAGAAAAAAAATACAGTGACTAATGTAGTAAGTGCTGATTTGTTGTTTTGGTATGTCATGAGTTAGTAATTTTTGTGAAAATAGGACTTTATTATTTAATGGTAATTTCATCTACAAAAATCCAGCTTCTCCCGTCATGAGGATAGCCTAAATGCCATTCTGGAAGTTCGCCAAGTTTTTTTGCTATAACCTTTACAAATCGACATTGTTTTTGTTGCATGTTATGCTTAATTTGTTTGATTTCTGAAGATTCTGAAGGACGTTCAGCATCTATTTTGACTTTAGTTACACTGGTATAATTTATTCCATCCTTGGAAATTAAAAATTTGACTTCGGTTGGATAGAATATCCACGAGCGTTGATCTTGAAGAAAATTAACTGAAATACGTTCTATTGCTTTTTCACTTCCCAAATCAACAGTTGCGATCAAATCTTCATTCCAGTAACCTTGCCAGGTTCCGGTTCTAAAATCTTTTGTGCCGAAAATACCATCTATTAAAGCGTCATTTCCTCCTGCATTATATTGGTTGGCATAATCGGTCTCAAGTATAATAGAAAGGTTTGGATCTATTTTATAAAATTGAGTTTCAACTGTTGCACTTTTGTTTCCGTTTTTTTCGGAATACACTTTCAGTAGCGTTGGTTCAGAAATATATAACGGTTTATCGTACATGCTAAATTCAGAATTATTGCTACTGAAAAAGATAGTAGCTTTATCATCTACATTATCTAAAACCACTTCAGTTTGACCTTTAAATGCCACATTACCTTTGGCTATAAATGGCACAGGAACAATCACATGTTCATCAATTCTAGAAACAGGTTCCTGGCCTTCTTGTGTTCCCCATAATGAAGGCTTATCAGTCATTTTAAATTCTAAAGTGCCTCCATTTATAATATGTTCATGAGTGATAAACGTTTTGTTATGAGGTTTTCCGTTTAGAACAACAGATTCAATATAGATATTTAAGTCAGATAAATTATGTGCGATGATATTAAAATGACTTCCGTTTTCAAGATTTACAGTTGCTTTGTCAACTAAAGGTGTTCCAATAATATATTGATTACTTGCAGGCGTCACTGGATAAAATCCTAAGGAAGAAAACACATACCAAGCACTCATTTGTCCGCAATCTTCATTCCCTGAAATACCATCAGGCTCATTTGTATACAACTCAGTCAAAATCTGATGTACTTTCTCTTGTGTTTTTTGTGGTTTGTTAACAAAACTATAGAGGTAAGCCATGTGGTGACTGGGCTCGTTACCATGAGCATACTGACCAATAAGTCCAGTAATATCTGCCTGACTTCGCCCTGAAGTTTCAGCTTCAGCTGTAAATAATTTGTCGAGTTGAGCTTCGAGTTTAGTTTTCCCACCCAAAAGATTTATAAACCCTGAAATATCCTGAGGCACATAAAAACTATATTGCCATGCATTGGCTTCGGTATAATTAAAATTTACTTCGTATGGATCAAAAGGAGCAAACCAAGTATTTCTGAATCGGCCACGCATAAATTTAGATTCCGGATCAAAAACGTTTTTATAATATTGCGCTCTTTCAGTATAGATTTTGTAATCTTCATCTTTACCCAAAGCCTTTGCCATTTGGGCAATGGTCCAATCGTCGTAAGCGTATTCTAAGGTTTTAGAAACTGATTCGCTTTCTTCTTCCACAGGAATAAATCCAAAATCCCTGTAAGATTTCAGTCCGAGTTGATCTCTCGTAGCCGAATGCTTCATAGCCTCAAACGCTTTTTCAGCATCATAAGTATTAATTCCTTTGAGATAAGCGTCAGCAATTACAGGAACACTATGGTAACCAATCATACAACCTGTGTAATTTGCGCTCAAATCCCAAATAGGCATGATGCCACCTTCATCATATTTGGCTAAAAATGTGTTGATGAAATCATTGGTTCGTTCTTGTTCAATAATAGTATATAAGGGATGAGCAGCACGATAGGTGTCCCAAAGTGAGAATACTGTATAATAATCAAACGCTTTGGTTTCATGAATTTTCAAATCCATGCCACGATAACGACCATCAACATCTTGATATAAGTTTGGTGCAATCATCGTATGATATAACGCCGTATAAAAATTGGTTTTATAGTTTTCATTTTGCGATTCAACAACTATTTTTTCGAGTTGAGTTTCCCAGATGTTTTGCGCTTTAGTTTTTATAGCATCAAAGGATGCATTCGCCAGTTCGGTTTCAAGATTGTTTTTAGCACCTTCTTCATCTACTGCGCTAATTCCTACTTTAACATAAACCGCTTCATTCTTTGGGTTATCAAATTCGATTACAGCCTGCTTGCTCAAAAATTTATAATTTTTAGAAATAGGAGTATTTCCTTCTAAATAGGTTATATTTTTTATGGGTTTTGAAAAGCGAATAATATAAAATAAACGTTGGTCTGTTGCCCAGGCTTTGGAGTGTCTGTAACCAGTTATGGTTGAGTCATTCAGCATTTTAATTTTGTAATCCAGCAATTCATCGCGATGCTTCAGGTCTATAACAAGATATTGATCTATTGAAGAAGGATAACTGTATTTATGCATTCCACTTCTGTTAGAGACCGTTAATTCCACTTCGATATTAGTTGAATCTAAAAGGACTTTATAATAGCCAGGCTCTGCAATTTCATTCGTATGAGAAAAATGAGCGCGATAACCTGGTTCTCCGTCACTGCCATTATTGAAATTAAGCGCATTTGTTGGCATTAGCAAGATATCGCCATAATCGCTCACACCTGTTCCGCTTAAATGTGTGTGCGAAAATCCGTAAATATAAGTATCACTGTAATGATAGCCTGAACAACCATCCCAACCATCTAATCTGGTATCAGGACTGAGTTGCATCATTCCAAAAGGCATCGTTGCTCCAGGATAAGTGTGTCCATGTCCTCCTGTGCCAATAAATGGGTTTACATAGCTTATCAGAGACTTGTTCTTTTTAGCAATTTGATTATGAGAATCATGGTTGCAACCTATTAAAATGAAAGCTAAAATAACAACAGAAAAATAGAGTCTCATGAAAGGGTTTTTAATTCGATTGAAAAGATAGTAAATCTTAAGGTATCGTTAAATATATTCTATCTAGATTGTTACGTTTTAAAATCCGTTATCTTTGAAGAAACAGCAGGTATGGTACGTTGGATTATTTTCATTTTAATCTATTCTATTTTAACAGTATATGGCTTTCAGGCCATTAAAACAGTAACCAAATTAAACTGGGTACACTATGTATTTATTGCCATTGCTGTTATAGTTGCCGGTAATTTTATTTATCAGTTTTCTATTGCTTCGGAAGGACGAGTTTTAAACCCTTCAAAGAGTTATGCATTTGGAATTTTATTAGCGTTTGCTTCCTTAAATTTGGTATTGGTTCCCATCTTAATAGGAGAAGATATTATAAGGTTATTTTTAGGACTCTACGACAAATTATTTGCAACCAGAGAAACCTTCTATTTGCCTTCAAGACGAAAATTTATAAGTACTGTAGCACTGGGAATTGCAGCAATTCCTTTTGCCTCATTGCTTTATGGAATGTATAAAGGAAAATACAGATTTAGAGTTTTAGATTACGTGCTTCATTTTGAAGATTTGCCGGAAGCGTTTGATGGTTATAAGATTACTCAGATTAGTGATATTCATTCTGGAAGTTTTGACAATCGAAAAAAAATTGAATATGGTGTAAACCTTATTAATCAACAAGAATCTGATGTCATTTTATTTACTGGAGATATGGTAAATAATAAATCTTCGGAAATGCTGCCTTGGGCTGAATTATTTGGAAACTTAAAAGCCAAAGATGGTGTGTTTTCAGTGTTAGGAAATCATGATTATGGTGATTATATCGATTGGCCTTCGCGTGATGCAAAAGCACAGAATTTAGTTGATTTAATTGAGTTGCAAAAAACTATGGGTTATGATGTGTTACTCAATGAAAGTCGTTTTATTGAACGCAACGGACAACGAATTGCTGTTGTAGGCGTTGAGAACTGGGGAAAAGGAGGGTTTAAAAAAGCAGGAGATCTTAAAAAAGCTGCAAGTCAGGTTAATGCAGAAGATTTTAAAATTTTAATGACTCATGATCCAAGTCATTGGGAAGCTGAGGTGGTTCATGATGAATACCATTATCACTTGACTTTAAGTGGTCATACACATGGTATGCAATTTGGGATTGAAATTCCCGGATGGATCAAATGGAGTCCAGTGAAATGGAGATATAAACAATGGGCAGGAATTTATGAAGAGCTTGGGCAGTATATCAACGTAAACAGAGGATTTGGATATTTAGGCTATCCAGGTCGCGTCGGAATTTGGCCAGAAGTAACAGTTATAACACTTAAAAAGGGCTCAAATAACGCTTAATGGTGTGGAAATGTTATTTTTACTCTGAAATTGCTTATTTTTATAAATAAGTCAGAGTGAACCTACTAGAATACATTATCTAAAGTATTACCAAAAAAATGTGTAGGTTTGTAGTAACATGTTTAATTTAATAGTTTAAACGTATGTCAAAATTTGGGGACCTTATAGATGTTGACATTCCTGTTTTGCTGGATTTTTTCACAGAATGGAATGAACAATCTACAGCTATGCATCCAGTAATGAGAGATGTAGCTGCTGCTCTTGGCGATAAAGCTAAAGTCATAAAAATAGACGTTGATAAAAATAAAGAGTTGGCTGAAGCACTTCGTGTTAAAGGATTACCAACGCTTATTATTTATAAAAATGGTGAAATGAAATGGCGTCATAGTGGAGAGCAAGATGCAAATACACTTATTGGTATAGTTCAAGAGTTTCTTTAGAAACTTAAGGCTCTGAACTTAAAACCTGCCTCAGTAAAATATTCCAGAACTTTCGGAAGCGCATACATCATATTTTTTGATGCTTTTACGCTATCGTGAAACACAATAATGCTGCCTTTTTTCGAATTAGAAATGACATTTTCCAGACATTCTTTTTCTGAGATTTCCTTTTGCCAGTCAAAAGACAATACGTCCCACATAATCACCTTGTAATTTAAAGCTATCAATTCTTTTCCTTGTTTTGGTTTTATTTGGCCGTAAGGAGGACGAAATAAACTTGAACGCTTTGACTGATAAGCTTGTATCTGTTTTTCAGCTTCTAAGACATCATTAATATAAGTCTTTGTTTTTGTTTTCCACCCTTTTATGTGGTGTTTCGTGTGGTTTCCAATTGTATGACCTTCTGCTAGAATGTTCTGAAAGATATCAGGATGCTTTTCAATATTTGCTCCTATACAGAAAAAGGTGGCTTTAGCATCGTATTGTTTCAATATATCTAAAGTCCAGTTTGTAATGTCTGGAGTAGGTCCGTCATCAAAAGTCAGATACAAGTCTTTAGAATGTGTTGGAATGTCCCAAACATAATTTGGAAACATTTTTTTGGCTACTAAAGGTGTTTTAACAGGCGTTATTTTCACTGTTTGCTATTGGTCTAATTTCAAAATACTATCTATTGTATCTTTTGCAATATCAGTATCTTCTCTGAAGAATTCTTCATCATCAGGTTCGTCTTCATCGGTAAAATGACGAAATAGCCTTAAGTAATTATTGAACTTTTCTGTTTCTTTCAGCGCTAAATCTTTATCATTATAAATAACCAGCAAATCAACCAGTCCTCTATAGCGTTCAATATCTGAAACAATTTCATCGAGATATCGCGTCTGATTTTCAATAGATAACTCACTGTAATACTTGAGGTTTTCCTGATATTTTTCAGCAACATCCTGATACAGTTTTCTGGCTTTGTCAGTTTTTTCAATTTCGTAATAGCCACCAATATAAGGTTCAAGTAAGGTGTAATAGCCAAATTTATCGACAGGCATTTTTTCCATAGCTAAATCGGCTACATTTTCAGCTTTGTCAAGTTGATCTTCGTTAATGAGTTGTTCCATTAAGCGAGCGAGGTTTCCTCTGTAAGTGATTCCGTTTTTACGCGTTTCAACATCGTGATAAATATCATCACTACCACTATTTCCCCAATCCCATGACATCACTTTATCGTACATTAACTCTGAATCGATTCGTCCCATATCAAATGGGTTTGCTCTGTCAATTGGAGTTTTTATAGGTACTAATTTATAGCATAAACCATCCAGCTGAAGGTAATCTTTCATCCAAATATAATCTTCGTCACTAAAAGCACCACCTGTAAAATAAATAGGACGTTTCCAATCGTTATTCGCAACAATATCTAACATTAGTAATCTATTCTTATAGAGTGCACTTCCTTTAATTTCAACATCTAAATATGGTAAAATTTTATCTGCATCTTTTTCCTTTACAATACCATTGTCTAAAACAGCTTGTTTGTCTACAGGAATCCTAATGTATCGTGTTGGGAAATAATTAGAATTGAGTAGCTGACTCGGATATCCTGCAGGATCTTCACCTTCACGTTGCAAAATGTATTTTAATTTGTATTTTGGATCATCATTCGAGATAAAATTCATGAAATCTTTAATCATTAAAGTGTCATCAGTGATTTCCCGTCGCATGATATAATCTCTTGTTCCGTATTTGTATTGGTCATGTGTCAATTGCGAAGGAATCGGATCGCTCTCGTAGGCCTTGCGTTTCATTTGATCAATGTACCAATCTGTTTGAAACAGACTCGTGTTGACGACTCTTACATCTGTTCGTACACCTTCAATTTCCTGTAAATACCAAAGAGGGAAACTGTCGTTGTCACCAATGGTAAATAATATGGCATTTTCAGCACAGGATTCTAAATACTTTCTTGCCATTGCATTGGCTGTATATTTGTCTGATCGGTCATGATCGTCCCAGTTGTTTGCCGCTAAAATCCCAGGAACTAATATTAGGCAAGCCAGGGTTATTGCAGGTGCTAAAAATTTAGAAGTGACTTTAGTTCGTAGCATATCATAAATAGCATAAACTCCAAAACCAATCCATATAGCAAATACGTAAAAGGAACCAACAACGGAGTAGTCACGTTCTCTTGGCTCGAAAGGTCTCACGTTAGTATAAAACTGAATCGCTAATCCTGTAAACAGAAAGAAAACCAGCATCACCCAAAAGCGTTTAGGATCTTTAAACATGAGGTAAAAGAATCCTATGAGTCCTAATATAAATGGAAGAAAGTAGTAGGTGTTTCTGGCTTTGTTGTTTTCAACATCACCAGGCAAATTATCTTGAGACATTCCTAAATGCAGTTCATCAATAAAGTCGATACCACTAATCCAGTTACCATGTAAAGCGGTGTATCGTCCTTGTATGTCATCTTGACGTCCAGTGAAATTCCACATAAAATAACGCCAGTACATATAGCCTAACTGATAATCTATCATATAATAAAAATTATCAAGAAGCGAAGGTTTTTCAATATCTAAAAATTGTTGTCCGAATTGTTTCAGAAAGTTGTGATAATCTTCGTAATCAACCTGACCTTCCATGACGTCTTTCCGAAACGCATTGACTTGCTCCTTAATGCTGTTTAATCTTAGGTTTGAATATTGACTTGCCTCTTCATTAGAATACCCTTGAGCTAAAGCATCATTATAAAGCGTAATTCCCAAGTCTGGTTTAATGTTAAACTCAAGTAAGCCCGTAAACATCATGTAATTTTCTGCATGCTCTGTACTCCACATTCGAGGTAAAATTGCGGCTTGTTCTGAATTGTAATTTTGCTTGGCGTTTTTGTATTCATTAACAATAACATACTCACCTTTTTCATAATCTTTTTCATACTTAGGTTTGTCATCTACATAAGGGTTGTTTTCATCTAGACCAGTGTATTGTTCTGTGAAAAGCGGACCGTAAAACAGATGCGTTTCTGGATACTGTTCTAAGTTATAATAAGCTAAAAGTTCACGAGCACTAGATGGGTTATTTTCATTGATAATCACATTTGCATTCGCTCTTATGGGTAGCATCAGCCATGAGGAAAATCCTATAAAAATGAAGATTAAACACAAGATTAAGGTGTTGGCATATTTGTAGCCTTTCTTTTTTGTTTCTTTCAATCCGAAGTAAAATGCCGCAACTAAAACTAATCCAGCTATTATTGAGCCTGAATTAAATGGTAAACCTATGGTGTTGACAAAGAAAATTTCAGAAGCACTAAATAGTTTCAGCGCATTAGGTAATAATAATTTGAAGATGAACAATAATATGGCAACTGCAACAATATTGGCTATGATGAAATTCTTAGCGGTTACTGTTTTATAATTTTTGAAAAAGTAAATCAGCCCTAAAGCTGGAATGGTTAATAATCCCATAAAGTGCACTCCAAACGATAGACCAATTACAAAAGCGATTAGAATTAACCATTTGTGACCTCTGGGTTCATGCATATCTTGTTCCCATCGCAAACCTAAATAAAATAAAACAGCCATGATAAGTGTGGCCATGGCATATACTTCCGTTTCTACGGCATTGAACCAGAACGAGTCTGTAAATGTAAACGCTAAACTTCCAACGAAAGCACTTCCAAGGATTGCTATAGATGCGTTTTGAGTTAATTCACCTTCTTTAGTAATGAGCTTTTTTAATAAGATACTAATCGTCCAAAACATAAAAAGAATCGTAAAAGCGCTGGCTACAGCACTCATCATATTCATCATCATTCCGATGGCCTCATTATTTCCAAACGTGAAAATTGAGAAAAAAGCTCCTAAAATTTGAAACAAAGGAGCTCCAGGCGGATGACCAACTTGTAACTTTGAGGACGTTAAAATGTATTCACCTGCATCCCAGAAACTAACTGTAGGTTCAATGGTTAAAGCGTAAGTGATTAGTGCTATTGTAAAAGCAAACCATCCTAAAATGGTATTCCATTTCTTGAAGTTGAAATGTGTCATATTTATGGTCTATTTATGCGAGCGAATTTACTAATAAATATACAAAACGCTAGAGTTTTTAAGTAAACGTTATGCTTTTTTGATTATTTTGTATAAATTTATTTGTACAAATAAAACTTTGTACTAAATTTGCATCCTCTTTAAGAGATTGGCCTATGGTGTAACTGGCAACACATTGGTTTTTGGTACCAAAGAGTCTAGGTTCGATCCCTAGTGGGCCAACAAAAAAAGTCTTCCAATTCGGAAGACTTTTTCTTTTGTATAAGATGTATTAAATTTTAAAGGTAATCACAGGTCGCTTGGCGTGATTTACTAAATCTTCACTAATACTGCCATTAAAGAAATGCGCAATACCTTGTCTGCCATGTGTGCTAATTCCAATTAAATCGGCATCAATATCTTTAGAAAAATTTAAAATGCCTTTTTCAACGCTGTCATCATTATAAATATTTATCGTGTAGTTTTTAAAACTATAGCCTTCGATAAATGCATTGATACGCTCATTTGCTTTTTTAGTAGTTGTAAAATTTCCGGCAGTATTAACCATTAATAAATGAATTTGCGCACCAAAAGCAGTTGCAAATTCTGTAGCTTGTTTGTAGGTTTCTTTGCTGTCATTTTTAAAATCTGAAGCAAATACAAAATCATCAATACTAAATTCATCATGCTCATTCTTAATAACTAAAACAGGAACGTCAGAGTTTCTCACTACCTTTTCAGCGTTAGATCCTACAAACATTTCTTTAAACCCACTGGCACCATGTGAACCCATTATAATGATTTGAGCGCCTTGTTCACGACAAATATCAACGACATTATTGAATGAGGCTTCAGGTTTTACAATTTCGTGAACCGTAATATCTTTTAAATAATCACTATCCATGATTTCTTCAAACTTTTTGTGTGCCATTTTCATAAAAAACATTACTTCAGGAACTTCTACATGAGCACTTACGGCATCAACATCTTGCATTGGGATTTCTAACATATGCAATAAATGGATTTCACTGCCGTGTTTTCTTGCGATTTGAGCAGCGACCTTCAAGGCGTTTTCTGCCTCCTGCGAAAAGTCTGTTGGAACTAATATTTTTTTCATAAAGATTTAGATTGATTATAATTACATAAATTTAATAATAAAAATCGACATAACACAACTTGGTGAAATCAATATAATTATTGTATATTTGCAGCGTTGTTTGAAGAAAAAAGAATAATGAGCGGACGGAAAGTCCGCTCTTTTTATACTAAAAATGTTCAGAGATTCAGTAAAAAAATTATTAGATGAAGGTCTTAATCAAAGAGAAGACCTGTTTCTGGTTGATTTTGATGTGTTAGGAGATAACTCCATTAAAATTGTCATTGATGGTGATAATGGTGTGCTCGTTGAAGACTGTATGTTTATCAGTAGAGCCATAGAACATAACCTTGACAGGGAAGAACAAGACTTTTCTTTGGAAGTATTATCTGCAGGTGCAACATCACCTTTAATTAACAAAAGGCAATACAAAAAGAATATCGGCAGAACGCTTAGTGTACAAACAATTGATAATGAAAATCTGGAAGGAAAACTAACAGAAGCTGATGATGAAAAGATTTTTCTGGAGTGGAAAACCAGAGAGCCAAAGCCAGTAGGCAAAGGCAAAGTCACAGTAAAAAAGCAAGCCGAATTATCGTATGATTCGATAAGCAAAGCTCAAGTTGTAATAAAATTTTAATTCAAAGGAATAATGGAAAATATTGCGTTAATTGATTCTTTTTCAGAGTTTAAAGATGAAAAGCTAATCGATCGTGTAACGTTAATGGCGATTTTAGAAGATGTTTTAAGAAATGCCTTAAAGAAAAAATATGGTGATGATGATAATTTTGATATTATTATCAACCCAGATAAAGGCGATTTAGAAATTTGGAGAAATAGAATCGTAGTCGCAGATGATGAAGTTGAAGAACCAAATCAGGAGATTGCTTTATCAGAAGCGCAAAAAATAGAACCTGATTTTGAAGTAGGTGAGGACGTTGCTGAAGAAGTAAAACTTATAGATTTAGGGCGTCGTTCAATTTTAGCGTTAAGACAAAACTTAATCTCTAAAATTCATGAACACGATAACACCAATATTTATAAGCAATTTAAAGACTTAGAAGGAGAGATTTACTCAGCTGAGGTTCATCATATTCGTCACAGAGCAATTATTTTGCTTGATGATGAAGGCAATGAAATTATCCTTCCAAAGGATAAGCAAATTCCTTCAGATTTTTTCAGAAAAGGGGAAAATGTAAGAGGAATTATTGAGAGTGTTGAATTAAAAGGAAACAAACCAGCCATCATTATGTCAAGAACAGCTCCTGTTTTTCTTGAAAAATTATTTGAGCAGGAAATTCCGGAAGTTTTTGATGGTTTAATTACTATTAAAAAAGTGGTTCGTATTCCTGGTGAAAAGGCAAAAGTTGCTGTAGATTCATATGATGACAGAATTGATCCTGTTGGTGCTTGTGTAGGTATGAAAGGTTCTAGAATTCACGGAATTGTTCGTGAACTAGGAAACGAAAATATTGACGTTATTAATTACACCAATAACCTTAACCTGTTCATCACAAGAGCATTGAGTCCTGCAAGAGTGACTTCTATTAAAATAGACGAAGAAACCAAACGCGCTGAAGTGTTATTGAAACCTGAGGAAGTATCTAAAGCTATTGGTAGAGGTGGTCATAATATTAGACTAGCTGGTCAATTAACGGGTTATGAAATAGATGTGTTTAGAGAAGGTGCAGAAGAAGATGTAGAGTTAAGCGAATTTACAGATGAAATTGAAAGCTGGATTATTGAAGAGTTCAGTAAAGCAGGTTTAGATACTGCCAAAAGTATATTAGAACAAGATGTTGAAGATCTTGTGAAACGTACAGATTTAGAAGAAGAAACAATATTAGATGTTATTCGAATTCTTAAAGAAGAATTTGAAGAATAATGCCAGTTTAACATTGTCAAGTTAATTTGGTATAAAAGATTTTTAAGTTATATTACAAGCAATTTATGGCTCAAACAAGATTAAATAAAGTATTACGAGAACTCAATATTTCTATTGATCGTGCTGTTGATTTTTTAGAATCAAAAGGCGTCGAAATAGAGAAGAGTCCGAATACAAAAATATCAGAAGACGTTTACACAATTCTTTCCAATGAATTTCAAACCGACGCTAATAAAAAAATGGCGTCGCAAGAGGTTAGTGAAGCAAAACTAAAGGAAAAGGAAGAGTTGCGCGAACAACGTGAGCGTGAATTGGAAGAAAAGGCCAAGGCTGAGGAGAAAAAGAAAAAAGAGGTTGTTAAAGCTAAAGCTGAATTAAGCGGTCCAAAACAAGTTGGTAAAATCGACTTAAATAAACCTAAAAAAGAAGAAGCGCCTAAAGAGGTAGCACCTAAAGAGGTAGCAAAAGAAGTTTCTAAAAAAGAAGAACCGAAAAAAGAAGAGGTTAAAGAGGAAGTTCCAAAGGAAACTGTTAAAAAAGAGACTGAAACTTCTAAGGCTAAGGAAGAAGAAAAGGCTAAACCTGAGGAGAAAAGCGAACCAGCTGATGAGACCTTAAAGACACAGTATAAAAAGTTGTCAGGACCAACCATTGCTGGTGAAAAAATAGACCTTTCTAAGTTTAATAAGCCTAAAAAGAAAAAAGAAGAAAAGAAGAGTACTGATAACAAATCGACTTCTGGAGATTCTAATAAAAAGAAAAGAAGACGTATTAGCAAAGGTCCTGGTTCTGGAGGAGACAACAACTATGGAAATAGAGGTGGAAACCAAAGAGGAGGCTATAAAGGAAAAGGCAAACGCTCTAATACAGTTAAAGAAGAGCCTAGTGCAGAAGAAGTCCAGAAGCAAGTTCGTGAAACTCTAGAAAAACTTC
This sequence comes from Algicola sp., assembly GCA_018222875.1. GTDB lineage: Bacteria > Bacteroidota > Bacteroidia > Flavobacteriales > Flavobacteriaceae > Psychroserpens. The sequence continues at coordinate 71,146 of JAAEZL010000003.1, forward strand.
AGGGAAAATCGAGCAAAGGAAAAGGTGCTAAATACCGTAGAGATAAAAGAGATCAGCATAGAGAACAAACAGAAATCGATCAAAAAATTGAAGCTGCTGAAAGTAAAACGCTTAAAGTAACAGAGTTTGTTACGGCAAACGAAGTGGCTACAATGATGAATGTGTCTGTAACTGAAATTATCTCAGCATGTATGTCGCTTGGTATGATGGTCACTATGAACCAACGATTAGATGCTGAAACCTTATCGGTTGTGGCTGATGAATTTGGTTATAATGTTGATTTTGTTACTGCTGATATTGAAGAATCTATAGTAGCAGTTGAAGATAAACCAGAAGATTTAATTACGCGTGCTCCTATCGTTACCGTTATGGGTCACGTTGATCATGGTAAAACATCCTTACTGGATTATATACGTAAAGAAAATGTAATTGCCGGAGAATCTGGTGGAATTACACAACATATTGGTGCTTATGGTGTTCAACTGGAAGGCGGACAAAAAATCGCATTCCTAGATACACCTGGTCACGAGGCCTTTACAGCTATGCGTGCTCGTGGTGCTCAGGTAACCGATTTGGCAATTATTGTTGTTGCTGCAGATGATTCAATCATGCCACAAACTAAAGAAGCTATTGCTCATGCTCAGGCTGCTGAAGTGCCAATCGTTTTCGCTATAAACAAAATTGATAAACCTGGAGCCAATCCTGAAAAAGTAAAAGAAGGATTAGCACAAATGAATTTACTGGTTGAAGATTGGGGAGGAAAAATTCAGTCGCATGACATTTCAGCTAAAAACGGAACAGGTGTTAAAGAATTATTAGGAAAAGTATTGCTAGAAGCTGAATTATTAGAGTTAAAAGCAAATCCGAATAAATTAGCAAGTGGAACCGTTGTTGAAGCCTTTTTAGATAAAGGACGTGGATACGTATCTACAATTTTAGTTCAAGCCGGAACATTAAAAGTTGGTGATTATGTACTTGCTGGTAAAAACAGTGGAAAAGTTAAAGCGATGCATGATGAGCGTGGCAATGAAGTGAAGAAAGCTGGTCCATCAACACCTGTCTCTATACTAGGTCTAGATGGTGCGCCTCAGGCTGGTGATAAGTTCAATGTGTTTGAAGATGAAAGAGAAGCCAAACAAATTGCGGCAAAACGTACGCAGTTACAACGTGAGCAATCTGTTAGAACTCAGCGTCATATTACATTAGATGAAATTGGACGTCGTATTGCACTTGGAGACTTCCAGGAGTTAAATATCATACTTAAAGGTGATGTGGATGGTTCTGTTGAAGCATTAACAGATTCTTTCCAGAAATTATCTACTGAAGAAATTCAGGTCAATATCATTCATAAAGGTGTTGGAGCCATTACAGAAAGTGATGTCTTATTAGCAACAGCTTCTGATGCGATTATCATTGGATTTAACGTAAGACCAATGGGTAATGCACGTCAAATTGCAGATAATGAAGAAATTGATATCAGAACGTATTCAATTATTTATGATGCTATCAATGACCTTAAAGATGCAATGGAAGGTATGTTATCTCCAGAGCTTAAAGAAGAAATTACCGGAACTGCTGAAGTTAGAGAAACCTTTAAAATTTCGAAAATTGGAACCATTGCAGGTTGTATGGTTACTAATGGTAAAATATTTAGAAATTCTGGAATTCGTTTAATTCGTGATGGTGTTGTAATTCACACAGGAGAATTAACATCATTAAAACGTTTTAAAGATGATGTGAAAGAAGTTGCTAAAGGATACGATTGTGGTATTCAGTTGAAAAATTACAACGATATCCAGATTGATGATGTTATTGAAGCATTCCAGGAAGTGGAGGTTAAGAAGAAATTGAAATAATTTCAATTGAAATTATAATCAAGACTAATAAACAAAAAAAGCGACCATTCATTGGTCGCTTTTTTTATTCGTTAATTGGAATGGTTATTAGTTAAAACTTACGTTATCTATAGTTATTGCAGAGGAATAAATTTGATCGGAAACATCAGTAACTGTAATGATTATAAATGCTGAGCCACCTACATTGCTAAAGTTTAAAGTTTTATTCATCCAACCGGTTTCTCCTGAATATTCATCACCATCATCAGGCATACCAGCAAATCCATCACATTGTGTGTTTCCGGGAGTGCCAACTGTATTTACACTTGTTAAAAACTCAGAGTAGGCACCACTATCACCCACTACAGTGATTAGTGCAGAATCGTCGAAAATACTATCTACAAACTCTTGAAATTCTGAGGATAAAAAGTTGTAGTCAAAATTCACAGATGATATTCCATCGCTAATTGGGCCCAGGAGCATCATGCTTGAAGCATCACCAATAGCAGTTCCGCTTGAAACTAATTGACTGCCTGAAGTTATGGCTGCAAAATTATTGCCGTCAGTTGGTGACACACAGCCATTTGCGCCTTGTAATATATTTCCATCCCCTAAAAATACGACACCATCTGTTCCATTTTCAAAGCTTCCGTTATTGTCAAAGCTTCCAACAGGTTCGCTGTCAGTTAAAAATGTCAAGATGTAATCTAGACCAGAATCGAAACTATTTCCACCATCATCGTTAAATCCATTACGTAATGTGAGCTCAATAGATGAATTCGGGCTGAATCCATTATTAGGTATAAAAGTCAAAATAGCATATCCATTGGCTGCTTCATTAATTGTTATAATTCCACCTATATCTTCGCCGTTTTCAGTGACTTTAAAATTACTCCTAATTGTGTTAATATTAAGTTTGTCATCAAAAAACAGCATTATAGGTATAGATTTAGGGTAAGTTGCATTTTGCACAGAAGGAACAGCTTGTGCTACTCTTAACGATTGTGAATCATTAGTGTCATTGGCACCATTAACAGCGCCAGAGCCATTATTTACAATTGTATAAAAGGAATTATCCGGTTCATTGTTTGAATCATCTTCACTACAAGCAAAGCAGAAAATGGTTAGGAGTAATAAGACTCCAATTCGGTTGGTTGTTGTCATCATTTTTATTTAATTTTTAAGATTAATAACTCCTTAAATATAGTAATTAAAATAACACGAAGTGACTAATGTGTTGTAAATGATGATGATAGGTGTGTTTAATCTAACTGTTTTATCGTCAATTAAGAATCAATAATGGGAATAAGTTCAGTATTAAAACAGAAGTATTCTATTTCTTTTTATCCTTTTTAGGCTCAAAAATAAAAGCATTGTTATACTTCTTCTTTATTTTTAAAAGGGCTTTATCAGCTTCTAATCTGCTTCTGAAATTACCAACCCAGATTTTGGTATTAGGCGAATCAAATTCCATGCTTACTGGCCATTCATTAAATGAATTTAAAAAATTCTGCTTAGAGGCTTCAGCTCCAGATCGTGTTCCAGAATACACTTGAATTTTGAATAAATTCACAGTTTTTAAATCCTTTTTATATTCTAACAGCTTGTCAATATCACTATCTTGATCAACAGCTACAGTTCCGTTTTGAGCTATACTTCCGTGGGAAAAGCAAAAAAATGCTATCGTTAGTAATGAAAATTTAATCTTATAGGTATTCATAATCATAGGATTTTATGCAAAGAAAATGATTTTTTTTTAGTGCAATCATAATTGTTTCAATTATATAACTTTTTAAAGGCTTTAAATATTATTTAGAATCTTTATAAATTAACAATTAACAGTTCACTAACATTTCTAAAATCCACATTAAGTGTTATTTTTGCGTGAGATTTTACAAACGTTTTTTTCAATTTTAATTAATGAAAAAATCATACCAAAGTTTAGAAGATAATTCAACTAACACTATGATACAAGTGATTTACCGTAAACTAACAGCAAATTTTCTCAATTTAGGGTTAGTTTTTTTACTCACGATTTCTACTTCACTTACTGCTCAGGAAGGTGATCCAGCAAAAGGGAAAACTTTATTCAATACAAATTGTGCTTCATGTCATCAACTAGATAAAAAGATGACTGGACCTGCTTTGCGTAATGTAGAAGCGCGTTTAGCAGAAGAGCAGGGTCTTGGTAGAGAATGGCTTAATCAATGGATTAGAAATAGTGCTGGTATGGTTAAGGCTGGAGATGCGTATGCTAACCAGATTTACAACGAATACAACGGAACGGCAATGACTGCTTTTCCACAATTGTCTGATCAGGATATTTCTGATATATTAGCATATACTGCTCAGCCAAAAGCGGAACCTGCTCCAACTACCGATCCAGGTACAGGTGGAAGTACTGATGGAGATGAAGGTGGAATTTCAAACAAATTAATATTAGGTGCTTTGGCAATTCTGTTTGCTTTGCTTGCCATGGCTCTTATTTTAGTTCGTAGAACGCTTAAT
>JAAEZL010000003.1:75508-84559 GCA_018222875.1 Algicola sp.
AAAGGAATTGATATTACTCATGAAGATAAAAGTGTTCCAATCTGGAAAGCCTTTGTTAAAAACCAGTTCTTAGTTTTAGTTTCAGTGATATTTTTACTGTTGGCGAGTGCTTATTTCGTATATGGTTACTTATCTCAAATTGGTGTAGATCAAGGTTACGAGCCTGTACAACCAATTCATTATTCACACAGAATTCACGCTGGAGATAATGGTATCGATTGTAAATATTGCCACTCATCAGCAAGAGTGAGTAAACATTCAGGTATTCCTTCATTAAATATTTGTATGAACTGTCATAAGTCTATTTATGAAGTTGCACCAGAAACCCAAGCAGAAGGTATCAATGAGTATGGTGTGGATTATAATGCTGAAATTAAAAAGCTATACGATGCTGTTGGCTGGGATGATGCTGAGCAGAAATATACTGGTGATACAAAACCTGTTAAATGGGTAAGAATTCACAACCTTCCAGATTTTGCATATTTTAATCATTCACAACACGTTACTGTTGCTGGTGTTGAATGTCAGACATGTCATGGTCCTGTTGAAGAAATGGAAGTGATGTACCAATACTCACCTCTAACTATGGGTTGGTGTATTGACTGTCATAGAAAGACTGAAGTTAATGTAAAAGATAATGCGTATTACACAAAAATACACGAGCAGTTATCTAAGAAATATGGTGTAGAGAAACTAACAGCGGCTCAAATGGGTGGACTCGAATGTGGTAAGTGTCACTATTAAGAAAACAGATGTCACATAGAGCGCAATCGAAGTGCGCTTAAGTGAAATAATAAAATTTAATAAGAAGTAATTCAATTATATAATATGTCATCAAACAAGAAATACTGGAAAAGTGTTGAAGAGCTAAACGAAAATAGCTCTATTGTTGAGACGCTTAAACAGAATGAATTTGTTAATGAGATTCCTACCGAAGAATTTTTAGGTAATAAAGAATCTCTCGAATCATCTTCTACAACGCGTCGTGACTTTTTAAAATACGTAGGTTTTAGTACTGCAGCAGCATCGTTAGCTGCCTGTGAAGGACCAGTGATTAAATCTATTCCTTATGTAGTTCAACCTGAAGAAATTATTCCTGGCGTTGCAAATTACTATGCAACTACTATTGCAGATGGTTTTGATTTTGCAAGCGTATTAGTTAAAACTCGTGAAGGTCGTCCAATAAAAATTGAAAATAACACAATGGCAACTACCAATGGTGGTGCTAATGCCAGAGTTAATGCTTCAGTTTTAGGATTGTATGATATATTGAGAGTGAAGTCGCCAATGAAAGGTGATTCTCCTATTTCATGGTCAACTTTTGACATTGAAGTCAATCAGAAATTAACTGACCTTAAAGTTTCAGGAAAACAAATTGTGTTATTAACACAAACTTATGCAAGTCCATCGACCTCTAAACTGATTTCTGAATTTTCTTCTAGGTATGGAAATGTACGTCACGTTGTTTACGATGCCGTTTCAGAATCTGCTGCGCTTGATGCATATCAAGCCAAATATGGTGAGCGAGGATTAGCAAATTATGATTTTTCTAAAGCTTCAACAATTGTGTCAGTTGGTGCAGATTTCTTAGGTGATTGGCAAGGTGGTGGATTTGATTCAGGATATTCTAAAGGACGTGTGCCTAAAAATGGTAAAATGTCTCGTCATATTCAGTTTGAGTCTAACATGTCTTTATCTGGAGCTAATGCAGATAAACGAGTACCTTTAACTCCAAGTCAACAAAAACAAGCATTAGGAAAATTCTATAGCTTGATAGTTGGTGGTACTGTTTCTACGGACTTACCAGAACATATAAATACAGCTGTTCAAAATGCAGCTAACGAATTAAAGAAAGCAGGAAGCAACGGTGTTTTAGTTACTGGTATTCAGGATGTTAACGCACAAACTGTTGCCTTAGCTATTAATGAATCATTAAGCAGTAAGGCGTTTGATCCGAAAACACCTATTAAAACGAGACAAGGTAGTGCTGAAGATGTGATGTCTTTAGTTGCTGATATGAATGCTGGCAAAGTAGGTGCTGTTATCATGAGTGGTGTTAATCCAATATACACGCTTCCAAATGCTGCTGATTTTGCTGAAGGTCTTAAGAAAACGGAATTATCTGTTGCATTTTCGATGAAAGCAGACGAAACGTCTTCAATGTGTGATTATATCGCAGCGGCTCCTCATTATTTAGAATCCTGGGGAGATGTTGAAATGATAAAAGGTCATTTCAGTATCATACAACCAACTATTCGTCCGTTATTCGATACACGTCAGTTTCAGGAAGCTTTATTAAAATGGACAGGAAATGACATGACGTATCGTGAGTATATTAAAGATGCTTGGGGAGGTTCAATTCTATCTGGAACACCTTTTAACAAAGCGGTTCAGGATGGTGTGTATGTTCCTGGAATGTTTGGAACAAATCCATCAGGATCTTCTACAACAACAACGTCAACAGAAGTAACAGATAAAAAAGACAGAACGTTTGTAGGTGGCATCATCCATGATGTTGCCGTAGGTGTTGGTATTAAAGATGAAGATGTTACAACGTCATCTACAACATCAACTAATGGTTCAGCTTCCGGAATGACAGCAATTGATGCAGGAAACGCTGCAAGAACCTTGTCATCATCTGCAAAATCTGAAGGAATGGAGCTTCAGCTTTATACCAAAACAGGAATGGGAGATGGGCAGCAAGCTAACAATCCATGGTTGCAAGAATTTCCAGATCCTATTACAAGAACATCTTGGGATAACTATTTAACGATTTCTGCTGCTGATGCTAAATCAATGGATTTAGTTAATCAGTATGAAGCAACAGGAGCTTTAAATGGTAGCTACGTTGATGTTACCGTAGATGGAGTGACTGTTAAAAATGTACCTGTAATCATTCAGCCAGGACAAGCTAAAGGATCTGTTGGATTATCTTTAGGTTATGGTAGAAATGAAGGGTTAAAAGATGAAATGAAAACTGGTGTTAACGCGTATCCGTTATATCAGAATTTTAATAACGCACAAAGCGTATCCATTAATAAGACAGCGGGAATACATGAGTTTGCATGTGTTCAGTTACAAAACACATTAATGGGTCGTGGTGATATCATTAGAGAAACAACTTTAGAAGTATTCAATACTAAAGATAAAAAACACTGGAATCCAATTCCTATGGTGTCATTAAACCACGTTGAAACTCCAGTAACATCACCAGAGGTTGATTTATGGGACGAGTTTGACAGGTCTATTGGTCATCATTTTAATTTATCTATAGATTTAAATGCTTGTACAGGATGTGGTGCATGTGTGATTGCATGTCACGCAGAAAACAATGTGCCTGTAGTTGGTAAAGAAGAAGTTAGACGTAGTCGTGATATGCATTGGTTACGTATAGATAGATATTACTCTTCAGAAGATACATTTGCTGAAGATGATACCAAGAAAGATGAATTTTCTGGACTTTGGGGAGATAAAGGCTCTTTAGGTGGATTTGGAGAAATGGAAGATCCAGCTGATAACCCACAAGTAGCTTTCCAGCCAGTAATGTGTCAGCATTGTAATCACGCACCTTGTGAAACAGTTTGTCCTGTGGCAGCAACATCGCATGGTCGTCAAGGTCAGAATCATATGGCTTACAACCGTTGTGTTGGTACACGTTATTGCGCAAATAACTGTCCTTACAAAGTAAGACGTTTCAATTGGTTCTTATACGCTCAAAACGATGAGTTTGACTACCATATGAATGATGATTTAGGACGTATGGTATTAAATCCAGATGTCGTTGTCCGTTCTCGTGGTGTGATGGAAAAATGTTCAATGTGTATTCAAAAAACACAAAAAACGATTCTTGATGCGAAACGTGATGGACGTGAAATTAAAGACGGAGAGTTCCAGACAGCATGTTCTGCAGCTTGTAGCAATGGAGCTATGATGTTTGGAGATATAAATGATAAAGACAGTAAAGTTGCAAAACTTTTAAAAGATGATCGTATGTATCACTTATTAGAAAGTGTAGGTACTAAGCCAAATGTGCAGTATCAAACGAAAGTGAGAAATACAACTGAAGCATAAAAAGAATTAATTAAGAAACAATTATAATAGATTATGGCGTCTCATTACGAAGCACCTATTAGAAGACCCTTAGTTACAGGAGAAAAATCATATCACGATGTATCGGTGGATGTGGCAGCGCCTGTGGAAGGAAAAGCAAATAAATCTTGGTGGATAGTTTTTGGAATTTCACTAGTAGCTTTCCTTTGGGGAATTGGGTGTATTATCTATACAATTTCTACAGGTATTGGAACCTGGGGATTAAACAAGACTGTAGGTTGGGCTTGGGATATTACTAACTTCGTTTGGTGGGTTGGTATTGGTCACGCAGGAACACTGATTTCTGCGGTATTATTACTATTCCGTCAAAAATGGAGAATGGCAATTAACCGTTCTGCAGAAGCAATGACAATTTTCTCAGTTGTTCAGGCTGGTTTGTTCCCAATCATTCACATGGGTAGACCATGGTTAGGTTACTGGGTATTACCTATTCCAAACCAGTTTGGTTCGCTTTGGGTGAACTTTAACTCACCATTACTTTGGGACGTATTTGCAATCTCTACATATCTTTCGGTATCGTTAGTGTTTTGGTGGACTGGTTTACTTCCTGATTTTGCAATGATTAGAGATAGAGCAGTAAAACCTTTCCAAAAGAAAATCTATTCACTATTAAGTTTCGGTTGGTCTGGTAGAGCAAAAGACTGGCAACGTTTTGAGGAAGTATCGTTGGTACTTGCTGGTTTAGCAACACCTCTTGTACTTTCAGTACATACAATTGTATCTTTTGACTTCGCAACGTCTGTAATACCAGGTTGGCATACTACAATTTTCCCTCCATACTTTGTTGCTGGAGCGATTTTCTCAGGTTTTGCCATGGTAAACACACTCCTAATTATCATGAGAAAAGTGTGTAACCTTGAAGATTATATCACAGTACAGCACATCGAGTTAATGAACATTGTCATCATGATTACGGGTTCTATAGTTGGTGTGGCTTATATTACTGAGCTGTTTATAGCATGGTATTCTGGTGTTGAATACGAACAATACGCCTTTTTAAACAGAGCAACGGGTCCTTATGCTTGGGCATATTGGGCAATGATGACTTGTAATGTGTTCTCTCCACAATTTATGTGGTTTAAAAAATTACGTACAAGTATCATGTTCTCTTTCTTTATTTCAATAGTTGTAAATATTGGAATGTGGTTTGAGCGTTTCGTAATTATCGTAACATCATTACACAGAGATTATTTGCCATCGTCATGGACCATGTTCTCGCCAACATTTGTTGATATTGGAATTTTTATCGGAACAATAGGTTTCTTCTTCGTATTATTCTTATTATATGCTAGAACTTTCCCAGTGATTGCTCAGGCGGAAGTGAAAACAATTCTGAAATCTTCAGGGGAACGTTATAAAAACATTAGAGAACGCGGAGATAGTTTAGTCGGAACAGGTTCTGATGCTAGAACATCTAACTTGAAACTGGAAGAAACGACAACTGCAAAACGACCATTACAGGATAAAAAAGAAAAACTGGATAACTTGCTAAAAGGTGTTGGAACTTTTGATGCGACAGTGCAAACAGCAGATGATTTAAAAGTTATTAATGGTATTGGTCCTAAAATGGAAGAAGTACTTAACAGTATTGGTATTTTTACTTATGCTCAAGTAAGTAAAATGACAAAAAGAGAATATGACTTGCTAGATGATATTACAGGTTCTTTCCCTGGAAGAGCTGAACGTGATGATTGGTCTGGTCAAGCTAAAAAATTAATAAACTAAAAATAGTACATGGAAGCTTCAAAAGTAATTCACGCTATTTATACAGATGATGACGTCTTGATGAATGCTGTCAAAAAAGTTAAGGCAGAAAGACATCATATCGAAGAAATTTATACGCCTTTTCCAGTTCATGGACTAGACAAAGCCATGGGCTTAGCTCCAACGCGTATTGCAATTGCATCATTCATGTATGGATGTGTAGGTTTAACAGTTGCTATTGTGATGATGAATTTTATCATGATTGAAGATTGGCCTCAAAACATAGGTGGAAAGCCAAGCTTTAGCTACATTGAAAACATGCCAGCTTTTGTGCCAATTATGTTTGAGTTGACTGTATTTTTTGCAGCCCACTTAATGGTAATTACCTTTTACCTGAGAAGTAGAATGTGGCCATTTAAAAAAGCTGAAAACCCAGACCCAAGAACTACTGATGACCATTTTCTTATGGAAATTGCTGTTCATGGTAACGAAAATGAATTGTCAGCGTTATTAAAAGAAACTGGAGCAGTAGAAATTAATTTAATTGATAAAGAGCACTAATTTATTCAGATGAAAAGCTTATTTAAAATAATAGTAGTATTAATGATGTTTACAAGTATTCTTTCATGTAAGAAAGATACAAGACCAAACTATCAGTTTATGCCAAATATGTATGAGCCTGTGCCTTATGAAGCATATCAGGAATCTGATGCTTTTCCAAGAGGAGTTGAAGCTCAATTACCAGCAGAAGGATCTATACCAAGAGGAGATTTTATGCCTTTCGAAATAGAAAACTCAAATGATGGCTATCTTTTAGCTAAACAAACATTAATGAGTCCATTAGATTCTACTCAGGTTAATAGTGAAGTAGGAAAAGAGTTATATGATATTTATTGTGGAATTTGCCATGGTAACAAAGGTGCTGGTCAAGGTAAATTGGTAAAGAGAGAAAAAATACTGGGTGTACCTAGTTATGATGACGCTGGAAGAGCTATTACTGAAGGAAGTATTTACCATACCATTTACTATGGAAAAAATGCAATGGGTTCTTATGCTAATCAATTAAACGAAGAAGAACGTTGGCAAGTTGTAGATTACGTTTTAAAATTAAAAGCGGATCTAGAAAAATAATTTAGATAAAGATTATATACAGATATGTACACATTTTCAAGTAAATTAAAAATAGTCTCTATTGTACTTATTGTTTTAGGTGCATTGGGCGTTGCTTATGGTTTTATGTCATCTCACAAATCTTTAGATGAAGTAAAGGAGATGATTGCTCATGAAGAAGCAGGACACCATGGAGCTGGTCATGATGCCGAAACTAAAGCGCACGTTGTAGTTGGAGTTGAAGATCATTCAGATAATGCACATAAAGCTAATGCAAATGATGCTTTAGCAGATGTTCATGATAATGCTGAAGCTCATCATGGTGATGAACATGCAGAGCATGTGATGCATCAAATTCACAACAGACCTTATGCTGCGTTATACGTCGCTGCATTTTTCTTTTTTATGATTGCATTAGGTGCTTTGGCGTTCTACGGAATTCAATGGGCTGCCCAAGCTGGATGGTCACCAGTATTGTTTAGAGTCATGGAAGGAATTACGGCGTATGTGCTGCCTGGAGGATTGATAGTTTTATTAGTAGCATTTTTAGCTGGAGACCATATTTTTGTATGGATGAATCCGGATATGGTTGATCCAACAAGTGATAAATACGATGCTTTGGTTGCCGGAAAAGAAGGTTGGTTGAATAGACCATGGTTTTTTATCAGAGGCTTAATTTTCTTAGGAGGCTGGGTTTTATACAGACAGTTTGCTAGAAAATTTTCAATTGCTCAGGATCATGCAGACATCAATGATAATCGTAACTTTAAGAAAACGTTCCGTATTTCAGCTGCATTCTTAGTATTTTATATTTATACAGAATCTATGATGTCATGGGACTGGATTATGAGTGTAGATCCTCACTGGTTTTCAACCCTATTTGGATGGTATGTGTTTGCATCTATGTTTGTGAGCGGAATTACCGTAATTGCAATGATTACCATGTACTTAAAATCTAGAGGTCATTTGCCATTTGTTAATGACAGTCACTTACATGATTTAGCAAAATTCATGTTTGCAATTAGTATATTCTGGACCTATTTATGGTTCTCTCAATTCATGCTAATCTGGTATTCTAATATTCCGGAAGAAGTAACTTATTTTGTAACGCGTTTTGAAGATTACCAGTTACCTTTCTTAGGTATGGTAGCGATGAATTTTGTGTTCCCACTATTACTTTTAATGAATAGTGACTATAAACGTATTCCTTGGTTTGTTGTTATGGCTGGTATCGTTATTTTATGCGGTCATTATATAGATGTATTCAATATGATTATGCCTGCAACAGTTGGAGATAGATGGTATATTGGTATTCCTGAAATTGGATCTGTAATGCTTTTCGCTGGATTATTTATTTTTGTAGTATTTACTGCACTTACGAAAGCACCATTACTAGCTAAAGGAAATCCATTTATAAAAGAGAGTGAACATTTCCATTATTAATATTAAATAAAGAAGACAAACAACAATGACTGCTTTTTTAACACTTATAATAGTACTTTTTATAGCTATTGCCATTTGGCAAATGGTTAAAATATTTGACCTGGCTCAAGTTGGTTCAGATAGTAATGATCAGGTAGCTACAGATAAAGACAATAAGCTTAATGGATATTTAATGATGGCATTTCTCGTCTTTATTTATGCCATTACTATTGCCAGCTTTTGGTATTTAGGAGATCTGCCTTTAATGTCTAATTCGGCATCAGAGCATGGCCCACAAATAGATAATTTAATGATTATCTCAATGGTTCTCATTTTTATCGTACAAACATTTACGCAATTCTTATTACATTATTTTGCTTACAAATATAAAGGAGAAAAAGGGCGTAAAGCACTATTTTATGCTGATAACAATACTTTAGAGGCGATTTGGACATTCATTCCTGTGGTAGTATTAGCTGGATTAATTATTTATGGATTGTTCACGTGGACGAGCATTATGAATATCGATGAAAGTGAAGATCCTATGGTGATTGAGTTATATGCTCAACAGTTTAACTGGAAAGCTCGCTATGCTGGTGAAGATAACACTTTAGGTATGGCTAATGTTAGATTAATTGATATTGATCGTGCAAACATATTGGGTGTAGATGAATCTGATCCAAATGCACAAGACGATGTGATAAC